>DASSJR010000302.1:0-10009 GCA_035691135.1 Nocardioides sp. | reverse complement strand
CGCCGGTGCCCTTGAAGTCGAACCGGGTGGCGATCTCCCGGGCGGTCTGCCCGAGCGCGTTGTCGACCTCCTGGCGATCGATCTTGCTCACGATGTCGAATGACGAGTCGGCCATGGTTCCTCCGGTTTTCGGTCAGTGCGCATCCGACGCTATCCTTTCGTCTTGCTGTTGCCGGACCAGGTTCGGCCACTCAGCACGGCAGGTTGCCCGAGCGGCCAATGGGAGCGGACTGTAAATCCGTCGGCTTTGCCTTCGAAGGTTCGAATCCTTCACCTGCCACAGGGCCTCCCACCAGCGGACGCGGGGGAGGCCCTCTGCCGTCTTCGGGGGTCCTTGCCTCTCGGCGGGTGGCGAGGACGTGGTGAAGAAATCTGCCTCGTGGGGCGACCACGTGGGTTACTTCTGCCTGTATTGGGGTACCCCTTCGCCTTTGGGCGCGAAATGATCCTGATTACCACGGGGGAATCTGCTCATGTCACGCAACTGGTCTGTCCTGGTGCTGGTCATCGCCCTCTCGCTCGTCGCCGCCCAGGTGGCGGCAGACACGGCCAGTGTCAGCGACCCACGCGACGGGAGCGGCAGGCACGAAATTCTTCGACTGGTCGTGGACAACACCGGGCCACGTGTTGGGGTCGAGGTCCGGCACGTCGGCTACAGGTGGACCGGCGATGTCCGCATTGCGTTCGACACCAGAGGCGGGCGGCGTGCGGAGTACGTCGCGACCACGCGGCACGGGCCCCTGGCCCGACGTTCCTTCAGGACCGGGGAAGGTCGCCCGTGGGTGTGCGCCAGCCGCAAGTATGGCTCGCCGGCTGAGAGCCGGGTGACGGCGTTCTCTGCTCCGAGGAGCTGCCTGGGCAGGGCCGGAGACATCTCGGTCGAAGTGACAGCCACCAGTCCCGGGCACCGGGCGGACACCGTGGCCAGCGGCTCCGTACCCGTGCAGACGCGGCCCAATGTCTTGATGATCATGGTCGACGACGCGCGCGCGGACGACCTGTCCTACATGCCGCGCACCAAAGCCCTCATCGGGGACCGTGGCGTGAGATTCGCGAATTCCCTGGCGCCCTACCCACTGTGCTGTCCGGCCCGGGCCTCGGTGCTGCGCGGGCAGTACGCCCACAACCATCGGGTGTGGTCGCACGAGCCCCCGTGGGGGTTCACCAGCTTCGACGACCGCTCCACGATCGCTACCTGGCTGGACGACAGCGGGTACTCCACCGTCTACCTGGGCAAGTACCTCAACGGGTACGGCTTCCAGCCGAGACCCGGAAGGGCTCAAGGCGACTCCCTCAGATACGTGCCTCCCGGCTGGGACACCTGGCGCGCGTCGATCGACGGCGGACTCCCGCCTGACCATCCGAAGAGCGGCGCCACCTATCGGTACCTCGACACCACCCTCAGCCGCAACGGGCAAGGATTCGACAACTACGCCCACCGCTATCAGACCCGGGTCTACGGCCGGCTCGCCAGCGACGTGGTCAAGCGGCGGTCGGCTTCCGACAGGCCGTTCTTCTTCTACCTGTCCTTCACCGCGCCGCACTCCGGGGTGCCTCGTGAGGCCGATGACCCGCCTCTGGTCACTGACGACGACGGCAGACGACACGACCTCGTGACCCCGGCGGTCCCGGACGACGTGCGGGGTCGGTTCGACGCCGTGATCCGGGAGGCACCGGGCGCCACCTGGCTCGACCCGGACCGGGGAGCGGACAAACCCGCGTTCCTGAGGAAGATCCCGCGGCCGAACCGGGCAGAGCTCAAGGCGATGCGCGAGGTCACCCGTCAGCGGGCGGAGGCGGTCAGAGTGGTGGACGCCCAGGTCCAGAGGATTCTGGGCGCGCTGAGGGACACCGGTGAGCTGAACGACACCCTGGTGATCTTCACCTCCGACAACGGTTACTTTCTCGGCGAGCAGGGCATTCGTCAGGGAAAGACCCTGCCCTACGGCCCCGCACTGCAGACCCCGACACTGATGCGGGGCCCCGGCATCCCTGCCGGCCAGGTTCGCTACGACCCGCTGCTGTCCATCGACTTCGCGCCGACGATCGCTGACTTCGCTGATGTCACGCCACGGCTGGTGCAGGACGGACAGTCCATGCTGGCGGTTGCCCGTGACGGCGACCGCGGCTGGACCCGGCCCGTCCTCACCGAGACGGGCCCCCGCGAGGTCGTCCGTAACACCGACGAATCCGGAGCCGCCCTGCAAACGCCTGCTGACGCGGATATCCGCTATGTCGTCGGGATCCGCACCGATCGGTACCTGTACACCAACATCGCGACCGGTGAGGAGGAGCTCTACGACATGGCGGTCGACCCGCAGCAGTACACCAACCTGGTGCACCCCGACGGCTCGGCTGTCGAGGGATACGGTCGCATCCTGGAGCTGATGCGAGACCAGTTCCAGCGGGTGCGGGCCTGCGATGGTGCCGAGTGTCGGATCCCGTTGCCGCCGGAACTGGCGACGGCAGCCGGGGAGTCCGTGCACGACCCGACGCACACGCCACCGCCGGCTCTCCCGTGACGCGAACGGGGTGAGGCCCGGGGAACGACAGGATGACCCACAGCTAGTCTCGTCTGGTTCAGGGACTCCGGATGCTTCGGTGCCGATGCAACCGGTGTGCGCTCAGACGAAAGAAGGGCGAAGGCCGGAGGAATGCCGCGAACCCGGCCGAGGTCAGACTCCTCGTTGAACGCTCCCGGCACCCGGCGTGCCTGGGCGGTCTGGGGAGTGGGCCTGTCGGTCTACCTGCTGGCCGTCTTCAACCGCAGCTCCCTCGGAGTGGCCGGGCTGCTCGCCGCGGACCGCTTCGAGATCGAGGCCACCGCGCTGGCCTTTTTCACCGTGCTCCAGCTGGTCGTGTACGCCGGCATGCAGATTCCGGTCGGGGTGCTGCTCGACAGGTTCGGGTCGCGGGCACTGCTGCTGACGGGCCTCATCCTGATGACCACCGGACAGCTGGCGTTCGCGTTCGCCACCACGTTCCCGGTCGGTGTCGCAGCCCGGGCGCTGCTCGGCGCGGGCGACGCGATGGTCTTCGTCTCCGTCATCCGGTTGGTGGCGGCCTGGTTCCGGCCGAAGCAGGCGCCGTTCGCGACCCAGATGACCGGGCAGGTCGGTCAGCTCGGGGCAATCGCGGCTGCGGCGCCCCTGTCCTGGGCCCTGGCGAACCTCGGCTGGACGAGGTCGTTCGCGATCGCCTCGACGATCGGCGTGGTGTTGATGGTGGTGGTCGCCATCGTGGTGGTGGACTCGCCCTACCCTGACGACCGCGTCACGCCGATCCGGCTGCGCGCCCTGGCTCGGAGCCTGCGGCTGGTGTGGGGCAATCCCGGCACCCGCCTGGGGATGTGGTCCCACTTCGTGTCCCAGTTCTCGATGACCGTTTTCACGCTGCTGTGGGGCTTCCCGTTCCTCGTGCGCGGCCAGGGTCTGTCCCAGACAACGGCCAGCACCCTGCTGATGGTGATGATCGCCTGGGTGGTGGTCGCCGGGCTGGTGCTGAGCTGGCTGGTCGGCAGGTTCCCGTTCTACCGGTCCTGGATCGTGCTAGGCGTGGTCGCATGGATGGTGACCATGTGGACGCTCGTGCTGATGCGCGCCGAGCCGGCACCCTTGTGGCTGCTGGTGATATTGGTCTGCGCTACCGCGTCTGGGGGACCGGCGTCGATGGTCGGTTTCGACCTGGCCCGCTCCTTCACTCCGCTGACGGAGTCGGGACGCGCCAACGGCATCGTCAACGTCGGCGGCTTCTCGGCGTCGTTGCTGACCATGGGCCTGGTCGGGGTGCTGCTGGAGTGGCGCGAGCCGTCCGGTGTGGCGGCCTACGGCCTCGAGGACTTCCGGGTCGCGCTGTCGGTGCAGTACCTCTTCTGGGGCCTCGGCGCGGTGCAGGTGCTGCGGTACCGGCGTCGGGCCATCGCCCACCTGCACCGCCTCCATCCGGGCGCGGTCGAGCAGATGAAGCGGGGGGAGCCGTTCGTGCACCCGGGCTTCGTCGACCGCGAGGGCGTCTAGCCGCAGCTCACGCGCCGCTGTCCAGGTCGCCGGAGTAGAACGCCGAGTCCTTGCGGGAGAGCAGCTCACGACGCTCCTCAGCGCTGAGCGCCTCGACCTGCGCACGTACGTCGGAGGGGTAGCCGCTGACTTCGGGTGCCTCGGTGACCGGCACCATGGTGTGCACCACCCTGTCGTCGTAGAGGTGCATCATCGTCACCGACTGGTGGGCGTCGACCGCGGATACGAACCGCTCGGTCGGAGCCGGGTCAGAGGTGTAGCAGGTCGCGGCAGCCACGGAGACCGGGACGCCGGCGAACGTCGAGTAGGTCGAGAAGTGGAGGTGGCCGCCGAGGATGCCGCGGACGTCAGTGCCGGTGATGGCGTCGGCCAGGCGCTGCTGGCCGGCCAGCTCGATGATCTCGGCCGCGGGCATCATCGGGATCGGAATCGGCGGGTGGTGCATCGCCAGGAGCGTGCCGTTGGGAGCCGGCGTCGCGAGCACGTCGGTCAGCCAGGCCAGCTGCTCGTCGGTGAGGTCGCCGTGGTGGTAGCCGGGCACGGTGGTGTCCAGCGCGACGATCCGCAGCCCGGCCACGTCGTGGACCCGGTCCTGCGGGCTCTCGTCGGCCTCGCCGAAGAGGCTCTTGGCGTACTCCGCGCGCTCGTCGTGGTTGCCGATCACCCAGACCACGGTCGCCGAGAGGGCCTCGGCCACGGGCTCGACGAGCTCGCGCAGCCGGTCGTACGCCGCCGGTTCGGCCCGGTCGGCGAGATCCCCGGTGAACACCAGGGCCTGGGGTGCGGGTTCGAGCCGGGTGAGCCGCTCGAGGGCGAGCCGGAGCCCGGCCTCGGGGTGGATGGCGCCGTACTGCCGGGCGTCTCCGGCGAGCAGGTGAGGATCGCTGATGTGGGCCACCACATGGCCGGGGGCGGGGTACTGGCCGAGCTGCACCCGCCCAAGGCTACGGGTGCCCGGTCGCGCTATTCCGCAGTGCCCACGGGCGTCAGGACGAAGACGGGGATGGTCCGGTCGGTGCGCTCTTCGTACTTCGCGTAGTTCGGCCAGGTCGCGAGCATCACCCGCCACATCCGGTCGCGCTCGTCACCCTCCACCTCACGCCAGGTGACCAGTGTCGTGGTGCCCTTCACCGTGATCTCGGCCCGGTCGGTGTCACGCAGGTTGTGGACCCACACCGGCATCTTGGGCCCGCCGAAGTAGGAGCCGGCCACCAGCCAGGCCCCTTCGTGGGGAACGGCGAGCAGCGGCGTCGTGCGGGGGACACCGCTTCGACGGCCGGGGATGGTCAGCGAGAGGTTCGGCAAGCCGGCGATGTCCAGGACACTCACCCGGCCACGGGACACCCTCTGCAGCGCCTTGTCGACGGCCACGATCTGGGGCAGCAGGCGGGGCATCCACGAGATGGACCCGATGCGGACGGCGAGCGGCGTGAGCAGACCCATGGCCGGATCGTAGTGGCGTGGCTCAGGCTCGGGCAGGGAGGATCGTGCCCTCGGCTCGCGCGCGTCCGAACCTGGCCATCGCCACCGCCCCGGACAGTGGTCCGATCGCGAGCGCGAGGAAGACGTACTGCCATCCGACTGCGTCCGCAAGCACCGGCACCACCTGGATGGTCACCACCGTGAGCAGGAAGCCGGTCGCGGTCTGCGCGGTGAGCGCGGTGCCGACGAATCTCTGGTCGGCGGTCTCGGTCAGCGCGGTGGAGAACACCGCTGAGTCGGCGATCACCGCGGCTCCCCAGACGAACAGGAAGCAGCCGAGCACCCCCACGGGCGTCCCGAAGAACAGCGGCGAGAGCAGGCAGCAGCTCCCGCTCACCACCATGGCGGTCACCGCCGCGGGCGCCCGGCCGAACCGGTCCGAGGCCACCCCGCCCAGCCAGCAGCCCAGGACCCCGGCGACCCCGATGGCCAGGAAGCTGGTGAGGTTGACGACCGGACCGGTCGACCCACCCCCCTCCTGCTGGCTGAGCAGGACGAACGTGGGCAACCAGGTCCACAGGGCGTAGAGCTCCCACATGTGGCCGAGGTACCCGAGGTTGGCCAGCCGCGGCCCCCGCTGGCGGTACATCCGGAGGACGTACGCCGGTTCGAGGTGCGTCCTGCCGGTGTCGAGGTTGGGCCCGGGCCGGACCAGGAGCAGGGCGGCCAGGCCGCCCGCCGCGGTCACTGCGGCGGCGAAGAGGAGCACGCCCGGCCACGGCAGGTCCCGCAGCCCCCGGATCAGCTGCGGCACCGCGGACCCGAGCGTGAGCGCGCCGACGAGCAGGCCGAGAGCCCGGCCGCGGCGGGCAGGCTCCGACCACGACGCCATCAGCTTCATCCCGACCGGATAGACACCGGCGAGAGCGATTCCCGTGAACACTCTCAGCGCCAGGGTCTCCGGCAATCCGGTCGCCACCGCGGGGATCAGGGCAGTGCATGCCGCGGCCAGGAACGCGCTCACGGCGTACAGCGCGGCGGTCGGGATCCGGTCGGCGAGGTTCAGGACGGCGGAGGCCACAGCTCCGACCACGAACCCGACCTGCACGCTCGAGGTCAGCAGCACCGCACCGGTGGCGCCGAGGTCCAGGTCCCGTTGCATGCCGGGCGCCACGGCTGACGCCGAGAACCAGCAGGAAAGGGCGGCGACCTGCACCACGGCGATCAGGGCGCGCTGGTGCCGAGCCCTGACCTGGTCCACGGGCTCAGTCTCGCGCGGGCAGGATCGTTCCCGCGACCTCGCCGAGCGCGATCCTGCCGCCGCCGGTGCCGGGAGCGGTGTAACGGAGGACGACCTCGTCGCCGTCCTCGAGGAACGTGCGGCCCTCGGCGAACGGCTCCGCGCCGCCCCAGCTGAGCTCGAGGAACGACCCGCGCTGCTCGCGCTCGGGTCCGGAGATGGTGCCGGAGGCGAACAGGTCGCCGGTGCGCAGGGAGGCGCCGTTGACGGTCAGGTGGGCGAGCATCTGGGCCGGTGACCAGTACAACGAGGCGTAGGGCGGGCGGCTCACCACCTCCCCGTTCAACTCGACCTCGACGTCGATGTCGAGACCACGAGCAGCGGAGCCCTGCAGGTAGGGGAGCGGGTCGGGGTCCTGGCCGGGCAGGTCGACCCACGCAACGTCGAGCGCGGCCAGCGGCGTGACCCAGTGGGAGACCGAGGTCGCGAACGACTTGCCGAGGAAAGGCCCCAGCGGCACGTACTCCCAGGCCTGGATGTCGCGCGCGGACCAGTCGTTGAGGCCGACCAGCCCGAAGACGTGCTGCGCGAAGTCGTCCACGCCCACCCGCGATGCGAGCGTCGACGGCGCACCGACCACGAAGCCGAGCTCGGCCTCGATGTCGAGCCGCGTGCTGGGGCCGTACGTCGGCGCGTCGGCGTCGGGGGGCTTTCGCTGGCCCGACGGCCGCACGACATCGGTGCCGCTGGCCACGACGGTTCCGGACCGGCCGTGGTAGCCGACCGGAAGGTGACGCCAGTTGGGCAGCAGGGCCTCGGCGTCGGGGCGGAAGATCCGGCCCACGTTGGTGGCGTGCTCGAGCGAGCAGTAGAAGTCGACGTAGTCCGCGACCTCGACCGGAAGGTGGAGCTCGACCTCGCCGAGCGGGAGCAGATGGGGCTCGACCAGGCCTCGCTCGGTCTCGTCGGTCAGCAACCCGGTGACCCACTGCCGGATCGACGCGGCGACCTGCGACCCCTCGGCCATCAACAGGTTGAGCGACGGCTCCTGGAACACGTGGTGCACGTCGAGCATCTCGGCGGCCGCGACCGGGGCCAGGTCGAGCACATGGTCGCCGATCCGCACCCCGACCCGCGGCTCCTCGCCCGGGAGGGAGAAGACGCCGTACGGGAGGTTGTCGACGTCGAAGTGGGAGCCGGCGGCTCCCTCGACCCAGGTCTTCATTCGGGGCCCCCGTCCGAAGCGAAGCGAAGCGAGCATTCGGGTGGGGTGATCATTCGGGTACCTCCACCAGTCCGAGGGTGATCAAGTCGTCGAGCGGCTCGGCCACGCTGCACGAGCCGAAGGAGGTGAACCACCGCCGCACCCGCCCGAGCTCGTGGCGCGCCAGGGCCGTGCCGTCGCGCTCCTCCAGCAAGGCTTCAGCCTCCTCGGCGGAGGCGCCGTCGAGCACAGCGCGGGTGGCGACCAGGAGGTTGAGGAAGCCGTGGGCACCGCCGCCCTCCGGGTCGTGGCGTACGGCGCGGTGCAGCCCGGCTGTGCCCTTGACCTCCAGCTCCCGGTCGAGAGCGGCGCAGATCCAGCCCGCAAGCGTGGTGCTGGTCGGGATCAGGTCGTGGTCGACGTGGCCGCAGCGGAGCTTGAGCCGCAGCGCCTCGGCTGCGGCCTCGTCGGCCGCGGCCAGCCAGGAACCGGTGGCCGGGCCGGGCAGTTCGATGTACACCGGCACGTCGGGGTCGACCTCGGCCGCGCGGACTGCCAGGGCGATGCGACGTACGTTGCCGACCAGGTCGTCGAGGTCGCGCACGGAGGTCTCGAGGGCTGTCAGCTCGAGCCCGCGCTTGCGGGCCATGGCGACCACGCCCTCGATGGCGCCGGCTCCGCCCGTGACCACCACCGAGACCGGGAGATCGGTCGGCAGCGACCCGAGGTCGGTGTCTCGAACCACGAACGAGTTGACCAGGTCGGCGTACCACTCGCCGCGGCGGGCGGCGAACGCCGCGAGCGCGTCGTCCAGGGGGCTGTCCCCGGGTGGGAAGATGGCGGCGTCGTCGACCAACCCCACCCAGGCGTCGGCCAGTTTCGTTGACACGAGCGCTACTCTAACCATGCAGATATCGGACTAAGGTGTCCGATAAAAGGACACTGCGAGGACGTCATGGCTCACTACCGCAGCGTTGGTGCCGTTCCGCCCAAGCGACACACGCAGCATCGCGACCCCGACGGCAACCTCTACCGCGAGGAGCTGATGGGCGAGGAGGGATTCTCCTCCGACTCCTCCCTCCTCTACCACCGCGGCGTGCCGTCGGCGATCGTCGACAGCCAGGTCTGGGACCTGCCCGACCAGACCCGTACCCCCAACCATCCGCTGAAGCCGCGGCACCTCAAGCTGCACGGGCTCTTCGAGGGCGACGCCCCCGGGGACCCGGTCACCGGGCGGCGCCTCGTGCTGGGCAACAACGACGTGCGGATCAGCTACGTGGTCGCGGGCGTCGGGGCGTCGCCGTTCTACCGCAACGCGATCGGCGACGAGTGCGTCTTCGTCGAGTCGGGTTCGGGCGTCGTGGAGACGGTGTTCGGCGCGCTGAGCTATCGCACCGGTGACTATGTGGTCGTGCCCCGCGCCACCACCCACCGGTGGTTGCCGAGTGAGACGAGCAGGCTCTATGCGATCGAGGCCAACAGTCACATCGCGCCGCCGAAGCGCTACCTGTCCCGGTTCGGACAGTTCCTGGAGCACGCGCCGTACTGCGAGCGGGACCTGTACGCACCCACGGAGGCAGCGGTCGTCGACGGTGAGAACGTCGAGGTCCTGGTCAAGCACCGGGCCGGCGGCGCCGTGCTCGGGACCCGGATGACCTACGCGACCCATCCGTTCGACGTGGTCGGGTGGGACGGGTGCCTCTACCCCTACACGTTCAACGTCGAGGACTACATGCCGATCACCGGCAAGGTCCACCAGCCGCCGCCGGTGCACCAGGTCTTCGAGGGCCACAACTTCGTGGTCTGCAACTTCCTGCCGCGCAAGGTCGACTACCACGAGCTCGCGATCCCCGTGCCCTACTACCACTCGAACGTCGACAGCGACGAGGTGATGTTCTACATCGGCGGCGACTACGAGGCCCGCAAGGGATCCGGCATCGGGCTGGGCTCGATCTCTCTGCACCCGGGCGGGCACGCCCACGGACCGCAGCCGTCGGCGATCGAGGCCTCCCTCGGCGTCGAGTACTTCGAGGAGTCCGCGGTCATGGTCGACACGTTCGCGCCGCTCGACCTCGGCGAGGCGGGGCTGGCGAGCGAGGACCCGGCGTACGCCTGGACCTGGGCCGG
>DASSJR010000301.1:0-28215 GCA_035691135.1 Nocardioides sp. | reverse complement strand
CCAGGAACCGGTCGAGATCAGGCTGTTGGGCAGCCTCAGGGTCCGCCGGGGCGACAGCAGCGTCGTGGACGCATCCGAGTGGCGGACGGGGAAGACCCTGGACCTGCTGCGAATCCTGGCACTGGATGCCGACCAGCCGGTCCGCATCGACAGCCTGCTCGAGAAGCTGTGGCCGGACGTCGACGAGGCGCGGGGACGTGCCAGTCTCCGGACCGCTGCCTCGCAGATCCGCCGTACCCTGCGCACCGACTGCATCGCGCGGCGCCTCGGAGGGCTGGTCCTGACCAACGCCTGGGTCGACGTGACCGCGTTCCGCGACCTCGCCGTCGAGGCGCGGGTCTCCCGCCGCAGTGGCGACCACGCTCGCGTCGTGGGTCTCACCCGCGAAGCCGAGGCGCTCTACCTCGGCGACTTCGAGGCACACGACGGCGGTAGCAGCTGGGCCGTCGAGACCCGCGAGTCGCTGGCGGCCATGCGGCGGTCGCTGCTGACCGACGCCGCCGAGAGTGCCGTCGAGCTGTCCTGGATGCGCGATGGAGTCGACCTCGCCGAGTCCGCGGTCTCCGCCGACCCCTACTCCGAGCGGGCCTACCGTGCGCTGATGAGCGCCTTCGCCGGCCTGGGAGAGACCGACAGCGCCCTCCGGGTGTTCAACGACCTGCACACCGTCCTGGCCGAGGAGCTGGGGGTGGCGCCGTCCCGGCAGACCACCGCACTCCAGATGAGCATCCTCTCGGCTCCGGACCGTGACGATGTCGTCCCGGCCTGGGTGGGTCGGGATGAGGACTGCTCCGGAGTGGGTGAGCTGATCCGCAAGAGCGTCGACGCGCACCGCGTCGGACTGGTCTGCGTGGTGGGCGAGGCCGGATCGGGTCGCGAGGCCCTGATCGATGAGTCGATGCACCGCGAACAGGTCGCCGGCGCCCACGTGCACGGCGCGGGGCCGCGCGACCTGCCGACTGGTTCCGAGCTGGAGTGCGCCGCACGGCGCGCCCCGGTCGCCGTGCTTCCTCCGCTGGACGGGCACGATGACAAGGACGTCGCCGACCTGGTCAACGCGATCGCCGCCCTCGAACCGACCACGGAGCTCACCCTCGTGGTGCCGGTCGCGGCGACGAACCGCGACCCCTTCCTGATGGAGCTCGAGATGGTGGGGCTTCAGGCACAGAGCCTGGAGACCCACACCCTCGACCGCGCCGAGCTGGCCGAGATCGCCGAGAGCGTGCTGTGTGGGCACGCTGCACCGCGGCTGGTCGACGTGCTCGTGGAGCAGACCGGAGGGCGGGCCGGTGCTGCGGTCTCGACGTTGCGGCGTTGGCTGTCCGAGGGCCAGGTCGTCTGGACCCTGTCCGGGCTCGACCTCGCGGCGACGCCTGCCGGGGACGCGACGAACCCCGAGCTGGGAGCCGTCATCCACGGCATCCTGGAGCGGGTCGCGCCGCTGGCGATGGACGTCATCCAGCTGGTGGCGCTCGTCAACCGTCCGGTCACGGCCGCCACGCTGCTGCAGCTGCTGGACCCCCAGGTCTGGTCGGAGGTCACCACCCTGGAGGTCGCCGAGTCGCTGGACAGGCTGACGGACCTGGGCGCCCTGCGCCTCGGGCGTGCGGGCTACGAGTTCCGCCACCCGATCATGCGGGCGGCCACCGAGGCCTGGGTGCGGCCGGCGGCACGACGCCGACTGCACGACCGGATTGCTCGCTCCACCGTGGTGCACGAGAGCGACCGGGCGGCCCACTGGATGCAGGCGGCCGAGCCGCTGCAGGCCTGCGACGCCGCGATCTCCTCGGCGCGGGAGGCCCAGCTCAAGGGTGACCACAGCGCGTCGCGGGCACACCTGGCCCACGGACGGGACTACGCCGACGCCCTCTCCTCGACTCCCGAGGAGCAGGTGGCGGTGCTGCGCCAGCTGTCCGAGGTGGCCCGGTCGATCGGGGACCACGGGCTGGCGGAGGACGCGGAGGTCACGGCACTGGACATGGCGCTGTCGACCGGACTGCCGCCCGTCCCGGAGAACGTCGTCTCGGTTCTCTCCGACGCGAGCGCTGAGGGCGCGTCGTCGTCGCTGGACGTCAAGGCCTGGACCACCATGCTGGAAGCCGCCATCAAGCGGGCGATCGAGCCGCTCCTGCCCGGTGCCAACCTGGCGATAGCGCTCTCGGTCTCGCCGGCCGGCGCCGTCCCGGACCACGCCAAGCGGGCCGGCTGAGAACGCGCTCGAACGTCGGCGTGAGGTGGGACCTCGGGGTCAGGTGACGCTGACGCCGTGCCTCCTCACGTCACGCTGACGCTGGGCTCGGCGCCGTCGACGGACTCCATGCCCTCGGCGATCCGCATGGCTTCCTCGATGAGGGTCTCGACGATCTGTGACTCGGGCACGGTCTTGATGACTTCGCCCTTGACGAAGATCTGACCCTTGCCGTTGCCGGAGGCGACGCCGAGGTCGGCCTCGCGGGCCTCGCCAGGACCGTTGACGACGCATCCCATGACCGCGACGCGCAGCGGAACCTCGAGTCCGTCGAGGCCGGCGGTGACCTCATCGGCCAGCTTGTAGACGTCGACCTGTGCCCGTCCGCAGCTGGGACAGGACACGATCTCGAGCCGGCGGGGCTTGAGGTTCAGCGACTCCAGGATCTGGATACCGACCTTGACCTCCTCGACCGGTGGCGCGGAGAGGCTCACGCGGATCGTGTCACCGATGCCCTGGCCGAGCAGGTGGCCGAACGCGACGCTCGACTTGATGGTGCCCTGGAACGCCGGCCCCGCCTCGGTGACGCCGAGGTGCAGCGGCCAGTCGCCGGCCTCGGCGAGCATCTCGTAGGCGCGCACCATCACGACCGGGTCGTTGTGCTTGACCGAGATCTTGAAGTCCTGGAAGTCGTGCTCCTCGAACAGCCCGGCCTCCCACACCGCGGACTCGACCAAGGCCTCGGGCGTGGCCCTGCCGTACTTCTCGAGCAGCCGCTTGTCGAGTGACCCGGCGTTGACGCCGATCCGGATGCTGGTGCCGCGGTCCTTCGCGGCGGCGGCGATCTCCTTGACCTGGTCGTCGAACTTGCGGATGTTGCCCGGGTTGACGCGGACGGCGGCACATCCGGCGTCGATCGCCGCAAAGACGTACTTCGGCTGGAAGTGGATGTCGGCGATGACCGGGATCTGGGAGTGCTGAGCGATCTCCGGCAGCGCGTCGGCGTCGTCCTGGCTGGGACAGGCCACCCGGACGATGTCGCACCCGGAGGCGGTCAGCTCGGCGATCTGCTGGAGGGTGGAGTTGACGTCGGCGGTGAGCGTCGTCGTCATCGACTGCACCGAGATCGGCGACTCGCTGCCGACCCCGACCTTGCCGACGCGGATCTGCCGGGTCGGGCGGCGGGGTGCGAGCACCGGGGGTGGTGCTTCGGGCATGCCGAGGGAAACCGATGTCATGGCCGTCAGTCTAGGTTCGTGGTCCGAGCCGGGCGGGGCCGGTGGTCAGCTGATCGAGACCGGCGCCACGATGTCGGCGAAGATCAGCACGATGCTGACCACGAGGATGACGCCCGCCATCACGTAGGTCACCGGTAGCAGCCGGGCACTGTCGAACCCACCCGGGTCGGGGCGATGGAGCAGCCGGGCGATCCAGCGCCGTACCGTTTCGAAGAGCGTCGCCGCGATGCCACCGCCGTCGAACGGCGGGAGCGGGACCAGGTTGATCAACCCCAGGAACAGGTTGAGCCCGGCGAGCAGCAGGATCAGCGACATGAACCGCCCGGTGACCGAGATCTCGTCCTGGGCGGCGACCTCACCGGCCACCCGCCCGGCGCCGACCACGCTCATGGGGCCGGTCGGGTCGCGCTCCTCGAGCCCAAGCGCGGCACGGCCGACGTGGTAGACCTTGACCGGCAACGCCCCGATGGTCTGCAGGGTCTGCCAGGTCCCATCGGCCATCTGACTGACCACGTATCCGGGGCCTTGCGGCTCCAGCCGGCTCGTCGGCGAGACACCGAGGAACCCGACCTTGGTGATGCGTTCCGGGTCGTTCGGGTCCAGCCGCGGCGAGACCACCGTGGAGGGACGCAGCGTGAGCTCCTGTCCGTCGCGCACGACCACGACGGTGGCTTGCCTGGAGCCGTTGGCACGGATGAGGTGCTGGATCTGCGTCCAGCCGCCCACGCGGCTGCCGTTGATGGAGACGATGCGGTCACCGGCCTCGAATCCCGCCTTCTGGGCCGGAGAGACCGGGTCTGCGTCGGTGCAGTCGCGCGGTGGCTGGTCGCTGTTGGCCTCGGTCACCGCGATGACGCACTGGGACACGGTCTCCACGGTGGTGGTGGGCTGCTGCACGCCGTAGCCCATGAAGACGACGGCGAAGAGCAGGAACGCCAGGACCAGGTTGATCATCACGCCGGAGCCCATGATGATCACCCGCTGCCACCAGGGCTTCTTGTAGAAGAGCCGATCGTGGTCGGCCTCGTCGACGAGCTCCCACTCGGCGGAGCGGGCGTCGCTGACCAGCTGGGCGAACATCCCGGTGCGGGTGTCGCGGACCTTGTCGGGGTCCTGGTCCGGCTCCGGTGGGAGCATCCCCACCAGCTTGCAGTAGCCCCCGAGCGGGATGGCCTTGACGCCGTACTCCGTCTCGCCCTTCTGGCGCGACCACAGCGTCTGACCGAACCCGACGAAGAACTGGGTGACCTTGACGTTGAAGAGCTTGCCCGGGATCAGGTGGCCCAGCTCGTGCAGGCCGATCGAGGCCGCGACGCCGACGGCGAAGAGGAGAACGCCGAGGGTGTACATCAGGGCAGTCATCGAGAAAGGTCCTTCACGTGTTCCGCGGCGCTCGCACGGGCCCAGGCATCGGCCGCGAGCACGTCGTCGACGGTGAGATCTGCCTCCGAGCCTACGGGCCGGCTGTGCAGCACCCGACCCACCGTGTCGACGATGTCGACGAACGCGAGGGCACCCGTGCGGAAGGCCTCGACGCACACCTCGTTGGCAGCGTTGTAGACCGCGGGCGCGGTGCCGCCGCTCTCGCCCGCCTCCCGCGCCAGACGTACAGCGGGGAAGGCCTCGTCGTCCAGGGGCGAGAACTCCCAGGCCTGCGGGCGCGTCCAGTCGACGGCGGGCGCGGCCTCGGGCACCCGGTCGGGCCAGGCCAGGCCCAGGGCGATCGGGATCAGCATCGTCGGCGGGCTCGCCTGGACGAGCGTCGAGCCGTCGACGAACTCCACCATCGAGTGGACCACCGACGTCGGGTGGACCACCACCTCGATCCGGTCGAAGGGGATGTCGAACAGCAGGTGGGCCTCGATCACCTCGAGTCCCTTGTTGACCAGGGTGGCGGAGTTGATCGTCACCAGCGGGCCCATGTCCCAGGTGGGGTGGGCGAGTGCCTCGTCGACCGTGACCTGGCCGAGCTGCTCGCGGGTCCGGCCGCGGAACGGCCCACCGCTGGCGGTGAGCACCAGCCGTCGTACCTCTTCGGGGCGGCCGCCCCGCAGGCACTGCGCCAGGGCGGAGTGCTCGGAGTCGACCGGCACGATCTGGCCTGGTTTGGCGCGCCCGGTGACCACCGGGCCACCGATGATCAGGCTTTCCTTGTTGGCCAGGGCCAGGGTGTTGCCGGCGTCGAGCGCGGCCAGTGTCGGGCCGAGCCCGGCCGCGCCGCTGATCCCGTTGAGGACGACGTCGCAGGCCAGGCCCGCCGCCTCGAGACTCACCTCGCCGCCCAGGCCGTGGAACCGCGGCGCGAACTCGGCGACCTGCCGCTCGAACAGCTCGGTGTTCGATCCGCCTGCGGTCAGCGCCACCACCCGGAACCGGTCTGGGTTGGCACGCACCAGGTCGAGGGCCTGGGTGCCGATCGACCCGGTCGAGCCGAGGATCACGACGTCGCGGGGGGTCATCGGGCCATCCTCCCAGCCCACCCCGGAGGCGCGGGAAACGGCGCGCTCACCAGTCGCTGCTGAGGCATAGGCTCTCCCTCATGACCGAGCCCACCGTTCTGAGCCGCCACGGCGGTCCGTCACTCCCGCAGGAGCGCCGTCTCGTCACCGACGTCCCGGGGCCGGAGTCCCGCGCCCGACTCGAACGCAAGAAGGAGCACGTCGCCGATGGCGTGGGAACGATGCTGCCGGTGTTCGTCGAGGCGGCCGGCGGTGGCATCCTCCGCGACGTCGACGGCAACTCGCTGATCGACCTCGGGTCGGGCATCGCCGTCACCTCGGTCGGCAACGCGGCCACCGAGGTGGTCCGCAGCGTCCAGGAGCAGGTCGCCGCCTTCACCCACACCTGCTTCATGATCACGCCCTACGACGGCTACGTGGACGTGTGCGCCAAGCTCGCCGAGCTCACTCCGGGTGACCACGCGAAGAAGTCCGCGCTCTTCAACTCGGGAGCCGAGGCGGTGGAGAACGCCGTGAAGATCGCACGCGCCGCCACCGGCCGCCATGCCGTGGGGGTGTTCGAGCACGCCTACCACGGCCGCACCAACCTGACGATGGCGATGACGTCGAAGAACATGCCTTACAAGCACGGTTTCGGGCCGTTCGCTGGCGAAGTCTACCGCGCCCCGATGTCCTACCCGTTCCGGGACGGACTGTCGGGTGAAGCGGCCGCAGCGCGGGCGATCGACATCCTCGACAAACAGGTCGGTGTCGACAACCTGGCCTGCATCGCGATCGAGCCGATCCTGGGTGAAGGCGGCTTCGTGGTCCCCGCCCCGGGGTTCCTGCCGGCGCTGGCGGCGTGGGCGACGGAGCAGGGCGTGGTCTTCATCGCCGACGAGATCCAGTCCGGGTTCTGCCGCACCGGCGACTGGTTCGCGTGCGACCACGAGGGCGTGGTCCCGGATCTGGTCACCACGGCCAAGGGCATCGCCGGCGGTCTTCCGCTGGCGGGCGTCACCGGACGCGCCGAGCTGATGGACTCCGTCCACGTCGGCGGCCTGGGCGGCACCTACGGCGGCAACCCGGTGGCCTGCGCGGCGGCCCTCGGGTCCATCTCGGAGATGGAGACCCACGACCTCGCCGCCCGGGCCCGCGACATCGGCGCCACGATGCACGCACGGCTGACCGCGCTGCAGGAGCAGCACGCCGTGATCGGCGACCTCCGCGGCCGCGGCGCGATGATGGCGATCGAGCTCTGCACGCCCGGGACCACCGACCCCGACCCGGTGCGCACCGCCGCGGTGTCGGCGTACTGCCACCAGCAGGGTGTCGTCACCCTCACTTGCGGCACCTGGGGCAACGTGTTCCGCTTCCTGCCGCCCCTGTCCATCCCGGACGCGCTGCTCGACGAGGCGTTCGACGTCGTGGCCGAGGCGTTCGCCGCGACCGCCTGAACGCACGCGGACTACGCCGGGTCGAGCTCCTGCTGGCCCCAAGGGCTGCCGTACTGGGTGAGCAGGTCGAGGAACGGCACTGCGTCGAACGCCTCAGGTCCGAGCACACCGGTGCCGGACCAGGTGCCGTTCGCCAGCAGCTCGAGGGCGATCACCGGGTTGATGGCGGTCTGCCACACGACGCACTGGTGGCCGTACTCCCGCATGACCCACTCGTTGTCGACCACGTGATAGAGGTACGTCGACCTCGGCTCGCCGTCCTTGCCCGTACCCGTCACCCAGAGGCCGGCGCAGGTCTTGCCCTTCATCCGCGGACCCACCGTCGCCGGGTCGGGGAGCACCGCCGCCACCACGTCACGAGGCGAGACCTCGACCCCCTTGACCCTGACTTTGTCGGTGCGGTCCAGGCCGAGCGTGTGCAGCACCTTGAGGACGTTGATGAACTCGTCTCCGAGCCCGTACTTGAACGTCGCCCGCTTGCAGTCGACCCAACGCGGCATGAGGAGGACCTCCTCGTGCTCGACGTTGACGCACTCGACCGGGCCGATCCCCTCGGGGAAGTCGAAGACCTCCGGCTCGCTGAACGGCGGCGTCGTGTGCCAGTCACCCTCCCCTGAATCGTCGACAGCCCAGATCACCGGCGGGTTGAGACACTCCTCGATCGTCGTCCACATCGAGAACGACGGCGCGAAGATCTCGCGGCCGTCATCGTCGGTGACCACGAGGTTGGCGCCGTCGCGGGTGCCGAGCTCGTCGATGTCGGAGAACAGGTGGTCGGCGGCGTAGCGCGCGAACACGTCGGACAGGCCGGGCTCGACCCCGATCCCGACCAGCGCGAGCCGGCCCGCGTCCTCCCACCGAGACGCCTGAGCGAACTGCTCGTCGCCGAGCTTGACGCCCGGCTTCTCGTACGGCGTCTCGGGGTGGGGCTTCGACAGCGACATCGCCATGTCGAGGTAGTCGGCCCCGGCCTCGAGGGCACCCTCGAAGATCGGCATGTTGAAGACCGGGTCGACGGCATTCATCACGTGGGTGATCCGGTGCTCGCGGCAGAGTGCTGTGACCGAGGCCGCGTCGGAGGCGTCGATCTGCGCGGCGACGTACCTCTCGTCGGTGGCCGCGGCCTTCTCGGCCCGGGCCGGGTCGTAGTCGGCGATCACGATCGCCTCGAAGAAGTCGCGCCGGGACGCGATCGCGGTGAAGGCGCCGCCCACTCCGCCGGCGCCGACGAGCAGGATCCTCACGCGGTCACTCACCGATGTAGGACATCACGTGCTTGATGCGCGTGTAGTCCTCGAGCCCGTACATCGACAGATCCTTGCCGTAGCCGGAGTGCTTGAAGCCGCCGTGCGGCATCTCGGAGATGAACGGGATGTGGGTGTTGATCCACACGCAGCCGAAGTCGAGCTTCTTGGCCATCCGCATCGCCCGGCCGTGGTCCCTGGTCCAGACGCTGGAGGCCAGGCCGTACTGCACACCGTTGGCCCAGGCCAGCGCCTCGGCCTCGTCACTGAACTGCTGCACGGTGATCACCGGGCCGAAGATCTCGGTCTGGATCTGCTCGTCGTCCTGCTTGAGGCCCGACAGCACCGTGGGTTCGTAGAAGTAGCCGGTCTCACCCTGGCGCCGACCGCCGGTCTCGAGGCTGGCGTGGTCGGGCAGGCGGTCGACCATACCGGTCACGCGGTCGAGCTGGTTGGGGTTGTTGAGCGGGCCGTAGAGCACGTCCTCGTCGTCGGGCATGCCGGTGCGGATGCCCTTGGCCTGCTCGGTCAGGGCGGCCACGAAGTCGCGGTGTACGCCAGGCCCGGCGAGCACGCGGGTCGCGGCGGTGCAGTCCTGGCCTGCGTTGAAGTAGCCCGCCTCCGCGATCGACGACGCGGCGGACTCGACGTCGGCGTCGTCGAACACGATCACCGGCGCCTTCCCGCCGAGCTCGAGGTGGACCTTCTTCAGGTCGGCCGCGGCGGATCCGGCGACCTCCATCCCGGCGCGGACCGACCCGGTGATCGCGACCATCTGCGGGATCTTGTGCTCCACGAGCGCCCGGCCGGTGTCACGGTCTCCGCAGACCACGTTGAGCACGCCGGGTGGCAGGAACTCCTGGGCGATCTCCGCGAGCAGCGTCGACGAGGCGGGGGTGGTGTCGGACGGCTTCAGCACGACCGTGTTGCCGGCCGCCAGGGCGGGAGCGATCTTCCAGATCATCATCAGCAACGGGTAGTTCCACGGCGTGACCTGACCGACCACGCCGATCGGCTCGCGGCGGACGAAGGACGTGTGGTCGGCCATGTACTCCCCGGCCGACTTCCCCTCCAGGACCCGGGCCGCTCCGGCGAAGAACCGGAAGTGGTCCGAGGCGTAGGGCATCTCCTCCGACATCGTGAGCCCGAGGGGCTTGCCGGTGTCCCTGGACTCCACGGCGTTGAGCTCATCGACCCTGGCCTCGATCGCGTCGGCGAGCTTGAGCAGCGCGGAGGCGCGGTCCTGCGGGGTGCTCCCGCCCCACGACTCGAACGCCCGGTCGGCGGCTTCGTACGCACGGTCGAGGTCCTCCGCTCCGGACATCGGCGCGCTCGCGTAGACCTCACCGGTGGTCGGGTCGATCACGTCGTAGGTCTCCCCCGACGCCGAGTCGACGCGCTTGCCGTCGATGACGTTCTGGAACTTCGTGTCAGCCATGTCGCTGCCCTCCCGGGCTCGAATTGAGGTACGGCGAGCCTAGCGACGGCGGTACGGAATCTGTAGGCCGGACCCCCTGCTCTGCGACTATTTCGTCGTCGGGAGGCCGTCAGGCTTCGAAGACCGGCACTCCGTCGATCCACGTCGACACGACCTTCGTGGCCCCGATCTCGCCCGGTCCATCGCTGAACGGGTCCCGATCGAGCACCACGAGGTCGGCCACGGCGCCGGGTTCCAGCACGCCGGCGTTGTCGCGGTGGTTGACCCACGCCGAGCCCGACGTGTACGCCGCGAACGCGGCCTCGAGCGAGATCGCCTGCTCGGGAAGGAACGGTTCCTGGCCCTCCCGGCCCCCGACGCCGTGGGTGCACCGGTTGACCGCGGTGTGGATCGCGGCGAGCGGATCGGGCGTGGTGACCGGCCAGTCACTCCCCGCCACCAGCCGCGCCCCGGTCCGATGCAGGTCGCCGAACGGGTACTGCCAGGTCGCGCGCGGCTCGCCCAGGAACGGCAGGGTGAGGTCGACCATCTGGTCGTCCAGACAGGCCCAAAGCGCCTGGATGTTGGCGGCCACCCCGAGCGTCGCGAAGCGCGGAACGTCGTCGGGGTGCACCACCTGGAGGTGGGCGATGTGGTGGCGCAGGTCGGGACGCCCCGCCTCGGCGAACGCGTCAAGAGCCTCGCGGGCCGCCCGGTCCCCGATGGCGTGTACATGGACCTGGAAGTCCTCGGCGGAGAGTCGGGCCACGTAGTGCCGCAGCGCCACGGGGTTGACGAAGGAGAACCCGGTGTTTGCCGTGGGCTGGCCGGCGGCATCGAGGTAGGGCGAGGTCATGGCGGCGGTGTAGTTCTCCGCGACACCGTCCTGCATGATCTTGACGCTGCTGGCCCGGAACCGGCCGTGGCTGTACTCCTGGCGACGCTCGACGAGCGACTCGACCTGCTCCTCGCCCCGTTCTCGATTCCACCAGAGCGCCCCGACGACGTACGCCGTGAGGTCGCCGCGCCGGGCGGCCGCGAGGTAGGTCGGGCCAGGATCCTGCATGCCGGCGTAGTCGCCCACGATCGCGTCCTGCCAGCCGGTCACGCCGAGGGAGTGGAGATAACGCTGGCCGGCGAGGAGGCCGCGGTAGTACTCGTCGGGGTCACCATCCGGCGCGTGGCGCGAGACCAGCCGCATGGCACCTTCGTGGAGGGTGCCCGTCGGGTGTCCGTCGGCGTCGCGTTCGATCCGGCCGTGCGGAGGGTCGGGCGTCATCGCGTCGACGCCGGCGAGGTCGAGGGCCCGGGTGTTGACCCAGGCTCCGTGGTGGTCCCGGTTGGGAAGGTAGACCGGCCGGTCGGCGACCACCCGGTCGAGCTCGCTCGCCGTCGGCGTACCTCCGGGGAAGGCCGCCATGGCCCAGCCCCCGCCGAGGATCCACGGCACTTCCGGGTGGTCGGCGGCGTAGGTCGCGATCGCGGCGAGGTAACCGTCGCGGCCCGTCACGCCGGACAGATCGCAGCGGATCCGCTCGAGCCCGCCCTGCACCGCGTGCACGTGGGCGTCGACGAACCCGGGCGCGAGCAGCCCGCCGTCGAGATCGACGACCTCGACACCCGGCCCGACGGTCGTGGAGAGATCAGTGCCTACTGCCACCTCGACGATGCGGCCGTCCTCCACGAACACCGCACCAGGCCGCCGGTGGCGATGCCCGTCGAAGAGGGCGCCACCGGTGAAGAGGGTCGCCATCACCGACCGTCCAGCAACGGCCCGGCGGGGTCGTGCGACAGACCCTTCCTGCGGGCGGCCAGGCCCGACAGCGCCTCGAGGCAGACCCGGTTGGCGAGGTACGCCGTGATCTCGGCGTGGTCGTAGGGCGGGGACACCTCGACCACGTCGATGCCGGCGACGGGCAGCTCGAGGCAGATCCGGCGTACGGCGTCGAGCAGCTGCCGCGCCGAGAGTCCCCCGGGCTCCGGAGTACCCGTCCCCGGAGCGTGTCCGGGGTCGCAGACGTCGATGTCGACGGAGAGGAAGACCGCGTCGCAGTCGTCGAGCGCGATGTCAAAGGCCTCGGTGAGCACCGCGTCGAGCCCGCGCTTCCCGATCTCGGTCATCTCGTAGGACCGCATCCGCTGCTGGGCCATCCAGTCGAGGGTCTCGGGTCCGGGCCAGTAGCCCCGCAGGCCGACCTGCAGGAACCGGTCACCACGCAGCGCCCCGGACTCGATGAGGCGGCGCATCGGCTGGCCGTGCCCGTAGAGCGACCCGAACTCGATGTCGCCGGTGTCGGCGTGGGCGTCGAAGTGGATCATCGACACCCGGCCGTAACCGAGGTGGCGGGCCACTCCCGTCGCGTCCGGCAGCGCGATCGAGTGGTCGCCGCCGAGCACCAGCGGGATCTTGCCCGCGGCGGCCACGGTGTGGACAGCATCCTCCAGCACACCGAGCGCCCGCTCGATGTCACCGGGAGGCATCTCGACGTCGCCGGCGTCGACCACCTTCACGTCCTGCAGGGCGTCCACGCGTAGGGCGAGGTGAGGGCGGGAGCCGTCCTGGGGCAGGTAGCAGGTCTGGCGGATCGCCATCGGCCCGAACCGGGTGCCCGGCCGGTGCGAGGTGCCGCCGTCGAAGGGCGCGCCGATGACCACCACGTCGGCGTTCGCCCATCCCTTCGGGTCGTCGAGGTCGACGGCGTCGACACCGAGGAAGGTGAGGTCCGGGCCGAACTGCGCGCCGTACCGGGTCATGGGTCAATTCCTATCAGGTGGACAGCGATCACAGCCATCCACGACCGATTTCGTGTCGACTTCGCCTCATCGCCACTGAATCGCTTGTTGATTTCGGGTCGATCGTTCACGATGGGCTCATGACTGATCTGGACTACGACCACCTTCAGCGTGCCGCCAAGGACCACCTCTGGATGCACTTCACCCGGCACTCGGCCTACGACCACGGCGACGTGCCGGTGATCGTGCGTGGTGAAGGGCCCTACATCTGGGACGCACGCGGCAAGCGCTACCTCGACGGCCTGGCCGGCCTGTTCGTCAGCCAGCTCGGTCACGGGCGCACCGAGCTCGCCGAGGCCGCGGCGGCGCAGGCGCGCGAGCTGGCGTTCATGCCCCTGTGGTCCTACGCGCACCCGAGCGCGATCGAGCTGGCCGAGCGGGTCGCGGGCTTCGCACCCGGAGACCTCAACCGGGTGTTCTTCACCAGCGGCGGCGGTGAGGCGGTCGAAACCGCGTGGAAGCTCGCGAAGAACTACTTCAAGCTCACCGGCAAGCCCATGAAGCACAAGGTGATCAGCCGGGCGATCGCCTACCACGGCACGACTCAGGGCGCCCTCTCGATCACTGGCCTGCCGCTGCTCAAGCAGCAGTTCGAGCCGCTGG
Source organism: Nocardioides sp. (assembly GCA_035691135.1). Classification (GTDB taxonomy): domain Bacteria; phylum Actinomycetota; class Actinomycetes; order Propionibacteriales; family Nocardioidaceae; genus Nocardioides. The sequence goes on along the minus strand of DASSJR010000301.1, from coordinate 14,837 downwards.
TGCCCTCGACGTTCCGGGTGCCCAACACCAACATCTACCGCGCCACCGAGCACGGCGCCCCTGAGGGACTGAGCCCCGAGGCGTTCGGTCGCTGGGCCGCCGACCAGGTCGCGGTGGCGATCGAGAACGAAGGCCCCGACACCGTCGCCGCCGTGTTCCTCGAGCCGGTGCAGAACGCCGGAGGCTGCTTCCCTCCCCCGCCCGGCTACTTCCAGCGCGTCCGCGAGATCTGCGACCAGTACGACGTCCTGCTGGTCTCCGACGAGGTGATCTGCGCCTTCGGCCGGCTCGGCCACCTGTTCGGCGCGGAGCGCTATGGCTACCAGCCGGACATCATCACCTGCGCCAAGGGCATCACGTCCGGCTACGCACCGCTAGGCGCGATGATCGCCTCCGACCGACTGATGGAGCCGTTCCTCCGGGACGGCGCGATGTTCGCGCACGGCTACACCTTCGGGGGCCACCCCGTCTCCAGCGCCGTGGGCCTGCGCAACCTGCAGATCTTCGAGGAGGAGAAGATCCTCGAGAACGTGCGCGACAACGAGGCGTCCTTCCGGGCCACTCTCGAGCGGCTGAAGGACCTCCCCATCGTCGGCGACGTGCGGGGCGACGGCTATTTCTACGGCATCGAGCTGGTCAAGGACCAGGCGACCAAGGAGACGTTCACGGACGAGGAGTGCGAGCGTCTGCTCTTTGGCTTCGTGTCCAAGCAGCTCTACGCCGAGGGCCTCTACTGCCGTGCCGATGACCGAGGCGACCCCGTGGTCCAGCTCGCTCCGCCGTTGATCTGCACCCAGGAGCACTTCGACGAGATGGAGCAGATCTTGCGCGTGGTCCTGGACAAGGCCGGCACGCTGCTCTGAGCCCGCGGGCGGTCGGTCACGTCCGCCGGTGGAACCTGAGGTCCCCGCTGGCCATCCGGATCAGGTCGTAACGGGTGTCGTGGGCGCGGTGGTGGTGGAACGAGCAGAGCAACACGCCCCGGTCGAGGTCGGTCCTGCCGTTGCTTGCCCACGGGTCGAGGTGGTGGGCCTCGGCCCAGCCAGCGGGGATGTCGCAGCCCTCGGCCCGGCACTCGCGGTCGCGGATGGCGAGTGCCTTGCGCTGGGCCGGGCTGAAGAGCCGTTTGGCCCGGCCCAGGTCCAGCGGCTGGGACTTCCCGTCCAGCACCGCCGGCAGGATCCCGGCACCGCAAGCCATCCGCCTTGCCTCACCCGCGGTGATCGCGGTTCCGGTCGTGAGGCCTGCGGTCGCGAGGTCCTCGGCGAGCTTGGCCTGGTCGATCGTGACCACGACGGCCGTGGCGGTCCCGCCGTGCTGGGGCAGCCAGTCCTCCGGGATGCGCTCCAGCAACGCGGTGAAGGCGTGCGCCAGCTTGCGCGGATAGGGCACGCAGTCACCCGCCGGGGCCTGGCCCTCCCTGCGCGGTGAGGTGAACGCGTGGAGCTGGGTCAGCCATCGGTCCATGGCCGCATCCGGGAGCGTCACGACTGCCCGGGAGCGTCCGTTGCCGAGGCGCCGGTGGGTGATCGACGCGTTGTCCCACGCCTCCTGCTCCTCTCTCTCCAGCAGCTTCGCCTCGCGGGCCTCGGCCACGTCCGGCGCGAGGACCTCCAGAACGCGCCGGCCGAGGACCTTCAGGTCGCGGGGACAGAAGTGATCGGCCTCCTCGACCAGGTGCTGCTCTGCGCGGATACGGAGACCCGGGTCGAGGTCGGCCGGGAGGTCGTCCAGGGCGTGGCCGATCACCTGGGACTGTGCGGTGGAGACGGACCCGGCAGCGTAGGCCTCAGCCAGGATCGGCCAGCGTTGGTCGAGCCCTTCGGCCAGCCGCTGCGCCCTCCGACCCTCGGATGGGTCTTGCCGGGTCTCGTGGGCCAGCCAGGCACCCGCGTGCCTGGTGCCGTGTGCATCGGCCACGTCGCCGGCAGCCGCGAGCGCCTTCGACTTCAATGCCGCGAGCCGGGAGGTCTGGCGCTCCACCGCCACCAACAGCTCCTGCTTCTGGCTCGTGGTGAGGTACATCGGGTGGAGGTCGGCGACGTCGTCAAGCAGCAGTCCGATCTCGTCAACCGCCCGCAACAGCGGCGGCCGGAACGGAACGACTGACTGGCTCATGCCCTCACGCTAGACGTCGCCACCGACATGTCCCGAAGCTCAGAAGCCCTTCTCCACAAGGCGAAAGTGCCTCGAGACCGACGAAGTCACTCAGCCTTCGGCTGCGGTTTGAAGCGGCGAACCTCATGGGGCCAGCCGCATGCCTCCGCGATCTTGCCCGCCCACATCTTGGCGGCCTCGTCGTCAGCCACGTTCACCACGGCGAACCCGCCCAGCCATTCCTTGGTCTCGACGTACGGTCCGTCGGTGATCAACACGTCGCCACCGGTGGGATCGGCGCTGTAGACGGGCCCGTCCTCCTCCTCCAGTCCCCCGGCGAAGACGTAGACACCAGCCGCCCTCATCTCGTCCACGACCGCCATGGCGCGCGGCCCGCGTCCGCGGAACCACTCCTCGGGGTGGTCGCCCACCCATTGCTGGTTGAAGTACAGGAGGTACTCGGTCATGACTGCTCCTCTGCTCTCACGGACCCGGTGGACCGCGTTCACCTACCCCACGACCGGCGGGGAGAAAATACGACAGTGGTGCCGATGTGAGGTACGGCGGTGGACGGTCCATCCTCACCCTGGATGCCAAACTCTGAGGATGCGGAAGGCTGAAGTCGCCGTACCCACGCTCGCCGGCGCCGCGCTCATGCGAACCCCGGATCCGGGAGTTCCGCTTCGCGGCGGCGTGGTGGCGCTGCACGGCGCGTCGTGGCCCGAGCGCGAGCAGCCCCTGTTCGAACATCTGGCGCGCACCCTCGCGCCGTTGGGCTACCTCTCGGGGTTCCCGTCGCCGTCGCCGACACCGTAGTCCTCGGTCCCCGCGCCTCCGACCAGAGCAGCGCGCGCTCATCGGCTATGACCGAACTGATCGCGGCATAGCGGTCACCCAAGGTGGCGTGCTTCGCCGCGGTTGACCTTCTCCTGCACGGGAAGGTTCATGATGGGTCAGAAGGCGGTGAACTGGGTCGATGTGCCCTCGGGGCAGCTCCAGCCCGATTCTCAACAGAGGACATTGCGGTGGAGTTTCAAGTCGTCATGGAGACCAACCGCGACCTTCAAGATCCGCGGCGGCTCTCAGCCGCTTGGCGGCCGCCGACCGCCGGGCAGCCTCGCTGCGAACCCGACCGGACGAAGCACCTGGTCGTCCCAGGCGCCCCCGAGACGCTCTGCGCGGAGCCGGTGAGTCGATTCGCATCGCACGACGGCCAGCCCGAGTCCGATGACCTGGAGTGGTGCTGGCTGTGCAAGGCGACTGCCGGACAGTAGCCCCAATCGTTTCCATGCGCAGATCGCGAGCGGTGGCCAAGCGAGATTGGGTCCAAGTGCGGCGGCATGAGGAGTCACGCTATGCCTCACTGACAGCGGCAGATCCGGTCGCATCGCACTTAGAGTTCCGGCATGGCTGGCGTTGAAACCGTCATCGACGCTGGACCGATCCCGTACGACGCGATGCCCCTCCACGGCGACCCGGACCTCGAGCACGGCTTGCGCCACGTGGGCTTGGAACCCGAGGACACGTCGTACCGCCCGATCGAGGTTTCACTCGACGCAATCGGGGATGTCCGGAGCATGCCGCGCTGGCAGAACATGGGACACACCTACATTGACCTAGTGCGCGAGGGAGTCGAGCTCCCTCCGATCGTCGTAATGCCGACCCGGAGCGGTTGGACATTGGTCGACGGGGTGAACCGGACATACGCGTATTGGGCGCTCGGGCGGGCCACCATCCGTGCCTATGACCTGATCGAGGCGTCACGCCTCCACGTCTGACAGCCCTTGTCGGCGCGCGCTGACAGCGGCAGATCCGGTCACTTCCTGGTGACACACGCGGCGCCTCAGGTGCAACGCTGGACGCTCGTCGGACGACGTAGGGGTGTGACCGACTTGGAACTGAGCGACTCGGAGACGCCGGTGCTCGAGGAGACCTACCGCGAACTGCGGCTGCCACTGCTCAGGCTTGCCTTCCTGCTGACCGGTTCCCGTGAGACGGCCGAAGACGTTGTGCAGAGTGTCTTCGCCTCGGCGCAGCCACGCTGGCACCGCATCGACGACCCGCCGGCGTACCTGCGCCGCAGCGTGGTCAACCTCGCCAAGGACGGCCAGCGTCGGGAGTTCCGGCGCCGCAGGCTGCTTCGGCCGGAGCCGGAGCCAGTCACGGCGATCCCGGAGTGCGACGAGACCTGGGCCCTGGTGCGTCAGCTGCCCGTAACACAGCGTGCCGTCGTGGTCCTCCACTACTACGAGGACCTGCCACTCGTGGAGATCGGTCACCTGCTCGATCGTCCCGCGAGCACCGTGCGCTCCGACCTGCGCCGCGCCCTCGACCGACTCCGGAAGGTCCTGCCATGACCACGCCTCTCGACCACGAGCACGAGCTGGACGACCACCTGCGCCGTACCCTGGCCGCCGTCGCCGCCACCGTGCATGAGGACCCGGCGGACGGAACGGCGCCGTCCCCCCGTCGCTCCCGGCTTCGCCGGCGGCTGCTCATGGGTGCCGGGGTAACGATCGCCGCCATTCCGCTGGCCGCGGCCGCGGTGGTGCAGTTCGGCCCCGAGTACGTCGACCGGATCCCGCCCGCGAACCCGATCATCAGCGGCAGTCTCGACGGCGAGCGCTACTGGGTCGTGGACGGCCGGGAGATCGCGCGCTGTGCGGGCCTTCCCTCCGGCATTGAGCTGATTGCCGAGGAGAACAACGTCGTCGGCCAGGAGTGGAACACGGTCGGAGCCTTCTTCGGCCCACCCACCCGGGACGGTTGCGCGCCGCGACGCCTAGCCGTTCCACCCGAGTACACCTACGACTCGGACGGCGGCGTGACGGTCGGCGACGGGATGCTATGGATGGGCGCCCTCCACCCGGACGTCGATCAGGTGCGGGTCACTCTCGCGGGGGGCCAGCCGTTCGACGCCAAGACGTTCGAGCACGAAGGGGGCACGTACTACGTGCTGGAGGTGCCGCCGGGCACCGCCAGATTCACAGTCGACTACCTGGTCAACGGTCAGGTCCTGAATCCGCTCCCTGGGGAGAGCGCCGAGCACACCCTGTCCGACTAGACATCACGCTCCACGCAGCCAACCAGGCCCCGCCACTCCCGGCCGTTCGCCCCAACCAAGGGTCAACGCCTCACACCCTTTGCGCCCTGTCATCGGCAGGTCCGAGCGCGCGCACGCAGTGAGCGGTCACGCTCATGCCGTATCCAACGTGGCGGTTCACTCCACCCATGGGCGCGCGTAGGCCGGCACCGGGGGTTCGCTGTCCACCCAGCGTTGCGGGTCAGCCAGGAAGGTGGCGAAGCGGGCCATGCCCTCCAGGTACACGTAGGAGCCCGCGGCGTCGCCGTGGGGTATGAAGGTCTCCTGGCACGTCGTTGCGGGGAGGCGGGACGGGCGAGCCGGGCCTGGGTGGGTGAGGGCGTCCAGGGCGAGCGCGTAGGCCACGGGGTCGCCGAGGATGAGGCCGTGCTCGGACGGGTCGGCGTCACAGACGTCCTGCAGCATCACATTGGTGGCGCCGGGCAGGCTGGAGGCCTCCGGCTGCGGGCGGACGATCTCGTCGTACTGCGTGAAGATCGAGGTGACCGGCACGCCCTGCGGGAGCGGCGCGTTGCGTAGGGCCGCGACGTGGTCGGCCCCGCGCCGCAGCTGCCAGGCCAGCGGGGCGCACTTACCTGGCGCGCACACCTCATTGGCGAGCTGGGTGCCGTCGAAGGGTCCGCCGAGGCTGATCAGGTCGGTGACCCGGTCGGCGATGTCGGGCCAGAACTTCGCCGCCCACACGGGCAGCACGCCGCCCTGGCTGTACCCGATGACCGCGACCTGGTCACCGGCCCGCCTCGACGCCTTGCGGACAGCAGCGACGACGTACTCCGCGGCCACGGCGAAGTCGCCGAGACCGTGGTCAGGCAGCTGCACGGAGCAGGTCGCGAAGCCGTCGCCGCGTAGGGCGGGCTCGTAGCTCCACGACCACGTCTCGTCCTTCTTCTCGCCCGTGCCGTGCACCAGCAGCACGACGCGCCTCGCGGCGCGCAGCTCGGCGCGAGGCTGGCAATCGGTGGCGCTGAGCAGCTGCTCCTTCGGCTGGGTCAGCGCCGGGCCGGACGGAGCCTGCAGTCCGGCGGAGCCCGCCGGGGGCCCGGCGACGAGCGCGGCGGCGAAGAGGGCTGCCACCAGACCGGCGATCGGGAGCGTGGGCATACTCATGCCGGTCCAACGAGTGACCGCCCGGTGGGCTACGACGGCTGTCCCTGATGGGGCGAGCACAGAGCTGAGTAGGTCGGTCGCCGGGTCCAGCCCCGCCGAGTCGTCATGTGGGCCCGCACATCGGTGCCACACCCTCAGCGGCAGGAGCGTGCGTCTTTCGAGCGCACGCACGCGGCATGAGCGGGCACTTCTACGGCCACCTGAGTTCGCCAGCAGGACCGAAGAAGCGCTCCAGGCCCGACCAGGTCGTGACGACTTGGGCTTGCCACCGCCGGGCTGGCGTGCGCCGGTCGGCTGTCTGCGGCAAGACCTGAATCGCCTCAGGGTCTGAGGGCTCACCAAGGAGGATGAAGCCCATCGCCTCGTCCTCCCGGATGGGCGAAGGATTGAGCGCCGCTGGCAACCGATGCGTCTTCCGGAGCTTGCGCTCATCGTTGTCCCAATCGACAACGACAACGACGGGGCAGCGGCCACCCTTGTCCTCGTGTATCCGCGTGACTCGCAGCACGACACTGCGATCGCACACGGACACGACGACGTGCTGACCTGGCTCCAGGCGAGTGTCTACTTTCGTCCTCGGCCGAAGGCGCTTCGGCTGCGGAGGCGACTGAAGCAACTTGGCCCGCAACCTTTGGAGCGGCGCCCTGCGCGGATTGCGGTTGGGAGGCTCCCACCGTTCCAGCTCGATGGGGCTGTCGATGATGCTGATGGCGCTGTCAGTGACTTCTGGCGAAACGTGTCCCGTGCTGTGTTGCGCCGCTGCAAGGCCTAGCCAGAAATCGTTGTCGCCGATGCCACGTTCGGCTGGTCCGGGATGTACTGCGACTTCGTGGCGTCCCATATCAACTCGCCATTCCGCGGGTCCGTCTCGAACGCGGGTGTTCACCAACGATTTCGTGCTCTAGCCTCACTCCGTGAGGTCTGGGGGAAGACTTGCCGTGGCCATGGTCGCGGCGCTACTGGCTGGGCTGACGTCTCCAACTCTGGCAGCCGAGGGTGAGGCCAGCTGGGAATGGCGAGGCGGATACAACTACATGGACGCCTACGTCTATGGGGTGGGTATCGCCGACGTCGACGGTGACGCGATCAATGATGTCCTCGCCGCTACTGACTGGACGAATGGCTCGGGTGCTTATCAGACCCCAGACGGCTCACAGCACAGGTTGTGGAGGTTCCGTGGATCGGATCCGTGGACCTCGATCGGGGCGGATCCTCAAGACGTGGATACCTGGTCGACCAGCGGCGTCAATCAGAACTACGGAGCTTCTGGGCTGGACACCGGAGATCTCGACCACGACGGCGATGTCGACGTGGTGGTGACGACGGACGCCGGCGTCGACATCTTCTCCAATGATGGCGATGGCAACTTCGTGCTTGATCGACACCTCCTGACGGACGACACCCTGATCGCCGCCACCGGCGACATCGACGACGACGGTCTCACTGACCTCCTGGCTGTCCCGTGGGACGAAGTTCGGGCGTGGCGTCAAACCGACACCGGCGCTCTGTCGGCAGACCAGGAACCCCTCTTCAGCGATTTCCCTCAGATCTACACGCTGCTCGTGGTCGACCTGAACGGCGATGGCCTCAACGACGTCATTGCCCAGAACGGCGTATGGGTGAAGGCCAGGCTGCAACGTACCCGTGGAGGATTCGGTGAGGTCCGCACCCTCTTCTCGGGATGGGATGAAGCCGGCGAGTGGGTCGGGCTCAATATGTTGGCTGTGGGGGATGTCAACGCCGATGGCGCGGCCGATCTCGTCATCACCAGGGGAGGCAACCACGGCCAGGGCGTCGTCGTGCTCCCGCAGCGGGAGGATGGTTCCTACGAGGCCCCGGTTACCTATCCGTCGCTCGACATTCCCGGCCCCGTGCGGGTGGCGGACATGACCGGCGACGGCTTGGCCGACGTCATGGTTCTGCACGACGGATGGAGCCAGATGGGCGTGTACACCCAACAGCCCGGAGGCACCTTGGGGACAGAGCGTCTGTTCGCAACCGCAGGGAACAATGGTCAGCTCCACTCTCAAGGGATCGCCCTGAGTGACATCACCGGCGATGGACTGCGCGACGTCGTGTACGGCGCCGACATCGGGGGGGTAGCGATGATGACCTCGAGCGGACCGACCCCTCCGGTCGAGACCCGTCTGGTCGGGTCGGTGCCGTCAATCGTTCCGCGCAACGGGGCTCTGACCATCTCGTTCGCCGGCTTCCACGCCCGCAGTTCATTCGAGTGTTCACTCGACGGGTCGGCTTTTCATCCCTGCGAATCCCCGCACACCGTCCACCCGACCGCTGCGCTCGACCACACTTTCAAAGTCCGCGCAGTCGTCGCGGGCGTGCCCGATCAATCTCCAGCCCGCGCGAACTTCTCGACTGCAGCCGCCAATTTGGTGCTCGCGCAGGCTGCGCACCGCCATCCGAGAGGCAGCAATCGAGTCGCGCTCCTTGCTAGCGCCCACAACAACGGGCCAGATGCAGCCTCCTCCGCACGGTTGACGTTCAAGGTTGGCTTCGGCCTGCGGCCCGCTCAGCTCGCCGATAGCTGTGCCTGGCGCACTCGCGCGCGAACTATCAGGTGTCCGCTCGGACGTTTGGCACCCGATGCAACCGCGGAACGGCGCGTGGTTCTGCGAGCGGTCCAACGGCGTGGCGCCACATTGTCGTCGGTATTGGCATCCGCCACCTGGGATCCGGACGGATCCGATAACAAGCACTGGACTCGATTCCCGCGCAGCTGAGCTCTCAACGTGCATTTGCCTGTGACTCGCCGAGGCAGTTCACACGGCGCTGAAGCTGCGACGCCCACCGCTCAGCGGCAGGAGTGGTCACGCGATGCCGTACTCATCGCCGCAGATCCGGGCGGTCGCGGCTCGGAGCCCAGTGATCGACAGGCCCCCACGGACGCATCAGGCGCCGGGCGCTGCAGCTCCGCCGGCCAGCTCAGGAGCCACCGCGGAAAGCGAGCCACGATCAGCGCAGGAGGTTCTTGCGCATCAGGTAGTTGATGTGACCTGGTGGATAGTCGACCTCGCGGCCATACACGACGTAGCCGAGTCGCTCATAGAAGTCAGGCGCCTGGAACTCCCAGGTGTTGAGCTTCGACCATCGGCAGCTGCGCATCAGGGCCTGGTTCTCCACGGTGGTCAGCAACTCGCGCCCGATCCCCTGTCGACGACGAGACGGGTCGACCCACATCGTGTCGATGGTCAGCCACTGCCAGATGTCGACCGTGCTCCCAGAGCAGCCGCCGACCAGCCGTCCTGACTCGTCCTTGGCAAAAGCCTGCAAGGGCCGTGCCCGCAGGTCGTCCTGCTGGAAACGAAGCCGGAAAGCCTCCGAGGCAGATTGATTGTGCTCGACTAGCCAATCGGTCAACTGATCCTCCAGCTGCTCATCTGGGTCGAGGCTGATGTGCCAGGTCATGGCGCCACCTTCAGACACAGGAGTCCCGCCGAGCAATTCAATTGACCGGTCCGCACCTCCGTGCGCGCCCCTGTGGCATGAGAAACGGGCCGCTGACCCGAAGATCCTCCGCTGGTGGGCGAGGTGGCGTTCCCAGCGCCGCGTGGGGGCCAGACCGTTCACGCGTACTGGATCGGCACTGGGTTGGCAGTTCTACTGCTGCTGATCGCTGCTGGAATACGCTGGGAACATGCCTGACGAGCCCTCGAATCGAGGCTCCCCCGAGGCGGCCGACCGGTCCGAGGGGTTCGGTGAGCGGCTACTGGGTGCGCTTCTCGACCGATCCCACTCGATGCCTCCTCACCTGATCGCCCCGCTGATCGCCGAGGAGATCAAGACGATGGGGGGTCGGGAGGTGACGGTGTTGTTGCAGGACTACGACCAGATGACCCTGGTGCCGCTTCCCGGCGAAGGGCTGGTCGTGGGATCCACCCAATCCATCGACGACTCTCGCGCCGGTCTCGCGTTCCAGACCAACGAGATCGTCGAACGCCCCTCCCCCGACATGGTCCGCCTGTACGTTCCGCTGCTCGACGGCGCCGACCGCCTGGGGGTTCTCGCCTTCACCCTCGATCACGTCGACGAGCAGGACCGGCGACTGGCTCGTCGACTGGCCGCACTGGTGGCCGACACGCTGGTCACCAAGAGCAGGTACACCGACCGATTCTTCCAGGCGCGACGCCGTCGACCCATGAGCCTTTCCGCAGAGATGCAGTGGCAACTGCTGCCCCCGCTGATGATGACCACGCCTCAGGTCGCCGTCGCGGGCGCCCTCGAGCCGGCCTACGACGTTGCCGGCGACAGCTTCGACTACGCCCTCAACGACCACGTGCTGCACCTGTGCATGATTGACGCGATGGGCCATGGTCTCGACGCCGCTGTGATGGCCACGCTCGCGATCGGCGCCTACCGCCACGCGCGACGAAGCGACGTCGAGCTCGTCGACTTGTACGCCGCCATGGACGCCGCCCTGACCGCGAAGTTCGACCCCGACGGGTTCGCCACGGCGCAGATGGCAAGGCTCGACGTCGAGAGGGGTCGGCTGCAATGGGTCAACGCGGGACACCCGCCGCCGCTGCTCATCCGCCACGGCCAGGTCGAGGGTGAGCTGGACAGTCCCACCACGTTGCCGGTCGGCTTTGGCGGGGCCACCCCGATCGTGACCGAGACCTCACTCCGACGAGGCGATCGCGTGCTGTTCTTCACCGATGGCCTTCTGGAGGAGCACGAGACGGGCGGTGCGCTGTTCGGCGAGGCCCGGATGCAGAACCTGATCGAGGAAGTCGAGGCGGACGGTGTCCCTGTCCAGGAATCCGTACGCCGCCTGTCCCGGCGTCTGATGCTCGCCCGCGGAGCGACCAGCGACGATTCAACCCTGCTGATGTTCGAATGGGCCGGCATCTCTGCGGCCCAGCCCGGCTGAGGCGAGTTTTCTCGATTCGAGCTGACGCGAGGTCTCGAACCGACGCACCGATCTCGGCATGAGCGCGGCACCCTCCCGCCCGTTGGCTCCACCGAGCTGGTGGAGGGGTCCAGACTGAGTTCTCGTGGAGGATGTCAATGGCACGTCGAAGTTCGTTTCGGGGGCCGAGCTGAGCCGGCGGTTGTACGAGGAGGTCGTGCAGCCCGTTCTCAGCGCCAGGTTCCCTGATCTGCCGCACTCTGCGGCGCTGCTCGGTCGCGGGTCGGAGGTGCTCGGCTTCGACGACGAGATGTCGACCGACCATGACTGGAAGCCGCGTGTCTTGCTCTTCATCGCCGAGGACGACGAGCCGCGCCACGGCGCCGACGTCCGGGAGGCGCTGCAACGAGAACTGCCGCCGACCTTCGCCAGTCACCCGATCGACTACGAAGTCCACACCGTCCGCGGATACCTCCGGCAGCAGTTGGAGCTGGACCTTGATCGCGACATCGAGCCGCGCGACTGGCTGACCCTGCCCGAGCACGGGTTGCGCATGTTCACCTCGGGAGCCGTCTTTCACGACGGGGTGGACCTGCAGGCTGCGCGGGACCGTCTGGCCTACTACCCCCACGACGTGTGGCTGTACCTGCTGATCACCGCGTGGTGGCGCGTCCATCCGGAGATGAACCTGGTGGGCAGAGCAGGAGCCGCGGGCGACGAGCTGGGATCCTCACTGATCGGGTCGCGTCTGGTTTGCGACCTCATGCGGCTCGCCTTTCTCATGGAACGGCAGTACGCGCCGTACTCGAAATGGTTCGGAACGGCCTTCTCACGCCTGGCGTGTGGCTCGGAGCTCACGCCCGTCCTGTGGCAAGTGGGACGCGCGGAGACCTGGCAGGACCGTGAAGCTGCCCTGATGACGGCGTACGAGATGCTCGCCCTCATGCACATCGCGCTCGGCCTCACCGCGCCTGTGACGACGGAGGTCGTGCAACTGTGGGACCGCCCCTTCAAGGTCGCCTGGGCCGACATCCCGGACCTACTCTTCCCCTTGATCCAGGACCCAGCGGTCGTGAGCATCGCGCAAAGATGGCCGGTCGGACCCGTCGACCAGTTCCGCGAGCTGATCTGGGCACCGAGGAACCGACCCCTGCTGTTGCGCCTTTTCGACTAGGACGGCGCCCACGCGTGGTCAAGCGGGTTCCAGCCGGCTGTGCTCCAGCCAGTGGGCGAGCAGCCCCTGGTCCCCTGGAACCTCCAGGCCGGAGTCGTCCAGATGCGCCCGCCGGCCGAGCACGAGCAACAGGTCCCGGGCCGGGCCGCTGACGACAACGTCGCCCGGGCTGTGCCGGCGCTCCTCCCACTGGACGCCGGACGGAGTGCGCCGGACCGCCCACTTGAGGATCACCGGAAGAGGCGCGGCGGCGGACCTGCTCTTGAGGCGAGGCGCGCCGCCGCGCCTACTGCCCCACTATTGGAGCCACGGTCGTCGGAGTGGGCCGCGCGAGCCCCCGCATCGCGCACGCCGCCGACGAACCGGTCGTCCACCACGCTACGTGCCGTGGGGGTCCGTTGGAACAGATTTCCCGGATCTCGACACAGGCTGCCGGCGCGACGGCGTCCAACGAGCCAGACGTGTGGCCCCCCGGAGACGGCTTCGCACCCGCGAACCCCGGCCTTTTATTCCGTGGCCCCACGTCGCGGCCCCACGTAGAGTGGGCATCGCCTGGACAGTGCCAGGACCCCGCCCCTCGTTCAGGCGTACCCATCTGCGCAGAATCTGGGGGAGTTCGCATGGCAGGTATCGCCTCCAACTGGTCGCACCAGGCCACCTTCGAGGCATCCCCACGCAGCGCCTCCCGAGCCCGCGCCTTCGTCACCGAGCACCTCGTTGAGCACCGACTGCTGTACCTGGTCGACCCCGTCCGCCTGGTGGCAAGCGAACTTGCCACCAATGCCCTGGTGCATGCCCAGACGGCATTCAGCGTGAGCTTGGCATCCTCCGAACAGACCGTGATCCTGACCGTGCGCGACCAGTCATCCGCCCTCCCCAGACCACGCGTCGCCAGAGCCATGGACCTGTCCGGCCGCGGACTGGAGATCGTGGACATCGTCACCCTGGACTGGGGGACCAACGAGGACCGCGCCGGTTCCAAAGCGGTGTGGGCATCGTTCCCCGTCAGGGGGCCTCGGGAGTTCTAGGACCGAGCAGCCAAGCGCCGGACTGGACCGCCCGTCGCATCGCCTAGAGTGCCGACATGTCTCTCTCCACAGCGACTGCCCGGGTTCTCCACGGCGTGGCCGGACGACTTGACCGAACGTCGACGCAACCCGCGCCCCTGCCCGACTCCTACCGGTCCGCGCCGGGGAGCCGTGTGGCCTCGTACTTCTTCCGGGACTACCGCCGGTTCTACTCCACCGGCGAGGCAGGCATCACATCAAAGCCCCGGCTGAACCTGCGATACGAGGCGATCTTCGAGGAGAACAAGGACCTGCTCGAGGGCGCCAGGGTTCTCGACATCGCCAGCCACGACGGCCGGATGTCGTTTGCCGCCCTGGCCTGCGGGGCCAAGTCCGTCGTCGGCATCGAGGCTCGGCCCGAGCTGGTCGAACACGCGGCCGCCACCTTCGAGCACTACGGCCAGGACCCGGACCGGTTCCGGTTCATCGCCGGCGACGTCCACGAGGTGCTCAATTCGGAGGACTTCGAGGTCGACGTCGTCCTCTGCCTCGGGTTCCTCTACCACACCCTTCGGTACAACGAGCTGTTGCACGGGATCAACCGGACGGGTGCGCAGCACCTCATACTCGACACCCAGGCGCAGCGCATGTTCGAACCCGACCCGCTCGTCCGGCTGCACAGCGAGCTGTTCGAGCGCATAGGCACGGCCAAGGCGGACGATTACACGGTCGGCGCCTCGGTGCTCACTGGACGCCCCAACCTCGAGGCCATCAAGCTGATGCTGGCCTGCTACGGCTACGAGGTCGAACGGTTCTCCGACTGGCCACGCCTGCTGGCCGACAACCCAGAGGTGAAGGCGTGCCGTGACTACGCCATCGGCCGGCGCATCACCCTGCGCTGCCGGAGGGCCGACGCCTCGGCGGCGTAGCTCGACAGTGTCCCGGCAGTAGCAGCCATCCAGTTGAGCAGCCCCTCACCCAACCCGAATGGTCCCGTGCAGCCGCTCATCGACTGAGCGTATGGACTGGGCAACAGGTAACCGACCCCGTAGAGCGACGGATGTCACCTCGCGCGACGTGGCCGATCCTTGATGCGGATCCCCCTGACCGACATTGGGCGTGATGTCGGGTGACGAGTGCACAAGACCGCTGCAGGTACTCCGGCGTGGTCCCCACCGATGCGAACCGGGATGCGTTCTGCGACGCCGCCCCGCTCCGCGAGGATCCTCACCCCGACGGCACCGGGTCATGACGTCACAACCACACGTCGGGATAGGCCCTGATCGGCCCATAGACGCGCTCAGCCCACCCAGGGCTGCTCAGTCGTGCTGCGGGAAGCCCAGGTCGATCCCGTGCCGGGTGGCGGGGTCCGGCCAGCGCGCGGTGACCACCTTGCCTCGGGTGAAGAAGTGGACTCCTTCGACGCCGTGCGCATGGCTGTCGCCGAAGAGCGACGACTTCCAGCCACCGAACGAGTAGTAG
>DASSJR010000300.1:0-4034 GCA_035691135.1 Nocardioides sp. | reverse complement strand
ACGACGTCGGCCTCGTCCTCGACCGGGAGGGTCACCCGCCGCCCGTCGAAGGCCATGGCCACGCGACCCGGCGCGGGCCCGGTCCGGACGCCGCACCTCGGCCGGGCGGGCAGGGCCAGCGGGTAGCCGCGTTCGGCGTCGGACGGGTTCGCCCGCAGTTGCTCCCCGGGGATCGGCGCCCGCAGCCGTGGGTCGAGGTAGCGGATCGAGGTGGGGTTGATCTCGTGGCGCAACCCGTTGCCGATCCACACCTGGAACCGGCCCAGCGCGGAGTCTCGCGACGACTGGCGGAGATCGGCGACGAGCTGGCCCGGCGGTGGCCCCATGTCCGGCATCGGCAGAGCGGTGAGCGTCGAGATCGACGGCGACGGCTCCGGGCCGGTGGTCGGCGACGAGCCGGCGCACGCGGTCAGCACCAGTGCCGGCGCCACGATGCCGGCCAGGTTCCGCACCCAGCGCGCCCTCCTCCGCATGCCGCCACGGTAGTCATGACCAGGCCCGGGGGCTGTTGAGCGGTGCGCGGGCATCCCGCCGGTTTGGCGTCGTGGCAATCCCCACGAAGCGCGAGGAACGACGCCGAAGCTCGCATGACGGCCCAGAACGGTCCACGTCACGGCCCGCTAACGAAGCACCGCCCGAATCCGGGTTGCCGCCCATGATGGCCGTACGCTCTCCTAGCCATCGGCAGGAGAGGAGCACGCGCGTGAGCGTCGCGTACGACATCGGCGAGCTGGCCCGGCCCGGAGGGGTCGGAGTCCGCTGCCAGGGCGTCGTACACCTCTACCGCACCTTCGAGGGCCACGACGTGGTCGCGCTCCAGGGTGTCGACCTCGACATCGACGCCGGCGAGCGGGTGGCGTTCCTCGGCCCCAGTGGGTCCGGCAAGTCGACCCTGCTCACCCTCCTCGGCGGCATCCAGAAGCCCAGTGCGGGCCGGATCTTCCTCGGCGAGGACGAGATCTCCCGTCTCGGCGAACGGTTCCTGGCCCGCATCCGGGCCCGCCGGGTGAGCACGATGCTGCAGGGCTCGACCCGCAACCTGCTGCCCTACGCGACGGCCCGACAGAACCTGGGCTTCGCGCGGCTCGCGCTCAGCAGCTCCGAGCGCCGCGAGGTCGTCGGCGATCGCGACCTGCTCGGCAAGGTGGGCCTGGAGCAGCAGGCCGACCAGGTCGTCTCGACCATGTCCGGGGGGCAGCGGCAGCGCCTGGCGTTGGCCTGCGCCGTCGCGACCATGCCGCAGCTGCTGTTGGCCGACGAGCCCACCAGCCAGCTCAGCCACGAGGACCGCGACCACGTGATCGAGCTGATCCACGAGCTCGGTGACGACCTCGGAACCACCATCGTGGTGGTCACCCACCAGCCCGAGGTGGCGGCCACGTTCCCGCGCACGGTGACCATGAAGGGTGGCCGGGTCGGTGCCGAGGGCCGGCACGGCGCGGAGTACGTCGTCATCGGCGCCGAGGGCGTGGTCCACCTGCCCACCCACCTGGCCGCGGAGTGGCCGCAGGGCACCCTGGTCCGGATCGAGCCCGAGGACGCCGACCGGCTCGTCGTCTCCCGGCCCAGTGACCTGCACGAGGGCGAGGAGGACGCAGAGTGAACCCCTCCCTCGAGATCACCGGCATCTCCTACGTCGTCTCTCGCGCACTGCTCGAAGGGATCGATCTGGAGTTCCGGGCCGGCGAGCTCACTGCCATCTCCGGACCGAGCGGTTCGGGCAAGACCACCCTGCTGTCGATCGCCGGCGGCCTGCTGGAGCCCACCACCGGGACCACGTCCTACAAGGGGCAGCCGATGTGGCGCGGCACCGGAGATCCGCGTCCGGAGGTCGCCTTCGTCCTCCAGGTCTACGGCCTGATCCCGATCCTCTCCGCCCGTGAGAACGTCTCGGTGGCGCTGCGGGCGCGGGGCGTTCCTCCGCGCGAGGCCGACGAGCGAGCCGAGGAGGCCCTGGCCCGGTTCCACATCGCCGACCTCGCGGACCGCCAGGTCGAGGAGCTGTCCGGCGGCCAGATGCAGCGCGTCGCCTGTGCCCGCGGGCTGGTGGTCGGTGCCGAGGTCCTGCTGGCCGACGAGCCGACCAGCGAGCTGGACGAGACCAACCGCGGCCTGGTGCTGGGGGAGCTGCGCGCGGAAGCGCTGCGCGGCTCCGTCGTGGTGGTGGCGACCCACGACCCCGCGGTGGTCGACGCCTGCGACCGCCACTACATGCTCGACGACGGCAGGCTGACCGACCACGTGGCCGAGGTGGATCTCTCCACGTGGGGCCGCCCCCAACCCGGCCACGCCGACCAGTTCCAGACGCCGCTGCCCGCGGGCATCAGCCCCGGCGGAGCCTCCCGGCCCGTGCGGGCAGAGCTCGTCGAGACGCCGTACGCCGAGCGTGGCGGGCCGGCTCCCCGCGAACCGGAACCCCGCCCCCCTGACGAGGACCCCGACGACGACTCGATCTTCCGGCGTCCGGGGAGCGAGCCTGGATGAACCGCACGCTCCGCGGCGCCTGGGCCCGCCGCGGCACCCTCCTCCCGCTGATGCTCCTCACCGCCGTCGTCGTGGCGGGAGTGGTCGCCGTGATCTCCCTCGCCGAGGGTTCCCGCACGTCGCCCGCGGTCGCCGTGCCGCTCCTCGCACTGGGACTGGTCGCGGTCCCCGACAGCGGCCGGCAGCTGGCCGCGATGCGCCGCCCGGAGATCGCCGTCGCCCGGCTGCGCGGGGTCACCGGCGGGCAGCTCGCGGTCACCCTGGCTGTCGAGCCGTTCCTGGTTCTCGTGCTGGGCTCACTGCTCGGGCTGGCGCTCGGCGCGCTCACGGCGGAGCTCGCCGGCGCCGTCGGTCTCGGCGGAGAGTCGTCGCTCCCGGTGACCGTGCTGCCGGCGGTCGCGCTCGTCGTCGTGTTCGGCCTGGTCGCCGTGCTCGTCGGCATGGCCGGCGCCCTGCGGGAGCCGCTCGCCGACCAGGTCAGCGTCGAGGAGCGGCCACGACCGGCCTCCACGATGGCGCTCTTCTTCAGTGTCATGCTCCTGGCCGCAGCGGCCGTCGCGACCTACCGGTCGTCGGTGGTCGACGCGCAGGATCCCGGCTGGGTGGTGCTGGCCGGTCCGGCGCTGGTCGGCCTGGCCCTGGGCCAGGTCACGGTCTGGCTGGTCCGGCTGGTCGCGGTCGCCGGGGTGCGGTGGACGTCCGGGTCCCGGCTCCCTGGTTTCCTGGCCGTGCGACGGCTGGCCCGCACCGGCTCGGCGGTTTCTCCGCTCCGGCTGGTCGTGGCGGCGGCGGTCCTGGCCGGGGTCGCGCTGACCGGCGCCCAGCAGATCGGGCAGTGGTCGGAGGACACGGCGCGGATGCGGGCGGGGGCGCCGTACCAGGTCTCGCTGGAGGATGCCGACGTCCAGGAGGCACTGGGGCTGACCCGTGACCTCGACCCGGACGGCAAGTGGCTGATGGCCGCGGCGGTGGTCCCGGACGAGGGGAGTGTTCCGGCCCGCCGGGCGTTCCTCGACGTCGCCAGATACGACGCCGTGGTGGGCGGCTTCTTCGACGACACCCTCGCGGCCGGCGTCACCGACCGGATCTTCGCGCTCGCGCCGGAGGATGCGTCGAGCCTGGCGACCGGTGACACGGTCACCGCGTCGGCCCGTGGCGTCAGCAGTCGCCTCCGCGGCGACCTGCGCCCCCGCATCGAGGTCGACTACGCCGATCCGGCTGGCGACGAGAAGTCGATCAACCTCGCCCTCGACGTCGCCACCGACGGGGCCCCCGACCATGTGGAGCAGCGCCTCTCCGGCTGTGGCGGTGGCTGCACGGTCTCCGCGATCGTCCTGCGGCGCACGCCCGGCGACGAGCGCCTGCCCTACGTCCTGACCGGGCTCGACTTCGGTGGCGTCGACGTGCTCGACAGCTCCTAGCACTCCACCGGCCGCAGCCGGTCGGGCGGACAGGCCGGACCGGTCGAGGTCGACGACGGACTGATGATGGTCGCCTCCCCCGCGGCCCAGGAAGCCGTCGCCGACCAGGCCGATCGTCGTACGCCGATC
>DASSJR010000299.1:0-7230 GCA_035691135.1 Nocardioides sp. | reverse complement strand
TGGTGCAGGAGACCTTCGCGAAGGCGTACTCGTCCTTCCACCAGTTCCGCCCCGGAACCAACCTCAAGGCGTGGCTCTACCGGATCCTGACCAACACGTTCATCAACTCCTACCGCAAGAAGCAGCGCCAGCCACAGCAGTCGATGGCCGAGGACGTCGAGGACTGGCAGCTGGCCCGTGCCGAGTCCCACACCTCGAGCGGCCTGAAGTCGGCCGAGTCCGAGGCCCTCGAGCACCTCCCCGACTCCGAGGTCAAGGAGGCGCTGCAGAGGCTGCCGGAGGAGTTCCGGCTCGCCGTCTACCTCGCCGACGTCGAAGGCTTCGCCTACAAGGAGATCGCGGAGATCATGGACACGCCGATCGGAACCGTGATGTCGCGCCTGCACCGCGGCCGGCGCCAGCTGCGCGACATGTTGGCTGATTACGTACGGCGGCACGACCTGCTGCCGGCCGGGCTCGAAGGAGGGGACTCGTGACCAGCTCTGACGATTGCTCCGACTTCCTCGACCAGATCGTCTACCTGCTCGACAACGAGCTCGACGAGGCCGAGTGCGCCGCCGTGCGCATCCACCTCGACACCTGCCATCCGTGCCTGCAGAAGTACGACCTCCAGCGCACCGTGAAGGCGATCGTGGCGCGCTCCTGCGCCGAGTCGGCGCCCGAGGAGCTGCGCGAGCGGGTGCGGCTGCGGATCCGCGAGGTCCAGGTCCGGATCATCGAGTAGCCCCCGGCCCTCCCGACACACAACGAGCCCCGGCCGATCGGCCGGGGCTCGTGAGGTCTCAGGCGTTGGGGCGCTTGCCGTGGTTCGCGTTCTTCTTCTTGCGCGCACGGCGCTTGCGGCCGGTCTTGCTCATGGTGTCCTCCTGGGTCGAATTGGCTCAGTCTCCCAAATCCGGGTCGACAGCCGCCAATCCGCGGCGTCCCTCACCTCACAGCCGGGAGAGGAAGCGGTCGGCGTCGACCACCACGCGGGTGATCTCGCCGCTGGCGACCACCTTGCCGTCCGAGACGTGGCGTGCGGCCACGGTGAAGCGGTGCAGGCGACCGTCGACGTACGCCGACGACGCGGTCACCTCCAGCTCCTGGCCGACCCGGCTGGCGCCCTGGTGGTCCAGGGCGACCCGGGTGCCCACGCTGGTGCTGCCCTGCTCGAGGGTGGGGTCGATGGCCGCACAGGTCGCCGCTTCGCACCAGGCGAGCAGGCGGGGGGTTCCGAGCACCGGCAGGCTGCCAGAGCCGACCGCGACCGCGGTGTCGTCGTCGGTGACGGTGAAGGTCAGGTTCGCTTCCATCTCACTCCTCCAAGTCGACGCGGTAACCGTGGAGCTTCACGCCCGCCACCGGCTCCCAGTCCAGCTCGGGCACCCGATAGAACCCCAGCCGGTCGTAGACGCGGTGGGCGGCCGTCATCTCCGGCAGACTGCAGATGACCACGCCTCCGGCGCCCTCGGACCGGAACCGTTCGAGGCACATCCGGGCCAGCGCCTCCCCGACGCCCTGCCCACGCGCCTCCGGGGCCACGGCCAGCATCCGGAACTCGCCCTCGTCCGGACCGGCGGCCAGCTCGCGCCACGGAGAACCCGGCGGGCAGATCGTGACGCAGCCGAGGATCTCGTCGCCGTCCTCCGGCGTCGCGACCCACAGCTCCGCCTCCCGGTCGCGCGTGGCGGCATCCCGGAGCCGCTCGACATAGGGGTCGGCGGGGCCGAGGGTGAACTCGGCGTACGCCGCCACGGTCACCTCACCGGCACGCTCGTGGTCGTCCGGGGTGGCCCGGCGCAGCAGCACGCGCTAGTTCCCGAACGTCTTGCGCGGGTAGGCCGCCTCGACGTCGGTGATCACGTTGACCAGGTACGGCGCGTTGGCCGCGAACGCCCGGTCGAGAGCCGGACCGATCTCGCGGGGGTCGGTCACCGTCTCGCCCGCGCCGCCGAGCGCCCGAACCACCTCGTCGTAGCGCGTCTGCGGCGCGAGGTCGGCGGCCACGTCGTAGCCGTAGAGCATCTGCATCGGGCCCTTCTCGAGGCCCCACGCGGAGTTGTTGCCCATCACCATCACGACCGGGAGGTTGTGGCGGACCAGGGTGTCGACGTCCATCAAGGAGAAGCCGGCGGCTCCGTCGCCCAGCAGCAGCACGACCTGGGCCGACGGGCGTGCGATCCGGGCCGCGATGGCGGATCCGAGACCGGCGCCCAGGCAGCCGTAGGGCCCGGGGTCGAGCCACCCGCCGGGTCGGCGGGGCTCGACGAACTTGCCGGCGAAGCTGACGAAGTCGCCGCCGTCGCCGATGACCACCGAGTCGTCGGCGAGGCGGGGGACGAGCTCGCCGTAGATGCGGGCCGGGTGGATCGGGTCGGCCTCGGCGCCGAGGAGGGCGGCGTCCTTCTCGGTCGCTGTCTTCACCGTCGCCTGCACGTCGGTCACCCAGTCGGACCAGTCGGGCCGCCGGACGACCTGCTCCAGGGCGGTGAGCAGTCCGTCGAACACCGAGCTCAGGTCGCCGGAGACCGACGCCGCGAGGTCGGCGTGCTGGGAGACCTGGCCCGGGGAGTCGGCGACGTGGACGACGCGCGCCGGGCTGGTGTCGTCGTCGCCGCCGAAGACGCCGTACCCGAGCCGGAAGTCGAGCGGTGTCCCGACCACGATCACGAGGTCGCTGCCGCCGAGGGCCCGGCCCCGCGCCTTGGTGGCCAGCAGCGGGTGCCCGCCGGGCACCAGCCCGCGGCCCATGCCGTTGGTGATCGTCGGGATGCCCGCGGACTCGACGAACCGGAGGGCGGACTCCTCCGCTCCGTCGGCCCATACGTCGGTGCCGAGGACCAGCACCGGCCGGGACGCGGCGGCAAGCAGCTCGGCGATCTCGCGGATCGCGTCACTGTCGGGCTCGCTGCCCCGGTTGCGGGTCGCGGTGGGCAGGGGTCCGGACGCGGAGTTGAAGAACTCGTCGAGCGGGATGTCGAGGAACGTGGGGCCGCGGTGGGGCGATCCCGCCGCGACGAACGCGTCGTTGACGCCCTCGAGCACGTCGTTGGCGGTGTGGAGCGTGCGTGCCTGCTTGGTGATCGGCGCCAGGATCGGCGGCTGGTCGATCTCCTGGAGACTGCCGCTGCCCCACCGGGCGGCCGGGGCCCGACCGCCGACCACGACCATCGGCGACCCGGCGAACTGGGCCTGGGCGACCGCGCTCAGCCCGTTGGTGACCCCCGGGCCGGCGGTGAGGACGGCCAGCCCCGGCACCCGGGTGAGCTTGCCGGTGGCCTCCGCGGCGAAGGCAGCGGTCTGCTCGTGACGAACGTCGATCAGCCGCATCGGCGGCTCGGTCTTCACGGCGCCGTCGTACATCGGAAAGACGTGGGCGCCCGAGAGCGTGAACATCGTCTCGACACCATGGGCGCGGGCGACGGCGACGGCGAGCTCGCCGGAATGGCCGGAGAGGGGAGCATCGGTCATGCCCGAAGGTTACTCACCAGTTGTCAGGTAGTAGGGGTTGGTCCGCCGCAGGGCATCGACCAGGACGAGCAGCATGTCGGGGCGGCACACCGGCGGGTGGGGCGCCAGCGACAGCTGCAGGTAGAGCGCACGCAGGAACGCCTCGCTGTTGCTCCGTTGCAGGAAGGGATCGGTGCCGCGCAGCGCCCGCGCCGTGGCCGCGGCGGCCAGCCTGGCCACCCACGGCTCGAGCACCGACAGCGGCACCACGTTGCGTCGCAGGACACACATCGTGGCGGCGGCCATCCGGTCCGGCTCACCGTGCGCGAACGGCGCGTCGACCGGCAGCGTGAGCCGGTCGGCGATGACGTCGAGGAGCACGGTCAGCTCCGGGTTCGCGAAGTGGGGCGACTCGGCGAGTGTGCCGATCGCGTCGGCGCCGTGGGCCACGGCGTGCGCCCAGCCTTTGCCCGGGACGAAGCCTCGCAGGTCCCGCTCGCGCAGGTACCACGTCGAGATCCGGTCACCCCACTCCAGAACCTTCGGAGACGGCACCAGGCCGACCTTGTTGTCGCGGGCCACGCACTCGCCGAGCACCAGCACCGAGAAGCTGCGGCGGAAGACGGTGTCGGTCTCGCGGTCGCCGAGGCCCACGGCCAACCCCGCGGCCATGCCGTCACCGAGGCCGGACAGCAGATCGTCGTAGACCCCGCGGCTGGTCCAGGTGGCCAGCGCGGGGTACGCCGTACCGTCGCGGACCACCGGGTCGATGGAGCCGAGCATCCGGGTCAGCTCGGCGGTCAGGTCGTCGAGCGGGCGGTCGGCAGGGACCTCGAAATCGGCCTCCTGCACCTGCCTCCAGTACCACGCCGACATGGGTTCCATCCTGCCAGCCGATCCGAGGGTCGTGGCGACTGGTTCGTCACACCCTACGCTGGCCAGCGTGCCGTCCCTGACCGAAATCGTGCGCCGCCACACCGACCTGGGCGACCAGGACGTGGCGTGGTTCCAGCTGCTGCTGGCGGACTGGCAGATCATCGCCGACCTCTCGTTCGCCGACCTGGTCCTGTGGCTGCCCGACCGGGAGGGATCGGGGTTCTGGGCGGGTGCCCAGATGCGGCCGACGACCGGCCCGACGGCGTACGTCGACGACGTGGTGGGCAGCTTCGTCCCGACGGGACGACGCCCCATGATCGACCAGGCCTACGTCAAGGAGCGGCTGGTCCGTGAAGGCGACCCCGAGTGGCGTGACGACGTGCCGGTGCGGGTGGAGACGATCCCGGTCCGCCGCTCGGGCAAGGTCCTGGGCGTGGTCGCGCGCAACACCAACCTGCTCGGCGTCCGGACCCCCAGCCGGCTCGAGCTGTCCTACCTGCAGACCGCGGCCGACCTCACCCAGATGATCGCCAACGGCCACTTTCCGACGCCCGGGCCGCGCAGTGACCACGCCGACTCACCGCGGGTAGGCGACGGCTTCGTGCGTCTCGACGCGGACGGCAGGGTCGTCTATGCCAGCCCCAACGCTCTCTCGGTCTACCGCCGGCTCGGGCTCTCCGGCGACCTCGCCGGGCTCGGGTTCGCCGAGGTCACCCGGGACCTGGTGCCGGCCCGGCGGCGCCCCGACGAGGAGAGCGTGAGCGCAGTCCTCGGAGGGCGTGCCGCCCGCGACACCGAGCTGGCGACCGACGACGCGGCGCTGATCGTGCGGTCAATCCCGCTCCGTCCGCAGGGCGACCACATCGGGGCGCTGGTCCTGCTCCGCGACGTGACCGACCTGCGCCGCCGGGACCGTGAGCTGGTGACCAAGGATGCGACGATCCGCGAGATCCACCACCGGGTGAAGAACAACCTGCAGACCGTGGCGGCGCTGCTGCGCCTCCAGGCCCGGCGGATCGAGTCCGCGTCGGCCAAGTCCGCCCTGGAGGAGGCGGTACGCCGGGTCGGCTCGATCGCGATCGTCCACGAGACCCTGAGCCAGTCGGTGGAGGAGCACGTCGACTTCGACGAGATCGTCGACCGTCTCGGCTCGATGGTGACCGAGGTCAGTGCCGTCGGTGATCGGGTGAGAGTCCGCCGCGACGGCGCGTTCGGAGTGCTCGACTCAGGCGCCGCCACCGCTCTCGCGATGGTCCTGACCGAGGTTCTTCAGAACGCCGTCCAGCACGCCTACCCCGCGGACTCGCCGGGAGGCACGATCGCGGTGTCACCCCGCCGGCTCGTGGGGCGGCTGCACGTCACGGTCGACGACGACGGGCGCGGGCTGCCGGAGGGGTTCGACCTCGACGGCGCCACCAACCTGGGGTTGTCGATCGTGCGGACGCTCGTGGAGTCCGAGCTCGGGGGCCAGCTGTCGCTGGAGCGTGCGCCCGGAGGCTCGGGCACGCGGGTCGTGGTCGACGTACCGCTGGAGTGATCCCTCTTAGGCGGTCCGGACGCGGGCGCGGGCGTTGCGGCGCTTCAGGGCACGCCGCTCGTCCTCGCTGAGGCCGCCCCAGACCCCGTGGTCCTGCCCCGCCTCCAGCGCCCATGCGAGGCACTGTTCGCGCACCTCGCAGCGTCGGCACACCTGCTTGGCCTCCTCGATCTGGAGGATGGCCGGACCGGTGTTGCCGATCGGGAAGAACAGCTCCGGGTCCTCATCGAGGCACGCGGAACGGTGGCGCCAATCCATGGCTTGGAGGCTCCTCTACGGTGGAATTCAATGCTGGCCGGCTCGTGCGGGCGTGACGATGTGAATGCGTTCACGAGCGCAGCACCCAGACTTGCAAGTCTTGGATCGTGAAACAACCCCTTTCGGTGGTCGCATTCATCACAGCCGTACCCTGAGCCGGTGACCGCGCGTGTCCAGGACAGCCCCCCGCCCTTGGTGGTAGCCGCCTCGCTGGCCGCCGTCGAGGCGTTCATGGTCGTCCTTTTCGCGCTCGGCGAGCTGAGGCACCTGTCCTCGGAGCGCCTCTCGACGGAGCTCGCCACGGTGGGATTCTTTGCGCTCTACGGCGCCGGGCTCCTGTTCTGCAGCTGGGAGCTCTACCGGACGCGGCCCTGGGCTCGCGGGCCGGTCCTGCTGGCACAGCTGATCCAGCTGGGCGTCGCCTGGAGCTTCTGGGGCGGTTCCACGACCTGGCTGGCGGTGACGCTGGCCTTCGTGGCCGCCATCGTCCTGGCGGGGCTCTTGCACCCGCAGAGCATCGACGCGCTCAACGACGAGCAGGCCGAGCGGTCCTAGACGCTGTTACAGGGCGTCCTGCATGGCCACCCGCATCTGATCCAGCGTGCGGGTGAGCAGCCGGGAGACGTGCATCTGGGAGATGCCGATCTCCTCAGCGATCTGGGTCTGGGTCATGTTCTTGAAGAAGCGGAGGACCAGGATCCGCTTCTCCCTCGGGTCGAGCTGGTCGAGCATCGGCTTGATCGACTCGCGCACCTCGACGTGCTCGAGGTCGGGATCCTCGATGCCGAGGGCGTCGAGCATGCTGCTGCCCGTCTCGTCGCCGTCGTCGGTGGCGTCCAGGGACAAGGTGGCGTAGGCGTTGCTGGACTCCATCCCCTCGATGATCTCCTCGACCGTGCACCCGATCCGCTCGGCCAGCTCGCGCGGAGTGGGCGACCGCCCCAGGTTCTGGGTGAGCTCGGCGGTCGTCGTGGTGATCTGCATGCGCAGCTCCTGGAGCCGCCGCGGCACCTTGATCGCCCAGCCCTTGTCGCGGAAGTAGCGCTTGATCTCACCGATGATCGTGGGGGTGGCGTACGTCGAGAACTCGACGCCTCGCGCGGCCTCGAAC
The DNA here is from genome assembly GCA_035691135.1 of Nocardioides sp. Classification (GTDB taxonomy): domain Bacteria; phylum Actinomycetota; class Actinomycetes; order Propionibacteriales; family Nocardioidaceae; genus Nocardioides. The sequence continues at coordinate 16 of DASSJR010000299.1, read as the reverse complement.
CGGTCGATCGACTTCA
>DASSJR010000298.1:0-14692 GCA_035691135.1 Nocardioides sp. | reverse complement strand
AGTTCGAGCCTCGTCGTCCGCTCGGAGAGGCGCCTCCACGGTGGAGTGGCCGAGAGGCGAGGCAACGGACTGCAAATCCGTCTACACGGGTTCAAATCCCGTCTCCACCTCGAACACCGACGGTCCCCTGTGGGATCGTGGTGAAAACTAGGGCGATTGGCGCAGCGGTAGCGCGCTTCCTTGACACGGAAGAGGTCACTGGTTCAAACCCAGTATCGCCCACCAGCACGTGGCTCAGTCGAGGCAGAACTCGTTGCCCTCGACGTCCTGCATCACCAGGCACGACTCGTTCTCCTCGTCGGCCAGCATCAGTCGCACGCGTGCAGCACCGAGGGCGATGAGCCGTTCGCACTCGGCCTCGAGGGTGGCCACGCGCTCCTCACCCACGAGTCCGGTGCCGACTCTCACGTCGAGATGGAGCCGGTTCTTGACGACCTTGCCCTCGGGGACGCGCTGGAAGAACAGCCGCGGGCCCTTACCTGAGGGATCGGTGCACGCCGCCCACGAACCCTGGTCCTCAGGTGGCAACGGCGGTGCGACGTACCCCAGCACCTCGGCCCAGAAGCGAGCGACGCGCTCGGGTTCCGCGCAGTCGAAGGTGACCTGGAACTCCTTGACTGACGTCATCGTTCAGTGCCTCCTGCGCCAGGACTGCGATCGGGCGCCGCTGATCTGCTCGTCGGACAAGTCGGTGCGGACCAGTCCGGCGTCGAAGACGTGGTTGATGCTGCTGCCGCACCGGGCGATGTCGTCGCCGTAGACGTGCAACGACACCGTCAGCTCCCCGGCGGAGTTGCTGACCAGGTGGATGTTCTCCTCCGGAGGGACCAGCGTCGAGATGGCGCCCTGACCGTGACGCTCCGTGCCGGTCAGGAGCAGGGCGGGCTCCCCATCGTGCTCGACGAGGTGGTAGCGGCGTTCCTCCTCCTCGCCTTCCAGGACACCGACCACGCACCAGCAGCGGTGGTCGTGGATCGGCGTGGCCTGTCCCTTCTTCCACACGAGAGCCACCAGTGAGTAGCGGCCCTGCGGGTGTACGTGGACCACGTGCTGGCAGTAGGTGTCGTCGGAGGAGACGCGGTGCTCCTCGCCGATGGCCTCGGGATGGGTGAGCAGGTCGGCCAGCTCGGCCGCAGCGTGGGCGGCCAGGGTCGCCGGATCGTCGGACGCGGCCACCGCGCGGTCCATCGCGTCGGTGAACCGGGTCAGGGGGGCGGGAGACGTCCTGCGACGGTCCGCCCGAGAAGGAACGCCTGCCACATCCATGACCCCAGTCTTGCACCCGCTACGGCAAACCCTCGGACGCCGCGGGGGTGCAGTCCGCTGCTGCTCGAGCTGCGTGACTGCACCCCCACCCCGGTGATCCGGCGTGACGCCCCCGTGCCGCCGGATCCCTCCCTGCCGGCTCTCGCGCCGGCGGGGTTTCGGGTCATGGTGAGGCTTCGCGCCTCGGCGCCTCGTCGACCAGTGTCCGGGCGAGTCTCGCCCGCTCCACGGCGACCCGCCTGAGGTTCTTCCGCCGTCTGCGGCGGGCATTGCGGACCCGTCCGCGGTCCCCCGGGACCGCCTCCCACGGCCCCACCGCGGCGACGATGCGGTCCAGTGGAGTGCCGCCGATCGCGGCTGACTGGTGTGGCATCAAGGTCCCGTCCCGTGTGCGGGCGCAGTCGTGATCGACTGCCGGCTGACCTCCCAACCGGTGTGCACCCTACGCCGATCCGTCGAGACCGACACGGGATTTCAGAAATTGTCCGGGGAGCGCCTCAGCTCTCGAAGTCCGATGGCGTGCTGGGCCGGTGACCGGTGGCTCTCTCGACCAGCCGAACCGCCACGTCGCGCAGCTTCTGGTTGGTGGTCTGCGAGTGATGCCGGAGCAGGCCCAGGGCCGTCTCGGCATCACACTGCTCCTGGGCCATCAGGATTCCCAGTGCCTGGTCGATCGCAGAGCGCGACCGCAGTGCCGCCGCGGCCTGACCTGAGCTCCGCTCGTGCTTGCGGAGCTGCTGGTCGAGGGCGACCGCGGTGGCGGCCTGTACCGCGAACACCTGAGTCCGTTTCTGTGCCGCGGCGTCGAATCCGTCCGGACGGTTGCGGTCGTAGAGGTTGAGTGCGCCGGCGGGGGCATCCTCCACGAAGAAGGGCAGGCTCAGCGAGCTCTTCACTCCCCGCCCCAGGGGAGCCGATCGGTAGTGCGCCCACCGCTGGTCGGCCTGCTGATCGCGGACGTGGACGGCTCTTCCGTTGGCAATGGCCTCGAGGCAGGGGCCCTCTCCGGCCGCGTACTGCGCCTCGGCGAGTCTCGCGGCCGTCTCGTCGCTGGCCGCGACCGTGGCCGGAACACAACCCTGGAGAGCGGTGATCCCGCACGAGAACTCGCCCGCAGACGCGAGCCAGGCCACCCTCTGCAGGAAAGATCGCGCGTCGACGCCACCGAGTGGCACCGACTGAACGACGCCGAACGAACCGGCGACGTCGAGATCAGGCTCCAAGCCATCCCCTTTGACGAGTCGACACCACGTTACGACGCGGCTTCGTGGGGCTCAAGGCGCGGGGAAACTCAGTCTTCGTCGGTCGCGAACTCCTCGTCGTGGGTCCCCGGACGAGGCGCCCACGGCAGCTCCTTGGCCGGGCGTACGACGATCAGCCGGTCACCACGGGCCAGCTGGGTGACCACCGGGTCGAAGTAGCGGTAGACCTTCTCGTCCCGCACCACGGCGATCACCTGGTCCGGCAATGACTGCGGCTGTTGACCCACCTCCGCGACGAGGAGGTCGCGCTCGGCGACCTCGAGTCCCTCGCCGTAGGTCAGCAGGTCCTCCATGACCGAGCCGAGGGTCGGCGACAGCGAGGAGAGTCCGATCAGCCGGCCGACGGCGTCGGAGGAGGTGATCACCGAGTCGGCGCCGGACTGCCGCATCAGCGCGACGTTCTCCTGCTCCCGCACAGCAGCGACGATCAGGGCCTTGGGGTTGAGCTGGCGCACGGTCAGGGTGGCGAGCACGTTGGAGTCGTCGCGGTCCGTGGTGATGATGACGTGGCTGGCGTTGGCGACGCCCGCGCGGCGCAACACCTCGCGCCGGGTGGCGTCGCCGGTCACGACCGCCAGTCCGTCGGTGTGGGCGTCCTCCAGCGCCACCGACCCGGAGTCGACCACGACGATGCCCTCGCGTTCCTGCCCGTTGTTGATCAGGGTCTCGACGGCGCTGCGGCCCTTGGTGCCGTAGCCGACGACGACGACGTGCTGTCCCATGCTCTTCCTCCACCGGGAGACCCGGAAAATGTCGCGACCCTGAGAGGCAAGGACCTCCAGGGTGGTGCCGATCAGCAGCACCAGGAACGCGATGCGCAACGGGGTGATGACGAACGCGTTGATCAGCCGAGCGTGGTCCGTGAACGGCGCGATGTCGCCGTACCCGGTCGTGCTGAGCGTGACCGTCGTGTAGTAGATCGCGTCGACCATTCCGACGGCCCCGGTCGGGTCGTTGTTGTCGTGGTAGCTGCCCCGGTCGAAGTAGACGATCAGCACCGTCCCGATCAGGATGGCAACGGCTGCCAGTACCCGGCGGCCCAGCTCCCACCACGGTGACCGCACCTTCTCCGGCAGCGAGACCTGTCCGCGGGAGCGGTCCGCGAGCGTGTCGGTCGTGTCGGCAGCCACGGTGCGAAACCTACTCGACCGACCCGTCCCGGGTGGCCATCCGATGCCGTAGTCGCTGCACGAGTTCGAGTCGGGCGCGCGTGGTCGACTTCTGTGGGAAGACGGAGTCGAAGGCAGCGTTGACCGCGGCACCGATCAGCACGGCCAGGGCCAGCAGATACAGCCACAGCAGTACGGCGATCGGCGCCGCCAGCGGCCCGAAGATCGACCGCGAGTCTGCAGCCGTGACCGTGAGCACCCACCGCAACAGCGCCGAGCCCGCCACCCAGGCACCCAGGGCGAACGTCGCGCCGGGCAGGTTGAAGCTCCAGTTGGTCCGCACCGGCACCGACACGTGGTAGAGCGTGGCCAGGAAGCAGATGCAGATCAGGATGATCGTCGGCCAGTAGAACGTCATCAGGAACTCGGAGCGGTTCGGGAGGACCCGTCGGACCAGGGTGGGACCGGCCACGACGAGCGGCAGGGTCACGACGCCGGTGATCATGGCCAGGATGTAGAGCAGGAACGACAGGGCGCGGGTCTTGACGATGCCCCGGTGGCCACCGAGGCCGTGCATGACGGTGATCGTGTCGACGAAGACGTTGAGCGCGCGCGACCCGGACCACAGGGCCAGCACGAAGCCGAGCGAGATCACGTCGAACCGGGGCTCGTTGAGCACGTCGTCGATGGTCGGGATGATGATCCGGTCCACGGCTCGGTCGGTCAGTGCTCGCTGCGACAGGTCGATGATCGCGGCGCGTACGTCCGCGATCTGTGCGGGCGTGAACCGGTCGCTGACGATCCCGACGCCGCCGGCGAGCATGAACACCAGTGGGGGCACCGAGAGCACCGCGAAGAAGGCCGCCTCCCCGGCCAGCCCGGTGACGCGGTAGCGCATGCAGCTGGCGACGGTGGAGACGATCAGCCGCCACAGCACCTCGCCCGCCTGGCGCGTCCACGCGGGAACCCAGCCGGGCAGCCGTTCCGCCCGGGAACCGGATTGGCTCTCCGTGGCGCCCATGGGCCTACGGTAACCACATGGAAGCCCCCAACACGCGAGGCGAGATCCGGGTCGCGACCAACCAGTCCCCGCCGCTGGTCGGCCACAACGTCGTCACCACCGACGCAGCCCTGGTCGAGGCCGTCACCCGGCACGCATCGGCCGATGTCGTGGACGACCTGGCGCCACTGGGCTTCGAGGCCGGAACTCCCGAGGCACGCGAGCACGGGATCCTCGCCAACGAGAACCACCCGACGCTGCGGCCCTACGACCGCTACGGCAACCGGGTCGACGAGGTGGCCTTCCACCCCTCGTGGCACTGGCTCATGGAGCGCGCGGTCGGCCACGGGTTGGCCGCCGCCCCATGGGAGAGCGAGTCGCCCCATGCCCACGTCCGCCGCGCCGCGGGGTTCCTCGCCTGGTCCCACACCGAGCCCGGCCACGGCTGCCCGATCTCGATGACCTACGCGGCCGTGCCAGCGCTCCGCGTGGACGACGCGGTCGCCAAGGAGTGGGTCCCCCTGCTGGCCTCCACCAGTTACGACCCGGGGCTGCGACCGGCGGCCGAGAAGCGTGGGGCGCTGGCCGGCATGGGCATGACCGAGAAGCAGGGTGGCTCCGACGTCCGCGCCAACGTCACGGTGGCCCGGCCGACCTCGGTCGACGGCGACTACACCCTCCACGGGCACAAGTGGTTCACCTCGGCCCCGATGAACGACATGTTCCTCGTGCTGGCCCAGGCCGAGGGCGGAGTGACCTGCTTCGTCGTACCGCGGGTGCTGCCGGACGGGACCCGAAACCAGCTCGACGTGGTCCGGCTCAAGGACAAGCTCGGCAACCGCTCCAATGCGTCGAGCGAGCTGGAGTTCGACGGCACCGTCGCGCACCGGCTCGGTGACGAGGGCCGCGGTGTCCGCACCATCATCGAGATGGTCAACGCGACCCGCCTGGACTGTGTCCTCGGATCCGCCGGCCTGATGCGGCGCGCGGTCTCCGAGGCGTCGTGGCACGTGGCCCACCGATCCGCCTTCGGTGGCCTGCTCGCCGACAAGCCGTTGATGCAGAACGTCGTGGCCGACCTGGCCGTCGAGTCCGAGGCCGCCACCGCCCTCGCTGTGCGGCTCGCAGCCGCGGTCGACGACCTCGCGGATCCGCACGAGGCGGCCCTGCGCCGGATAGCCCTCCCGCTGGCGAAGTTCTGGGTCTGCAAGCGCACCCCGGCGATGGTCGCCGAGGCGCTGGAGTGCCTGGGCGGCAACGGGTACGTCGAGGAGTCGGTGATGCCGCTGCTCTACCGCGAGGCGCCGCTCAACTCCGTGTGGGAGGGCTCGGGCAACGTCAACGCGCTCGACGTGCTTCGGGCGCTGGCCCGGGAGCCGGCTGCCCTCGAGGCCTGGATCACCGAGGTCGGGCTCGCGCGTGGAGCGGACCCCCGGCTCGACCGTGCCGTCGACGACGCCCTCGCCCTGCTGGGCGACGAGGCGACGCTCGAGCAGTCTGCCCGGCGTCTCGCCGGCCGGATGGCCGCCTGCCTCCAGGGGTCACTGCTGGTGCGCTTCGCTCCCCCCGAGGTCGCCGACGTGTTCTGCGCCTCGCGCCTCGGGTCGTCGTACGACGGCACGTTCGGCACCCTCGCCGGCGGCGACCTCCGCGCGATCGTGGAGCGGACCACCCCGACGCTCGGTGGTTGAGGAGGGCCGTCTCACGGCCCGTCCCGAAACCACCGCGGCTACTCGCGTGCTCGCCGGCGCGCCCAGCCCGGCTTCGTGCTGGGCCACTCGGCGTTGCAGCTCGACGGTGCTGCCGACGTAGTAGGTCCCGTCCGAGCATTCGAGCAGGTAGGTCCACGCCATGCGCTCCACACTCATGAATGGGGGGCGCCACGGCAACGGACCCGATCCCGACTGTGGACAACCTGCTGCGGTCTGGTGGTTTCGAGACGGTTGCTAGCGCAACCTCCTCAGCCACCGATCAGCGACAGCCCGGAACTCGGTGGCTGAGCAGGGTCGTCTCGCGGCCCGTCCCGAAACCACCGGTGCGGTCAGGCGAGGTCGAGGCCCGGGTAGAGCGGGAACTTCTCCAGCATCTCCCCGGAAGCGTCCTTGACCTTGTCGCCGACCCCGTCGGCCAGGGTGTACGACGCCTTGGACGGCGTGCCCTTCTTGGTGGTGCCCGGCTCGGTGTTGGACAGGACGTGGACGATCAGCTCTGCCACGTGGTCGAACTCGTCGTGGCCGAAGCCGCGAGAGGTGAGGGCCGGCGTACCGAGCCGGATGCCGGAGGTGTACCAGGCGCCGTTGGGGTCGTGTGGCACCGAGTTGCGGTTGGTCACCACCCCGGCGTCCAGCAGCGCCGACTCGGCCTGGCGGCCGGTCAGGCCGAACGACGAGACGTCGAGCAGCACCAGGTGGTTGTCGGTGCCGCCGGTGACCAGCGTGCCGCCGCGCGAGAGGAAGCCCTCCGCCAGCGACTTCGCGTTGTCGGCCACCTGCTGGGCGTAGGTCTTGAAGGAGTCCTGCCGGGCCTCGGCCAGGGCCACCGCCTTCGCCGCCATCATCTGCGAGAGCGGACCACCGAGGACCATCGGGCACCCGCGGTCGACCGAGGAGGCGAACTCCTCCTGCGCCAGCACCAGCCCGCCGCGCGGGCCGCGCAGCGACTTGTGGGTCGTGGTGGTCGTGACGTGCGCGTGGGGCACCGGGTCCTCGTCACCCGTGAACACCTTGCCCGCCACCAGACCGGCGAAGTGCGCCATGTCGACCATCAGCGTGGCGCCCACCTCGTCGGCGATCTCGCGCATCTTGGCGAAGTTGATCCGGCGCGGGTAGGCGGAGTAGCCGGCGACCAGCACCAGCGGCCGGAACTCACGAGCCTTGGCCGCCACCGCGTCGTAGTCGAGCAAGCCGGTCTCGGGGTCGGTGCCGTACTGGTTCTGGTGGAACATCTTGCCGCTGATGTTGGGCCGGAACCCGTGGGTGAGGTGTCCGCCGGCGTCCAGCGACATGCCCAGGAGCCGCTGGTTGCCCAGCTCGCCCCGGAGCGTCTCCCAGTCCTCCTCGCTCAGCTCGCTGACGTTCTTGGCGCCGAGCTTCTCCAGTCCGGGCGCCTCGACCCGATGGGCGAGGATCGACCAGTAGGCCACCAGGTTGGCGTCGATGCCGGAGTGGGGCTGCACGTAGGCGTACGGCGCCCCGAACAGCTCGCGAGCGTGCTCGGCGGCCACGGACTCCACGGTGTCGACGTTCTGGCAGCCGGCGTAGAAGCGGTGCCCGACCGTGCCCTCGGCGTACTTGTCGCTGAGCCAGGTGCCCATGGTGAGCAGCACCGCAGGTGAGGCGTAGTTCTCGCTGGCGATCAGTTTCAGCGACGCCCGCTGGTCGATCAGCTCCTGACGGGTCGCCTCGGCGATCCGGGGCTCGACCGAGCCCATCACCTCGAGAATCTGGCGGTACGCGCTGCTGATGAGGGCATCGGTCATGGGGACAGCCTAGTGACCCCGAATCGTGTGACGTGGACCGCACATGGGGCCGATCTCCGCCCGGGCCACCGCGCCCTGTCTCACATGCTGGAGGCTCATCTCATTGCATGAGATTCCGGGTTGTGAGCAGGGGGTCCGCACACTGAGACTCCTCTGCATGATCACTGCTGCGACGCACGCGCACCTCGTGGTACGACGCCACGTGGACCTCGGGCGTACCCGCAGCATGATGTGTTGGCCCCGCTGAACGACGCCGCCCTTTCTCGAATCCGCGCTCACCGTCGCGCGCGGCACTCAGCGTGAAGGACCTTCCTCCATGAACGACTCGACCGTCCGCAGCTCGCGGCCCCGGCCGCGGCGCGGCGAGGGCCAGTGGGCCCTCGGCTACAGCGAACCGCTGAACAAGAACGAGCAGACCAAGAAGGACGACAACCCGCTCAACGTCCGCGCCCGGATCCTCAACATCTACGCCAAGCGCGGCTTCGACTCGATCGACCCGGCCGACCTGCGCGGCCGCTTCCGGTGGATGGGCCTCTACACCCAGCGCGCTCCCGGGCTCGACGGCGGCAAGACCGCGATGCTCGAGGAGGAGGAGCTCGACGACCGCTACTTCATGATGCGGGTGCGCACGGACGGGGCGGTCCTCGGTGTCGACCAGCTGCGCGCCCTCGGCGAGTCCTCGTCGGCCTACGCCCGCAACACCGCCGACATCACCGACCGCAACAACATCCAGTACCACTGGATCGAGATCGAGAACGTCCCCGCGATCTGGGAGCGGCTCGAGGGCGTCGGCCTGGACACGACCGAGGCCTGTGGCGACTCGCCGCGGCCCTTCCTCGGCTCCCCCGTCGCCGGGATCGCCAAGGACGAGATCATCGATGGATCCCCGGCGCTCGCCGAGATCAAGCGTCGCGCGATCGGCAACCCGGAGTTCTCCAACCTCCCCCGGAAGTTCAAGACCGCCGTGACCGGCCACCCCAGCCATGACGTGGCCCCGGAGGTCAACGACATCTCGTTCGTGGGCACCGTCCACCCTGAGCACGGACCCGGCTTCGACCTGTGGGTCGGCGGCGGGCTCTCGACCAATCCGATGATCGCGCAGAAGCTCGGCGTGTGGATCCCCCTGGACGAGGTGGCCGACGTCTGGGAGGGCGTCACGTCGATCTTCCGTGACTACGGCTACCGCCGGCTGCGCTCGCGGGCCCGCCTCAAGTTCCTCGTGGCCGACTGGGGCAAGGAGAAGTTCCGCGAGGTCCTCGAGTCGGAGTACCTCCACCGGGCGCTCATCGACAACCCCTCCCCCGCGTCCCCGGTCCGTCAGGGCGACCACATCGGCGTCTACGAGCAGAAGGACGGCAAGTTCTATGTCGGCGCCGCGCCCCTCGTCGGCCGGATCGACGGTACGACGCTGAGCGGACTGGCCGATCTCGTCGAGGAGTACGGCGCCCTGGGCGCCCGGCTGACGGCGTACCAGAAGCTGGTCGTCCTCGGTGTCGACGGCGCGGACGTGGCCGCGTTCACCGCCGACCTCGAGAAGATCGGGCTGACCGCGCACCCCTCGAACTGGCGCCGCAACACCATGGCCTGCACCGGGATCGAGTTCTGCAAGCTGGCGATCGTCGACACCAAGAACCGCGCCAAGGCGCTGATCTCGGAGCTCGAGCACCGGTTCCCCGACCTCGACGTCCCGATCACGGTCAATGTCAACGGCTGCCCCAACGCCTGCGCCCGCACCCAGGTGGCCGACATCGGCCTCAAGGGCCAGCTGGTCATGGACCGCCACGGCAACCAGGTCGAGGGGTTCCAGGTGCACCTCGGCGGCACCCTGGGGCTGACCAACGCCTTCGGCAAGAAGCTGCGGGCCCACAAGGTCACGAGCGAGGATCTCGACGACTACATCACCAACGTGGTCTCCGCGTTCCTCGCCGAGCGTGAGCCGGACGAGGCGTTCGCCGCCTGGGTGACCCGGGCCGACGACGTGGTGCTGCGCGGCGAACGAGAACTGACGCCGGCATGACTGAGCGCGCGCAGCCCTTCCACTGCCCCTACTGCGGTGACGAGAACCTCTGGCCCCACGAGGGCGCGGAACGGTCCTGGGAGTGCCGCTCCTGCCTGCGTGCGTTCAGCGTGAAGATGATCGGGATGATCCGACCGGCGGCCGCGCAATGACCACGGCGACGACGCGCTCCGCCCGCGAGTTCAAGGGCACCCACACCGACGGCCGTAGCCCGGAGGAGCTCCGCGAGCTGGTGTCCCACGTCGGGGCGGAGCTCGAGCTGGCCCCGGCCGAGCACATCATCGAGTGGGCGGTCGCGACCTTCGGCGACCGGTTCTGCGTGACGTCCTCGATGGGCGACGCGGTCCTGGCCCACCTCACCTCCCAGGTCGCACCCGGCGTGGACGTGGTCTTCCTCGACACCGGCTACCACTTCGCCGAGACCATCGGTACCCGCGACGCGGTCGAGGCGACGCTGCCGGTCAACCTGGTCAACGTGACGCCTGAGCAAACCGTGGCAGAGCAGGACGAGGCCTACGGCAAGGACCTCTACAAGACCAACCCCGACCTCTGCTGCGCGCTGCGCAAGGTGGCTCCCCTGAAGGCAACACTCGAGAACTACGACGCCTGGGCGACGGGGCTGCGCCGCGCCGAGACCCACGACCGGATCATCGCGCCGGTCGTCGGGTGGGATGCCCGCAAGGGCAAGGTGAAGGTCTCGCCGCTGGCCCGCTGGTCCGACGAGCAGGTCGAGCGCTACATCGCCGACAACGGCGTGCTGGTCAACCCGCTGGTCTACGACGGCTACCCGTCCATCGGGTGCTGGCCGTGCACCCGGCGGGTCGCCCCCGGTGACGACCCCCGGAGCGGACGCTGGGCCGGCACCACCAAGACCGAGTGCGGGATCCACTGATGCCCCAGCCCCGTGACCTGCACTGTGACGCAGATCTCCAAACCGACAGCGTGGTCGGTCGTTGTTCACCACAGAATGAGAGGAGGCCGCGCTGATGGCTGCTCCTGCACTGGTGGCCCTGGCTCACGGAAGTCGTGACCCGCGGTCCGCCGAGACCATCACCGCCCTGGTCGACGAGGTCCGCGCGCTGCGCCCGGACCTGAGGATCGAGCCCGCGTTCCTGGAGTTGTCGAAGCCGTCCTTCCAGACGGTCGTCAACAAGCTGGTCCGCGCCAAGTACGACGAGATCGTGGTCGTGCCGCTGCTGCTCACCGAGGCCTACCACGCCAAGGTCGACGTCCCCGAGGCCGTGGCCGCCGCGACCGCGCGTCACGAGGGACTCAAGATCCGGACCACCTCGATCCTCGGTATGGAGCCGAGCTTCCTCGAGGTGCTCGACCTGCGCATGCGTGAGGCGCTCAAGGCCTCGCGGGTGCGTGAGCTCGATGCCCTCGTGCTGGCCGCGGCCGGTTCCACGGATGCCCTCGCCAACCAGGCGGTTGCCAGGCTGGCCCGGGTGTGGGGTACCCGGCACAAGCTGCCCGTGACCGCGGCCTACGCCTCGGCGGCTCCGCCCGCCACGGGTGAGGCCGTCCGCGCGTTCCGCCGGGAAGGGCGCCGCCACATTGCGGTTGCGTCGATGTTCCTGGCCCCGGGCTTCCTGGCCGACCGGGCGACCGAGCTGGCACTCGAGGCCGGCGCGGTCGCTGCCTCGGAGCCGCTGGGCGCCCACCCGGAGCTCGCCCGCGCAGTCCTGGCCCGCTACGCCGTCGGCGCCGTCGAGCTAGTCCCTGTGTGAGCTGACCAACCGGCCGAGCAGGAGCTCGAGCTGCTCGGCCGGGTCGGTCGTCACCCCGCCGTGCACCGGCCCCGGCTGCAGCACGGTGCTGCGGGGTGCCATGAGGAAGCCGAAGCGGGTGCCGATCGGCTGCTCGGCTGCGGTCCCCCCGCGCTCGTCCCCGGCGCAGACGCCGGCCACGAACGACAGCGCCTCGCACACCTGGTCGAGGTCGAGCTCGGGATCGAGGGCCCGCAGCCGGTCGCGCTCCACACGCCAGCGGACGTCGAGGTAGTCGGACGCCTGGCAGTAAAGGACCACGCCGACGTTGATGAACTCCTCACGCTCCACCCGGGGGACGCAGCGCAGGACGACGTACTGGTAGGCAAGCGTGTTCATGCAGCCTCTGAGGACGGAAGCCACTGACGCGTCGCGAGCCGCTCGATCAGGAACGACACGTAGGCCTGGCGTACGGCGTCGGGTGTGTCCGCGCCCGGGACGGCCTCCAGCCATTCGTCGGGTACGTCGGACAGCACGTCGGCGAACACCCGCTCGTCCAGTCGGCCGGTGATTTCCTCGTCGGCGGCTCCCAGCCCGCCGGAGTGGGCGCGCAGCACGTGGTCGTCAAGGTCCCACGGCTGCCGCGCGAACCGCGCCGGGTCGGTCACGCCGCCCGGCCAGGCGTGGTGGAAGTAGAGCGCGGCCCCGTGGTCGATCACCCAGAGCCGGTCGTGCCAGACGAGCAGGTTGGGGTTGCGCCAGCTGCGGTCCACGTTGGCGGTGAAGGCGTCGAGCCACAGGATCTTGGCGGCGACGGACGCGCCGTCGTGGACGGTTCCGTCGTAGCCGAACGCTCCGGGCAGGAAGTCGATCCCGAGGTTGAGACCGGCACTGGCCCCCAGGAGGTCCTGCACCTCCTCGTCGGCCTCGTAGCGCGCGATCTCCGGATCCAGGTCGAGGCCGACCAGCCGAGGGGTGGACAAGCCGATCCTCCGGGCCAGCTCCCCGACGACCACCTCCGCGACCAGCACGCGCACACCCTGGCCGGCGCCGCGGAACTTGCAGACGTAAGTGCCGAGGTCGTCCGCCTCGACGATGCCGGGCAGGCTGCCTCCCTCGCGCAGTGGTGTGACGTAGCGGGTGACCGAGACGGTGGGGATCACCGGACCAGGTCCTCTCCGAGGAGCCGTTGCCTCTGCTCGTCGACGTCGAAGTCGGCCTCCGGCCAGCGCAGGGCCATGCCACGCAGCGTGTCCAGGAGCAGCTGGCCGATCGCGAGATTGCGGTACCACTTGTGATCGGAGGGGATCACGTGCCACGGGGCGATCTCGGTGTTGGTGTGCTCGAGGGCCAGCTCGTAGGCCTCGCGGTAGGCCGACCACTTCCGCCGCTCGTCGACATCGGCCGGGTTGAACTTCCAGTGCTTGTTCGGCTTGCCCAGTCGGGCAAGCAAGCGCGACTTCTGCTCCTCGGGCGAGATGTGCAGCATGCACTTCAGGATCGTCACGTCGTCCTGGGCCAGCTCGGCCTCGAACTCGTTGATCTGCCGGTAGCGGCTCGACACCGTGCGCGGCTTCACGATTTCCTTCACCCGGGCAATCAGCACGTCCTCGTAGTGGGAACGGTCGAAGACTCCGATGTAGCCCGGCTTCGGAAGCGCGTTCCGCACCCGCCAGAGAAAGGGATGCCGGCGTTCCTCCTCGGTCGGCGCCTTGAAGCTGGTGATCTTCACTCCCTGAGGGTCGACCAGACCGACGGTGTGCCGCAGGACTCCTCCCTTGCCCGCGGTGTCCATTCCCTGCAGGACCAGCAGCACCCGGCGTCGCGATCCGGTGAAGCCCTCGGCCCAGAGCTGCTCCTGGAGATCGGACAGTTCGTCACCCATGGCAAAGAGTGCGTTCTTGCCGTCGCGCTTCTTCCCGTCGAACCCGGGCTTGGCGTCGGTGGGGATGGCCGTGAGGTCCACCGCACCGGGCGGCAGACGGTGCAGGTGCGGCGTCATGTGCACATCATGTCGGACAGTCGCCGGCATGCTCGACCCGCGACTACCCGATCACCGCGCCGACGTCGAGCGTGCAGCCCACGTGGGTGGATACCGAACCGGTCCCGGCCCGGCTCGTCGAACCAGGCTCCACGGACGAAGCCCACCTTTTCCAGGACCCGGAGCGAGGCTCCGTTGCGGTGGTCGGGCGAGGAGAAGTACGACCTGACGTCGGGCTACCGCCGGCGCGCACCGGCCATCCACACCCACAACATCCTGGTGCCGATCCCACGATCGGCGAACCGCTCGTCGCCGATCGCGTAGTCCACCGCCCGGCGTCCGGGTCAGGGGTGAGCACGGCGTACTCGGGATAGTCGCGCACGCGGTAGCCCTGGCAGAAGCCGGCCGCGCGGTCGTTCACCTCCACCACCCACATCCGGGTGGGTGCGATGCCGTCGAGCCGGGGTCCGTACCGAGCGGTGACGGTGGTGATGTCGGGCTCCCCATCGGTGTCGAACCACGTGCGAACACGCTCCCACGACCACCAGCGGGCGACGTCGGGCAAGTCGCCCCTCATCATCGCGCGCAGCGAGACCCGCAGGTCGTGGTCGATCTGGAACCGCTTGATCTCACCGGAGAGGTCCAGTGGCCCGAGGTGGCCGGTGACATTCGGGGCGGTACGACGGGCGGCCGCCGCCCACGACTCGTCTGGCCGGACGACTCCCCCCCGCTCTCGACCGCCGTCGAGCACGGTGAGATGGGTCAGTGAGCCAGCCACGAGACCCGAGGCCAGCCGGGCGCGCCCGTTTGAGGCCGCGGTCTTCGGGCACCTGATGTCAATGAACGCCGCCACGAACGAAGCCACGCTCG
>DASSJR010000297.1:0-3948 GCA_035691135.1 Nocardioides sp. | reverse complement strand
GGCTGGTTCCCGCAGGCTGAGTGGGGCCGGTGGTGATTGTAGGCGTGGAGCCAAGCGGGCAGGGATGCTCGGCGTTCGGCTTCGGTGGTGTAGTGCCGGGCGTAGGCCCACCCGTCGGCCATGGTGCGGTGGAATCGTTCGATCTTTCCGTTGGTCTGGGGCCGGTAGGGGCGGGTCCTCTTGGCTTTGATGCCGAGCTCGGCGCAGGCGTCGCGCCACAGGAACGAGCGGTAGGCCGACCCGTTGTCGGACAGGACCCGTTCGATCGTGACGCCGCGCTGGTTGAACCAGGCGACCGCGCGGCGTAGGACCGCGACAGCGGTGGCGGCTGTCTCGTCGTCGTGGACCTCGGCGTAGCCGACGCGGGAGTAGTCGTCGATGACGGTGTGGACGAAGGCGTGTCCCATCTTGGGGTTGTGGTGGACGCTTCTGGTCTTGTCCGGGGTCGCGGCGCGGTTCTGGCGGCCCTGCTGGCGCCCGACGTAGCGCCAGCCGCCTCCGTCGGGGATGTTCCCCAGCTTCTTGACGTCCACATGGATCATCGCCCCGGGGTGGGGGTGTTCGTAGCGGCGGACCGGTTCGCCGGTGGCTCGGTCGACATGGGCCAGCCGGTTGAGCCGGCACCGCACGAGGATCTGGTGGGCGGTCGAGGGCGCGATCCCGCAGCGCGCCGCCAGCTGGACCGGACCCTCCCGCAACCGCAGGCGCAGGCTGACCAAGCGCCTGGTGACCGGCAGCGGTGTCTTGGCCGGCACGGTGTGGGGGCGCGATGAGTGGTCGAGCATGGACCGGTCGCCGGCCCGGTACCGGTCGACCCACCGTTTCACCGTGGGCCAGGAGCACTGGAAACGGGCCGCGACCTCGCTGATGGGGTAGCCGTCCTCGACGACCAGTCGGGCGACCTTGAGCCGGGCGCGCGGAGTCAGGGCTGCATTAGCGTGGGACACGGGAGGACCTTCCTGTCGAGTGAACCTTCAGCAGTTCCACTCAACCGCGGGAGGGTCCTCCCTTCACGTCACGTCACACCGTGTCGTCACACCGACTTGACCAACCTGTCCGGTCAGTACAACTAGCCCACGCAGTGGGTGAAGAAGGCCTCGATGCTCGTGACCCCGTGGCACGGGTCCCCGTTGAGCTGGGCCTTGTCGGGAATCTCACCCTCGCGGCCCACGATGTAGGTGGACACGTCGACGACGCCGTCACTGTCGAAGTCCAGGCCGACAAGGCCGTGGAAGCCCTCACCCGTGTTGGGGTCCACGAGGCCTTGGTCAAAGCGGTTGGCCAAACCCGGGGTGGTCCACTCGATCGCCCCGGTGTTGGCATCGATGACGATTTGCACCCCGGCCGCCTGGTTCTTGCTGGCGTTCATGCACTCGTGCGCCAGGCTGGGACCAGCCGAGAGCAGCAGGGCGGCGGCCGCACCGAGGCCGATCAGGGCAGTTCTGCGGGCAGTTCTCATGCGCTTTCCCCTCTTGTCTGCAGGCGGTTCCCTCACCGCCTATGCCAGACAATGTGCCCGCTGAACAGGTATGGGCGCTTCCGTGCTAGCCCCCATTCGGGGGTAAGGCCACCTGCTACCCGGACGCGCTACCCGGAACGCGCGACCCGGAACACGGCACCCGGAACCACTGCGCGGCGAGTCAAGCGAACCGGCGTGCAGCGGCCAGGCTCTGGGCGATGTACCCGCCGCCGAAGAGGACGGCATGGACCATCAGCGGGTGCAGCTGGTGCAAGGGGCGACGGGCGAGCCACCCGGAGTCCAGCTGCGAGACCTCTTGGTAGGCGCCGATGATCCGGTCCAGGTGGGCGCAGCCGAACAGCGCCAGCATCCCCAGGTCAGCCTCGCGATGTCCCCCATGGCTTGCAGGGTCGATGAGGACTCCGCCCTTTCGCGTCCACAGAATGTTGCCTGCCCAGAGATCGCCGTGCAGGCGCCACGGCGGCCCGCCGTTGTCGAACTCCCCTGACGCCACCCGCTTCGCGACCGCCTCGAAGACGGCCACGTCACTGTCGTCATACACCGCCCGGTCTCGGCCGAGGGCCAGCGTGGCGAGGATGCGCTGCTCCGCGTAGAACGGGCCCCACGTGTCCGTAGGCCGCAGCTGGAGTGGGAGCAGCTCGACCAGCGGCCCGAGGAAGCCGTCGCCTTTCCAGCCCGGCGGGGGGCTGCCGTATGCCGGCGCTCCGGCAAGGTGGGTGCGCGCCAGATGTCTGCCGAAGGACTCGGCAGCGTCGGGCGACGCGCTGGTGGGGGTGATCCACACGAGGTCGAGGTGGTGGGCGCCGACGTCGACCACCTCGGCCGCACTGGCCCCCCCGCTCGCCGAAGCGGCGTCGTCCAGCCACGCGAGCCCGGCAGCCTCCCAGGTGAAGTAGCCAGGAGGGGCGCTCGCGCTCGCCTTGTGGAAGACCTCGCGATGTGCGTCTGGCACGCCGTCAGTGTGTCAGTTCGGACGTGCTGAGCGGACCGGTGAGGTAGCGCTGCACGGTCTGGCCGAGGTCGGCGACGATGTCTTCACGGCGCAGTCGCACCACGGGCTCGGCGCGGATCACGTACCGCAGGATCGCCATGCCCACGACTTGGGTCGCCGCCAGCGACGCGCGCCGAAGCGGTTCTGCGGCGGTGATGTGGCCGGCATACCGCTGGATGATCTCCTTCGCCGCGAACTCGCTGAGGGCGCGCCGGGAGTCCTCGTGGGCGGCCGCCCCGCGGAACAGAGCCTGCATGGCGGGCCCTGACGCCGGGTCCTCCCACACGCCGAGGAAGAGGTCGACCAGGCGCGGCCCCGCCACGTCGACCCCTCCGGCGAACGCGCGCTCGATGACGTCCCCGGGGCTGACCGGCAGCTCCATGGCCGCCGCGAAGAGCTGCTCCTTGCGGCCGAAATAGTACGACACGAGCGCGACGTCGACGTCCGCGCGGGCCGCGATGGCCCGCAGGGAGGTGGCGCTGTAGCCGTTCTCGCTGAACGCCTTCCGCGCTGCATCCAGGATCTCCTGGCGCGTGTTGGCATCGCCGGGGCGCCGGCCGGCCCGGCGCGCGGGGCGCCGGCTGGCGGGTCGCGTGCCCGCCCGGCCTGGCAGGCCTGGCGGGCCTGGCGAGGCTGGTCGGGCGTCGGCGGGGGGGACCGGGCCGACCCCGGAGTCCGGGCCGACCGCGGCAACCGGCGGCGAGTCCGCCGGGTCACGAAGGGAGGCCATGGACCGAGCCTAACCGATTTTCAATAAGCGTTGAAATCCTGTCCGCGAAGGTCTAACCTCTGATTTCATCACATGTTGAATCCGGAGAGGGGAGCAGATCATGAGCACGCACGAACAGCACAGGGAGGTACGGATCGCCACGGCGGCGCCCACGTCCGCAGCAGAAAGCGGCGGTCCCGCGCCGGAGGCGCACCGAGCGCGACGAGAGCTCGAGGCCATGGTCGGGGCCCCGCTGCTGGTCGCAGCGGTCGTGACGCTTGTCCTGCTCGCGTTCGGCATCCCGGCCGTCAAGGGTGCGCCGCACGACCTCCCGCTGGGCGTCGCCGGGCCGTCGGCGGGCGTGGCCCAGGTGTCACAGGCGTTGAAGTCTCGTGAGCCCGGGGCGTTCGAGGTCACCTCCTACGGGTCCGCTGCCGAGCTGACCCAGGCGATCCGCGACCGCAAGGTCTACGGCGGCATCGTGGTGACGCCCGCCGGCCCCCAGGTGCTGACCGCGTCGGCGGCCAGTCCGGTCGTCGCACAGGCCCTCTCGACGATGGGCACACAGCTCGCCGCCCAGCAGGGTGCCCAACCCCGGGTCACCGACGTGGTTCCGCTCCCGGCCGATGACCCCCGGGGGGCCGGCGTCGTCGCCTCGCTGCTGCCTATCATCGCGGGCACGATCGTCCCGGTCATCGCGTTGGTGCGCCTGACCCGTCGTCGGCGCACGCAGCTCGTCGGCCTCCTCGTCTCGGCCTCGGCGGCCGG
>DASSJR010000296.1:0-10982 GCA_035691135.1 Nocardioides sp. | reverse complement strand
GCGGGGGTTTCGACGACGCTCGGCGCTGGGGCGCCTCCCTGCTCAACCACCGGGCTGTGTCGGCTACCCGACACACCCAGTGTCGGCGGGCTGACGGAGCGCCGGCCGTCGCGGGGGGACGCTCTGCATCCATCGCATCGCGCGCCCGCCCAGAGGAGGGAGGCTCACTATTAACATCTGGCGGGCACCTCAGACGAGTAAAGATAGATTCAAAGAGGCCTTTTCCGACCCAGGCGCACGTACGCTTCTCGCGACCGCTGCGGATGGGGCCCAGTGGTCGGGGTGTGGGGACACCTCGTGAACATGGGGCGCTGCCCCAGAGTCAGGGGGACCGAGGTGGCATTCGTGCCCAGGCGTGCCGTGGCCACCGGTAGGTGGCATGCAGCGATGGTCAGAGGACTCGTCGTGGGGGTCGCCGCGACCGTTCTCCCGCTTGGACTCCAGGCGTTCACGTCACCCGCCGCGGCCGCGACCCAGGTCGTCTCGGTCGAGCGCGTCAACCTCGCACCAGACGGCAGCCAGCTCTCGCAGACCGACTACTACCAGCCCGTGGACCTCTCCCGCGACGGCACGCATGTGGTCTTCGAGCACTTCCACCCGGGCCTCGTGGCCGGCGACACCAGTGGTTGGGATGTCTTCGCGCGCGACACGACGACCGGCGTGACGCGGCGCATCAGCGTGACCCCGACCGGAGGTGCGCCCAATGGTGACAGCTTCGGCGGCGCGGTCAACGGCGACGGGTCGCAGGTGGTATTCGCCTCAGCCGCCCCCGATGGCAACCTCGTTCCCACCCCGTGCACCCGGGTATGTGCCGACAACGGAGCCTTGGACGTGTTCGTCCGGGACCGGGATCGCGACCAGGACGGCATCCTCGACGAGCCGGGTGACTCGGGCACGGTCATCGTCAGCCGCATGGCGACGCCGGGCTCGGTCAGCAGTGGGTTCAGCAACGGCTACAGCGGCACCGACAACGGAAACCCTCCCGCCGGACTGACGGTCGGGCCCGATGTGAGCATCGACGCCATCGGACGCACGGTCGCGTTCACCTCGAATGCCATCCTGGCCTCGGGCGACACCAACAACTGCCTGGACGTCTACATCCGCGATCGCGACGTTGCGGGAGACGGACGGCTGGATGAGCCGGGAGACGTGGCCACGCGGCGGGTCTCGGTCACCTCTGCGGGTGCTGAGGGAACGGGTGGTGGCTGCGGCAACTACCTCGGGGCCTTCCGTCCCCGACTCAGCCCTGACGGACGCTTTGTCACCTTCATCTCCACGTTCACCAACCTCGACCCCGGCAGTCCTGCTGGACCTGCCTACTACGTCCACGACCGTGACGCGGACGCAGACGGTGTCCTGGACGAAGTGGACCTCGGCGCCACCTCCACGACCCTCCTCGGCGCCGCGACGTCGGCCCTTGACCAGCCTCCTGCGATCTCCGACGGGGGCCGGTACGTCGCCATCCACACTCTGGACGAGACCAACACGGGGCACGTCTTCCTGATCGACCGCGACGCCGACACCGATGGTGTCTTGGGGGAGCCAGAGGCCACCACCTCGCGACTGGTGACGGGTCCGGGTGGGCAGCAGGCAACGTCACCTGACCTGTCCGCGGACGGCCGCACGATCAGCTTCGCTTCCGGCGGTCGGCATTACCTGTCGTTCGACGGCGAGACGCCCGTGCGCACCGATGTCTCGAACCGGACCTCCCCCGGCGCTTATGGGCCCCCGATCCTGAGCCCCGACGGCACGGCCGTGGGCTTCCTGTCCGACGATGACACCCTCGTCGCCGGCGACACCAACGGCAAGCGGGACGTGTTCCTCACCCGATTGGCCGGCGAGCCGGCCACGGGACTCGACGTCTCCCTGACCGCGTCGGCGACCTCCACCCCTCCGGGGGCGGATGCCGTCCCGATCGACAACATCCCGCTGGACAGGCTGAAGAACGCTGAGTTCGACATCGCCAACACGCCCGCGATGCGCAACAGCCCGGCGATGCGCAACAGCCCGGCGATGCGCAACTCGCCGCTCGCCGAGCTGGCTCCGGCGATGCGCAACAGCCCCGCGATGCGCAACTCGCCGCTGTCGATGGTCGAGGTCGAAGGCGGGTGGACCCGGCTACTGGCCGGCACGCCTCTGGCCGGTCGAGCCCTGTCGTCGACGACGTTCGGGATGGTGCTCGACCTGCTTGTCGGCGGCACGTTGCCTGACAGTCATCCCCTGCGCGCCCTCAAGGTCTCCGACCTCGACTTCACCTCATCCGTCCTGGTCAACCTGACCTCCGCCGCGCTCCACCTCGGGCGGACCCCGGTGCAGTCACTGACCTACGCCGACGGCCGATCGTGGTGCCAGCTGCTCGACGACTCGACCGACGCCACCTGCGCAAGCCTGGAAGTCGCGCCGACGACCACCCTGCTGGAGCTCGACGTACGCCCGGAGGCGGCCGAGGCGCTCGAGGAGGAGCCGCTGCTCCGGCGCCCGCCGGTGGCCCGCAACCTGACGACCCTCCGCGCCAGCGCCGCGCCGCTGCTCACGGCACCCCTGCACCAGGCAGGGCTCGAGGTCAGCGAGGTCGGTGAGGTGTCCCTCGCGCGGGCCATCACGACCAGCGCGGCTGTGGCCGGTCGCCCGGCGGACGGTGACTTCACCCCGCGCACGGTGGCCTGCGGCCTCGACGGCTTCACCTGCAGCGGATCGACGTTGCAGCAGGCGCTCGCCCAGGGTGCCGTCTTCCCTGCGACCACCCTGGCCGACCTCGGCGGTGCCCTGTCCGCCCTGGACGTCGACGACGTGGCTGCCGCCTTCCCGCAGGACCTGGACGTCAACGACGTGGTCCTCGGATTCCTGGAGGCCGAGGACTACCCGTGGGAGCAGCTCGACCTCGCCGGCTCGGGCATCCAGGAGTTCGACACCTCGCCCGAGGTGGTGACCTACACCGTCGCCGCTGTCCCTGCCGGGGACGGCCCGTTCAACGGATCGGTCAGTGCCACCCTGCCGGTCGGGGCGCGCTTCGTGCCCGGCTCCACGCAGATCTCACCGGTCTCCGGTGACGCACCCGCTCTGACGGTCCAGGAGACCAACGCCGGGACGGTGCTCACCTGGCGGTTCGCCGGGATCGGCAATGACGGCGTCACCGTCCGGTTCGAGGCCAACCCCGGCCTCCAGCTGGGCTCCTTCGCCGTGAAGGCCCGGGCTTCGATGGGCGGGCTGACGAAGTCTGCGTCTCCCCTGGCCGTCCAGGTCGTCGAACCGGACGGCGAGCCTTCGCCGGATCTCCCGAGGTCGGTGGCCGGCGACACCCTCTACCTCGGCTACGTCGACGAGGCCTCCGACGTCGACATGTACTCGTTCGCCCCACCGGCCGGGCGCCGGGTCGGCGTGCGGCTGAGCCACTTCGCCGGTGATGCCGACCTGGTGCTCTACGGACCACCCACCGACATCGGCGGAGCCGGTGACCCCAACCAGGCGCCCGCTCGCAGCGTGGGCTCGGCCCCCGCGGCAGCGGACGACGTTGCTGGTGACCTGATCGGCACCGACGGCTCCTTGCCGGACCAGGCGACGTCAGCCGACGTCCCGGTCGACCCCAACGCGACCGTGCTCGCAACCTCGACGTCCAACCGGGCCCCGGTCGAGGATGCGGAGGCGACAGGCGCCAACCGGATCCAGGTCAGTGCCTACAACGGCCTGGACAACACGCTGCCCTACGTGCTGCGGGTGCGGACCAACGTGCCTCGCACTCCGGTCCAGTGCACCACCTACGCCCACGCCGTGCCCGAGGGCTCGGCCGGCACCCTCGCCCCCTCTGCCCTGTCCGCATCGGCCCGCACCCTCCTGCTCATCGACCGCGGGCGTTTCGCCGCGCGGTTCGGTGAGGAGGCGACTCAGGCCACGATCAGCAAGCTCGAGGAGCTCGCCTCCGAAGCGAGCGTCGACGGGGCCGTCGTTCGCGTCGACGGCGACGCGGGGGTCCGCGCCGCTACCGCTGCCTGGGACGCGGACTCCTGCTCCCCTGACAAGGCCAACGACGTAGTCGGCGCGGTCGCCGATCTCGTCGGACGGATCGAGTCCGGAGCGGGCGACTTCGAGCCGCACCCCCAGCTGAGCAACGTCGTCCTCGTCGGGGGTGACCAGCAGCTGCCGTTCGCCAGACTGGGCGACCTGACCCGCAACGGCAACGAGCGGGGCTACGCCTCGATGCTCGGGGGCTCTCCGCTCGGCGAGGCCCTCGCCGGTGAGCACATGCTCTCCGACGACCCCTACGTCGACGGGAACCCGACACGCTGGCTCGACCACCGGCTCTACCTGCCCGACCTGGGACTCGGGCGACTGGTCGAGACACCCCAGGAGATCCAGGGCGCCGTGCAGGCCTACCTCGACGCGAACGGGCTCATCTCCACCGCGGGCGTCACGACGACGGGCTACGACTTCATGAAGGACGGCGCCTCGGGACTGTCCGGAGCCTTGCGCACCTCCCTGCAGGCGGCCGGCGGCACGGCACCGGTGTCCGACGACACCATCAACGACAGCTGGACCAAGGACCAGCTGCTCAGCAAGCTCTCGGGAAGTCCCGAGAAGCGGGTCAACGGCATCTACGCCCACTACGACTTCGACAAGGCGCTCACCGCGTCCGGTTACACCAACGGCACCGACATCCTGACCCCCGACGAGCTCGCGAACGCCCTTCCCTCGGGGGCCCAGCTGCTGATCTCGATGGGCTGCCACTCCGGCCTGTCCGTCCCCGACGGCACCCTCCCGGGCAACGCCATCGACTTCCCCCAGCGCCTCGAGCAACGCGGCGCGGCGTACGTCGGCGTGACCGGCTTCGGCTACGGCGACCTGGCCACCGCGGGTCTGCACGAGCGGCTCCTCGTCCTCTACGGCGAACAGCTGGGCTACGACCAGGACCTCGGCGCCGCGATGCGCTCGGCCAAGCAGCGCTACTTCGCGCAGCAGGGCCTCTACGGCAACGCGGACGAGAAGGTCATCGCCACCACGACCCTGTTCGGGCTCCCGATGTACCGGCTGGGCACCCCCGGAACTGCTCCGCAAGTGCCGGGCCCTGCCTTCCAGACGCCGAGCGACGCCTCGGGCGGCGTCTCGACGCTGACCAGGTCGCTCACGCCGACGTTCACGAAGGTCAACACCGCGATCGGCGACTTCTACCGGGCCGACGGCCAGGAGCCGCAGGTGACCCCGGGTCGGCCGATCCAGCCGCGCGTGGTGTCCGAGGTGACGGCGCGCAACGAGGCGGGTGACCTTCTCCCGGCCCACGGTGCGCTCATCACCCGGCTGTCGCTGCGACCCGACGAGGCCCCCTTCAATGCGGCCTTCACCCGGCCGGTCACCGATCTCGCGGCCAACGAGCCCGAGCGCCCCTTCAGCGAGAGCACCTTCCCCTCGTCGCTGGCGCACGTGACGACGTACGACGACCCGCTGGGCCCCGCATCCGCCGACGGCACCGGCACCCGGCAGAACCTGGTGATGGTCCTCGGCCAGTTCCTCGGCGACGGAACGCCTGATGTCAACGGCACCGGCGTGCAGCGGACCTTCGATGACGTGGGCGTCGAGGTGCAGTACTCCCAGAGCACCGACTACAACGCACCCCGGCTCGGCGCTGCTCGCGGCGTCTTCAGGGCGGGGGCCACACCTCAGGCGGAGTTCGAGGTCGCGGCCGAGGACGGCAGCGGTATCCGGCGCGTGCTCGTGATGTGGCGAACCGACGGGGACTACCAGTCGCTGTCGCTGGCCGAGGCCAATGGGGTCTGGCGCGGCGCCGCCGCGCTGCCCGCTGGGGCCGAGGGCTTCGAGTACTTCATGCAGGTCGTGGACGGCGCTGGCAACGTGGCGACCGCGTCCGGCAAGGGCTCCGGGCTCCAGGACCAGCCACCCGTCAAGCCGGCTCCGCCGCCGGGCGTCTCCGCAGATGATGCGTCGGCCCTCGAGGGCAACGGCTCCGGGACCACCACCGTCGAGGTGCCGGTGACGCTGACCGCGCCGTCCTCCGGGGACGTCTCGGTGCCGTGGTCGCTCCAGGCGGGCACCGCCACGGCCGGCACCGACTTCGTCGACGCGTCCGGCACTGTGACGGTGCCGGCGGGCAGCCTCTCGGCAACGGTGGCGGTGGCGGTCCAGCGTGACGGAGTGATCGAGCCGGTCGAGACCCTGCGGCTCAAGCTGCAGGGTGGGGCGGGCTACGACCTGGTGGACGACACCGCGGTCGTGACGATTGTCGACGACGACACCCCAACCGGACCGCAGGTGTCGGTCGGCGACCTGACGGTGTCCGAGTCGAGCGCGACCGCCGTCGTGCCGGTGACCCTCTCGACGGCCGCATCGTCGCCGGTCAACGTCACGGTGAGGACCGTCGACGGCACGGCGACCGCGGGCGAGGACTACACCGCCAAGAACGCCACCACCGTGACCATCCCCGCCGGCCAGACCAGCGCCACCGTCAGCGTCGACCTGATCGGCGACACCCGCGACGAGATCGACGAGACCTTCACGGTGCGTGCGACCTCGGCGACCGGAGCCAAGGTCGTGCGTGCGGACGGGATCGTGACGCTCACCGACGACGACGGCGAGCCCGCCGTCTCCGTGGCCGCAGCCACCGTGGTCGAAGGCACCGGCGGCGCGGACACCTCGGCGACGGTCGGAGTGACGCTCGACGCCGAGTCCGGCCGCGAGGTCACCGTGCCCTACACCCTCACTGCCGGTACGGCCACGGCGGAGGACGCGGCGCTGGCGGGAGGCACCGTCACCTTCCCGGCCGGCACGACGTCGCGACAGATCACGGTGCCGGTGGTGCCGGACGCGCTGGACGAGGACAACGAAACGCTCACCGTCCAGTTGGGGACCCCGACCCGGGCCACGGTGGGCGTCGGTACGGCGACCCTGACGATCACCGATGACGACGACCCGCCGACCGTCTCCGTGGCGGACGCCGAGGTCGTCGAGGGAACGGCGGCGACCCGGACCGACTCCGACGTCCTGGCGACGCTGAGCTCGCCCTCCGGGCGGACGGTCAGGGTGCCCTGGGCGGTCACGGCCGGAACGGCGACCGGCGCCGATGTCGACCTGGATGCCGGGACCGTGGAGATCGCTCCCGGCGACACAGAAGCACACGTCACGGTCAAGGTCGTTGGGGACGCCCTCGACGAGGACGACGAGACCGCGACGGTCGAGCTCGGGGAGCCGGTCGGTGCCGGCCCCGTCGTCGACGGCAGCGGCACGCTCACGATCAAGGATGACGACGGCCCGCCGGGTGTCGCCGTACTGGACGCCCAGGTCACCGAGGGAAGCGACGGGGGATCTACGACCGCGGAGGTCAAGGTCGCCCTGCTCGGCGGGCCCTCCGGACGGACGGTCAGCGTCCCGTGGTCGCTGGCGCCCGGCACCGCGACCGACGTGGCCGACTTCACCGACACCGACGGGACCGTGCAGTTCGCGCCCGGCGACATCGAGCAGACCTTCTCGGTGCAGGTCGTCGCCGACTCGCTGGACGAGAGCGACGAGACGATCCAGGTCACCCTTGGCACCCCCTCCACCGGGACGACGAACGACGACCAGCCCGCCGTCGTGGACGGCGAAGGCGTCCTGACGATCGTCGACGACGACTCGACCCCGACCGTCTCGATCCTGGACGGCGCCTCGGTGGTCGAGGGGACCGGCACCGGGGGCACCGGGCAGCTCACCGTGCAGCTGTCGGCGCCCAGCGGCCGGACGATCACCGTGCCCTGGAGCACCACTGCCGGCGGCACCGCGACCGAGGGTGCCGACTATGTAGCGACGAGCGACAGCGCCCGGATCGAGGCCGGAAGCACCACCACGACCGTCAGTGTGCCCATCGTCGGAGACAGCGCCGTGGAGCAGGACCAGACGGTCGCGGTCGCGGTGTTCGACCCCGACGGGTCGAGCCCTGGCACTCCCGTCGACAGCACGATGCTGACCATCCTCGACGACGACGCGTCGGCACTCCCCGACACCTTGGTGTCCGTGCACCCTGTGGCGATGTTCGAAGGTCCGACCGGAGCGAATCACCACCTGGTGTTCCACGTGACGCTCTCCCGCCCCGCGCCCCGCGACATGACCGTGAACTGGGAGACGGTCGAGGGCACCGCTGGTGCCCCTTCCGACTTCACCGCCGCCGCTGGCATCGTGAACTTTGCCACCGGTCAGACACGCCAGACCGTGTCCGTTTCCGTGCGCGGGAACGGTCAGGAGGAGCCGGACGAGAAGCTCACGGTGCAGCTCTCGGCACCCACCGGCCGGCTGGCACTCGAGGGAGGCGCGCAAGCGGCCGAGGGCACCATCCTCGACGACGACCAGAGTGCGCTCCGGATTGCGTTCGGCAACTGCGTGGTGGTCGAGGGGCTGCCCGGGTCGACGCCGGCCTGTGACGTGCCCCTGATGGTCTCCCGCAAGCCGCAGCGCACCCTGACCGTCGAGTGGAGGACAGGCGGCGGCACGGCAACGGCCGGCAGCGACTACGTCTCGGTCACCAAGTCGGCCAAGGTCAGCAAGGCGAGGACCGTGCGGGTCAAGGTGGTCGGCGACAACGACGAGGAGCCGACCGAGTGGTTCCGCGCGCTCATCACCCGCATCACGGGCGGTGCCGTGGAGGCCACGTCCCCGGGACGGGTGATCGTCGTCAACGACGACGTCGCTGTGCCTTAGTGGCGACCGCGCGCTGACCGGTGGCACCCTTGGGCGGTGTGACCCTGCGTGCGTACGCCGCCGCGACTGCCACTGCCTGGGACGGCCGCGCCGAGGGCCGGAGCTGGGTGCAGGCGACCGGCAGTCTCCTGAAGGTCGACCTGTCCGGGTTCACCCGGCTCGCGGAACGACTGGTGCGCTCCGAGATCACCGGCGCCGAACACCTCAACACGGTGCTCAACGACGTCTTCGTGACGCTCATCGAGGAGATCCACGCCCGCGGCGGTGACGTCCTGCAGTTCGGCGGTGACGCGCTGCTCGTGTGGTTCGAGGGTCCCGAGCACGCGCAACGCGCGGTCGCCTCGGGACGCGCGATGCAGCATCGGCTCGCCGAGCGCCCGGCCGAAGCGACACCGGCCGGCGCCGTACGACTCCGGATGTCGGCGGCCGTGGCCACGGGTGACCTGGTCCTCGCCGTGGTCGGCGACGATCACTCTGAGCTGCTCACGCTCGGCCCGGTGGCCACCCGGGTGGAGTCGCTTGAGAAGCAGGCCCGCAGCGGGCAGGTGTTGCTCGACGGGGTGACCGCACGTGCACTCGGGGACAAGCACGCCGTCCCGGTCGGTCCGGGGGCGTGGCGCATCACGACATGGCCCGGTGAGGTGCCGGCCACCAGAACCGTGCTCCAGGACGAGGGAGCAGAGTGCTTCGTGCCGCCCGAAGTGCGTTCGCTGGCGGTTGGTGGTCAGGTCGCCGGTGAGCACCGGCGTTCGGCCGTCGCCTTCATCGGGGTGACCGGGCTCGATGCGCTGATCAAGCGTGTCGGTCCCGACGCTGCAGTGGCCCGTGTCAGCGAGGTGGCCGCCGCTGTCGACGAGGCCGTGGCCGCGACCCGGGTGACCTGGACCGCGACGGACATCATGGCCGATGGGGCGGTCTTCCTCCTGTTCGCGGGTGCGCCGGTCGCGCGCGAGGACGACGAGGAGCGGCTGGTTCGGGCATGCCGGCTGGTGCTGGATCGTTGTCCGGGCCACGACGTCCGGATCGGCGCGCACGCGGGCAGGGTGTTCGCAGCCGACGTGGGACATCCGGAGCGTCGTACGTTCGCGATCATCGGCGACACCACAAACCTGGCGGCACGCCTCATGCATCGTGCTCACGCCGGGCAGGCCCTGGTCACCGACGACCTCTACGACCACAGCGAGCGCACCCACGAGGTGCAGTGGCTGGAGCCGATCTCGGTGCGCGGTC
Source organism: Nocardioides sp. (assembly GCA_035691135.1). Taxonomy (GTDB): domain Bacteria; phylum Actinomycetota; class Actinomycetes; order Propionibacteriales; family Nocardioidaceae; genus Nocardioides. Next base: position 1,079 of record DASSJR010000296.1, on the reverse strand, counting down.
GGCGCAAAGCGGTTCGCGCCGGTGTCCTGGGGCCGCAGGTGGGTATGGCGGTGAGTCGACGTACGCACGACCTCCCGCTGGTAGGACGCGAGCACGAGAGCTCCCGGCTGCGCTCACTGGTCTCGGCGACAGCGGGTCAGGGCGATGAACCGTTGCGGCTGGCCCTGATCGGTGAGCCGGGCGTCGGGAAGTCGCGGCTCGTCGAGGAGGCCGAAGCACTGGCCCGGGCCGCGGGAATCGACGTCGCCCGTTTCGCAGGCACGGTCTTCGACGGCGACAGCCCCTACGCCGTGGCCCGGGGACCCCTGCGTGAGCTGCTGCAGCTGCCTGCGGACGAAGCCGAAGCCGAGGTGCGGTTGACCTCGCTGACCTCCAGTCCCGAGCTGTTGTCGCTGCTCAACCTCCCGCTCGGCCTCGACCTCCCGGTCACCGCGGCAGCGGCCGAGATCGACGAGCAATTCGTGGACGCCCGACGCCACGAGCTCCTTGCCGAGGTCCTCCACGCGGCGCACCCCCAACCGCTGCTGCTCGTCGCCGAGGACGTCCACTGGCTGGATCGGTCGACAGCGGGGCTGCTGGACACCTTGGCGCGAAGGGCGGCTCCGGGTCGCACGGCCCTGCTGGTGGCCACGCGTGGCGACCTCGCGGACCACCTGGAGTCGGCCTCCGACTGGGAGTCTCTCACGCTGAAACCCCTTGACCACGAGCATGCCCGGCGCCTCGCCTTGATCGTCTCGGACGAGTCGGCGCTGTCGGACTCCGAGCTCGAACGCCTCGTCGGCGATACGGGCGGGAACCCGCTCTTCCTGCGTGAGCTCGTCTCCTTCCGTCCCACGGGGGCCGGGGAGCTCCCCGTCTCGGCGGAAGAGGTGATCGCAGCGCGCATCGACGCGCTCGGCCCCGGCCGCCGTCGCCTGCTGCGCGAGGTGTCCGTCGGAGGCGCGGCGCAACGACTGGCAGATGTCGCGATGGCGCTTGGCGAGGAGGCGCTCGCCCGTCCGTCGGCTTGGCAGGAGCTCGCCGACTTCGTCGCGGTCGACACACCGACGGATTCGGGGCCAGCGCTCTACTTCCGTCAC
>DASSJR010000295.1:0-12934 GCA_035691135.1 Nocardioides sp. | reverse complement strand
GTCCTTCTCGCGGCCCTCGTTGTGGATCCGGGTGCCCAGGGCGGTGTAGAGCGGCAGCAGGACGTCCTTGCCGTGCAGCTGCTCGGCGGCCATGCACACGCGCACGGGCTGCCAGGCGGTCTTCAGGCGCTCGCGGTACTCCTCGGGCACGTCCTTGTCCTCGTTGAGGTAGGCCAGGCTCATGATGTGCCAGGTGACGGAGATGTCGCGGACCTTCTCCACCTCCAGCATCCAGCGCGAGCTGATCCAGGCGAACGGGCAGGCAGGATCGAACCAGAATTCGGCGTTGGTCATACCAGGAGGAACCAAGGTCTAGACCGGATCATTCCCCGGTTGCTCAGGTGACGGCGGTCAGCACCAGTCCCAGCACCGCACAGACGCCGAGCACCTTCAGCACCGACCAGCGGAACCGGAACGCGAGCACCATCGCGATGGCCGCGATCAGGAACGACTCCCAGACGTACGACGACCACACCGGCACCAGGAGATCCACGGGACCCCAGTCGATGGTCCTGGTCTCGGTGAACAGCGTGTGCACCGCGAAGAAGAAGGCCAGGTTGGCGATCACGCCGACGACTGCCGCGGTGACCCCGGTCAGGGCCGCGGCGAGCGGCCGGCTGCCGCGCAGCCGTTCCACGTACGGCGCTCCCAGGAAGATGAACACGAAGCACGGGACGAAGGTCACCCACACCACCAGGAGTGACCCCACCACGCCGGCCACCCAGGGATCGAGGGATCCCGGGTCCCGGTAGGCGCCGAGGAACGCGACGAACTGCACCACCATGATCAGCGGCCCGGGTGTGGTCTCGGCCAGCGCGAGCCCCCGGACCATCTCCCCCGCCTGCAGCCAGCCGTAGGTCTGCACGGCGGCCTGGGCGACGTAGGACAGGACGGCGTAGGCGCCACCGAAGGTCACCAGCGCCATCCCGCCGAAGAACACCCCCTGGTCCACGAAGACCGACTGCTCACCCCGGGTGAGGAGGGCGATCAGCGCGACGGGCGCCACCCAGATCACCAACCCAAAAGCCAGAATCGCCAGGTTGCGACCCCTGGACGGACGGGCCTCGTGGAGCGCGTCGTCGGGGACGAGCGGTGCGGAGTCTCCTTCCGGCTCCGGCCGATCGGGGATCTCGAGCAGCGCCGGTCGCCATTGGTGGACCGCCCAGCCCACGCCACCGGCGGCAAGGATGACGATCGGGAACGGCACCCCGAACAGCGCCAGCGCGAGGAAGGCGGCCACGGCGAGCAGGACCAGCATCCGGTTGTGCAGCGCGCGCTTGCCGACCCTGAGCACGGCCTGGACCACGATCGCCAGCACCGCCGGAGCCAGCCCGAGGAACAGGCCGGTCACCACGGTGGTGTCGCCCTGCGCGACGTACAGCACGGAGAGCGCCAGGATCGCCAGCAGCCCCGGGAGGACGAACAGGATCCCGGCGATCAGCCCGCCCAGGGTGCCATTGAGCAACCAGCCGGTGTAGATGGCCAGCTGCTGGGCCTCCGGACCGGGCAGGAGCATGCAGTAGTTGAGGGCGTGCAGGAACCGCTTCTCCCCGATCCACCGCCGCTCGTCGACCAGCGTGCGCTGCATGACCGCGATCTGGCCGGCCGGGCCGCCGAAGGTCTGCAGCGAGATCAGGAACCAGGCACGGACCGCTGTGCGGAGGGGGACGACGTCGCGCACGAGCATGATGGCCAGTATGTCAATGCAGTAACCCGGTGGCGGTCCGGGTCACCGTCGCCGGACGCGCACGGTGGTCACCAGCTTCTCCGGGCTGACGATGTCCGTCCCTGCATAGCTCACCCGCACCGTGCGGACTCCGGCGTTCAGGTCACCGATCACGACCCGGAGCCGCCCGTCCCGCAGACGCCCGGTCGCCCGGTGGTCGCCGATCCGCACAGTGGCCCGTCCGCCCGGCGTGCTCACGCCGGGGGCGGTGACCTTGAGCCGGACGATCGCCCGGCCCGGGCGCCCCTCCGTCCACACCGACAGGGTCGGCCTGGTCGTGACCCGGCCGTCGGCCGACACACGTACGGTGCGGTCCTGGTAGCCCTCGCGGCTCAGGTGGGCCTGGACGGAGAGCCGCTGCCCCACGTCTCGCAGGCCCGGCACGTACGACGACCCGACGGCACCGGAGATGGGTTGACCGTTCCGCAGCCACAGGTAGGTCACGGTCGCCTCGGCCGGCCGGAACGTCCCCCTTTCCACCTCCAGGCGGCCACCCAGCTTCGGATTGCCGTGCACCCGGAAGGGGTCGGTGATCTCGAACCGGCCGAGGGCAACCCTGGTCGTGACCGGGGAAACCAGCGTGGAGCCCCGGTAGCCGTCCTTGTGCGCCCTCACTCGGGCCGTGATCGGCTTCCCGAGGAGGGCCGGGGCGAGCCGAAGCCGCGTGCCACGCTCGCCGGCGATCGGCTCCTGACCGGCGAACCAGCGGATCGAGGTCGAGTCCGGTCGGGGCGACCAGGCGGCACCGCCCACCGAGAGCACCTCACCGACCCGGCTCTTGCCGGCGATCGCCGGGTGCGCCACCGGCTTCAAGTCGCCGCGTTCGACCCGGGCGGTCTGGACCGACGTGGCCGCCCCCTCCAGGTACCCCCGGTGGGAGGCAGTGACGCGCACCGAGAGCCGACCCCTCAGCTGCCCGGGACCCGGCGTGAAGCGGGACGAGGTGGCGCCCCTGATGGGCTTTCCGTCGAGGAGCCACTGGAAGGTGTGGCGTGAGCTCACCGACCACTGGCCGGCCGTCGCGACCAGCTGTTCGCCCACCGCGGCTCGGCCGCTGACTTCCGGACGCGACTGCACTGCGACCTTCCGGTCATGGAAGTGGATGAACCCGGTCGGCCATCCGCTGCCCGCCTTGCTGATCCGCCGCCAGTGGAAGTCCCCGCTCCAGCTGTCCTCGGAGATCACGATCCTGGTCCGCGAGATCACCTTCTCGACGTAGGCGACGTGACCGTTCGACCCGGCTCCGGGAACATTGCGCCGCCACCAGGCCACGGCCCCGACCATCGGCGTGCCATTGGTGATCCTGCTCTTGACCCGGCCCCAGTTGTCGGCGTTCCCGGAGCCGCTCCAAGGCCGGGTGGCGGACATGCCGCCGCGGACGAGCCGGTAGGCGACGTAGTTGGTGCAGTTGTGGCCGGAGTACATCTGCCACCACATGTGGCGGCCCGCCGTGCGGTAGCCGAAGTGGGAGTAGCCGTCCTCGTGGCAGCCGGCATAGCCGGTGCACAGGTAGGTCGAGCTCGCCTGCGCGGCCGGAGGGGTGAGCGGAAGCAGAGCAGCCAGCACTGCCAGCAGCAGGCTGCACGTGAGACGCCGAGTCGAATGCACGAGGAGAAAGTCTCCTCGATGTCAAGAATCTTTGTCGGCGTTTTGCAAGAGATTCCCAAACCCTTGGGCCATCGCCGATTCTCGATTGGGAGGCCCATGGGCGGAGTGACAGACTGCACACCATGCCTGGGACCAACCTCACGAGGGATGAGGCCGCCACCCGCGCCGCCCTCCTCGACGTCGCGTCGTACTCCGTCGACCTGGACCTCACGACCAGCGACACGACCTTCGGGTCGACCACCACGATCCGCTTCGGCTGTCGTCAACCCGGCCAGGAGACCTTCGTCGACCTGGTCGGCGCGACCGTCCACGAGGTCACCCTCAACGGCGAGTCCCTCGATCCGGCCACCGCCTACGCCGACAACAGGATCAGCCTCACCGGGCTCGCGGCCGACAACGAGCTCGTGGTCCGTGCCGACTGCACCTACTCCCGCACCGGCGAGGGTCTCCACCGATTCGTGGACCCCGCCGACGACCGGGTCTACCTCTACTCGCAGTTCGAGGTCCCCGACGCCCGGCGCGTCTTCGCGACCTTCGAGCAGCCCGACCTCAAGGCGCCGTTCGCGTTCAACGTCACCGCCCCCGGCCACTGGAAGGTGGTCTCCAACGCGGTCACCCCGACTCCGGAGCAGGTGAGCGAAGGCACCGCGGTCTGGCGGTTCCCGGCCACCAAGCCGATCCCGACCTACATCACCGCGATCGTCGCCGGCGAGTACCACGAGGTGCTGGACACCTACGAGGGCAAGCACGGCAGCATCCCGCTCGGCCACTACTGCCGGCAGTCGCTGGTCAAGCACCTCGACGTCGACGAGCTGGTGAAGCTCACCCGGCAGGGGTTCGAGTTCTTCGAGAACGTCTTCGACTACCCCTACCCGTTCGGCAAGTACGACCAGCTCTACGTGCCGGAATACAACATGGGGGCGATGGAGAACGCCGGGTGCGTGACCCTCCGCGACGAGTACCTCCCCCGCAGCCGCCAGGACCGGTCGTTCTACGAGTTCCGCGCCGAGGTGATCCTCCACGAGATGGCGCACATGTGGTTCGGCGACCTGGTCACCATGAAGTGGTGGGACGACCTGTGGCTCAACGAGTCGTTCGCGGAGTGGGCCTGCTACCACGCGGCGGTCGAGGCGACGGAGTTCAAGGAGTCGTGGACCGGCTTCACCAATGCCCGGAAGAACTGGGCCTACCGGCAGGACCAGCTCCCCAGCACCCATCCGATCGCCGCCGACAACGTCGACCTGCGCGCCGTGGAGGTGAACTTCGACGGCATCACGTACGCCAAGGGCGCGGCCGTCCTCAAGCAGCTGGTCGCCTGGGTCGGCCTCGACAACTTCCTGACCGGGATCCAGGGCTACTTCAAGGACTTCGAGTACTCCAACTCCGAGTTCGCCGACCTGCTGGCCGCGCTCGAGAAGGCCTCCGGCAGGGAGCTCGACTCGTGGGCCAAGGAGTGGCTGCAGACCTCGGGCGTCAACACCCTGGCGCCTGACTTCGAGCTCGACGCCGACGGCAACTACGCCGCGTTCACGGTCCGGCAGAGCGCCGACCCCGCGCACCCGACACTGCGCCGCCACCGGCTCGGCATCGGCCTCTACGACGAGCAGGACGGCCACCTCGTGCGTCGTACGTCGTTCGAGATCGACGTGGAGCACGAGCGGACCGAGGTGTCGCAGCTGGTCGGCGTGAAGCAGCCCGACCTGCTGCTGCTCAACGAGGGCGACCTGGCCTACACCAAGATCCGTCTCGACGAGCGCTCGCTCGCCACCGTCGTCAACGGCCTGGGCACGCTCGACGACTCACTCGCCCGCGCCCTGTGCTGGGGCGCCGCCTGGGACATGACCCGCGACGCCGAGATGAGGGCCACCGACTACGTCGAGCTGGTGCTCAGCGCCATCGGCAAGGAGACCGACGCCTTCGGCATGAGCCGGATCCCGGTCTACGCCGCCACGGCGGTCAACTCCTTCTCCGCACCGGCGAACCGCGAGGCCCTCAAGCTCACCTGGGAACAGGGGGTTCGCAGGCTGCTGGACGACTCCGAGCCGGGCAGCGACCGGCAGCTCCTGTTCACGCGGGCCTATGCCAACGCCGCCCGCAGCGACGAGGCGCTGGCCACGCTCGAGGGCCTGCTCGACGGATCGCTCATCATCGAGGGGCTGGCCATCGACACCGACCTGCGCTGGTCGCTGCTGACCGCGCTGGCCAGGGCCGGTCGCGCCACGAAGGAGCGGATCGAGGAGGAGCTGCAGCGCGACAACACGATCTCGGGACGCGAGCAGGCCGCGGCGGCCTGCGCCTCACGCCCCACCCCCGAGGCGAAGGCCGACGCGTGGGAGATCGCGATGGTCCGCGACGACGTGCCGAACGAGACGCAGCGCAGCGTGGTCCTCGCGTTCCAGTGCCATGGGCAGGACGACGTGCTGGCGCCGTACGTCGACAAGTACCTCGCTGCCGCCGACACGATGTGGGAGGAGAAGGGCACCCAGCGGGCCTCGACCGCGCTGGAGTACATCTTCCCTCGGCCGCTGGCGAGCCAGGACCTGCTCGACCGGGTCGACGCCTGGCTGGAGACCTCCGAGGCCAACCCGGCCGCCAAGCGCTACGTGAAGGAGGGCCGGGCCGACGTCGCCCGCTACCTCGCCGCCCAGGCCAAGGACGCCGAAGCACGCTGACCCAGAACGCCGAGCCGTCGTGAGTTACCCGCCGGACCGGTAACTCACGACGGCTCGGCGACGTGCGGGTCAGCTTTCGTGGAGGGTCTCGGGGGCCCGGGCGTGGTCGGCGAGCATGGAGATGCCGCGCTTGAGGCCGCCGACCAGGTCACCGGCGGCGAACGCCGACTGCATCTGGAGGACGGCGAGCTCGACCTCACGGTCGGTCAGGTTGCGGCGTACCTCGACGCCGGTGACGACCTCGATCGCGCGGGCGACCGGGTCGACCAGGATCAGGATGCTGCGCGGCGGGGCGACCAGGCTGGCGTGCAGCCGACGCGCGAAGTCCGCAGGCTCGCCCTCCGCACGGCCGACGTAGACGGAGAACTCATAGCGCGAGGCCTGCTCGGCGGCGCGGATGCACCGGTCGATCTCGTGACGCTCGGCTGAGCTGAACTCACCAGCGGCCACCGGCACCTCCGGTCTCGCCCTTGGCGGTCTCGTCGCGGTCGGATCCGGCCTCGAGCTCCCTGGTGCCGCCGCGGGGGCCACCGAACCACTGGTCCTCGACCGGCGCGGCTCCCGGGGCGACCCGCTCGCCTCGGACCAGGGCCGGCACGTAGACGGCCGCGGTGATCAGCGCGATCAGCAGCAAGGGGAGGACGACCAGGACCAGCAGCACCTGTTGCATCGGGACCTGTGGGGGGTCGCTCCAGCCCTCCGGGACCTTCGCCGAGGCCGGGCCGGCGACGAGCACGGACAACCCGACGAGCGTGGTCACGACGGCCGAGCGGCGGACACGGGAATGGGTTCTGGAGGTCACGAACAGGAGGATATCGGCTCCGGTATCCGAGCGGTTTTCGGCAAGTGGCGTCGGCTCCGTCACATCGGGGCGTGTGGGTTCGGAAGTGCCGCAGGACCGTGGCAACCTTGGGCCACATGTTGCCCCTCCAGACGTCAGATCCCTGTTCCTCCGGCGAGTTCTTCTGCAACACCGCCATGGACCTCTTCGGCAACCCTCAGCTCGCCGAGGACGCCGACCTCTGGATCGGTACCCCGCTCACGATCCTCGGGCTGGTGATCCTCGGCATCATCGTCCGGTTCATCCTGCACCGGATGATCGACCGGGTCGTGCGCAAGGCCGAGGTCGGCGTGCTGCCCGACCGCGTGGGTCGGATCTCCCGCGGCCAGGGCAAGAGCAAGGGCAAGCCCATGCCGAGCGAGGCGACCGACCATCGCGACGTCGTGGTGGCCACCCGGCGCGTGCAACGCGCCAAGGCCATGGGCAGCCTGCTCAAGAGCATGGTGACCGGCATCATCGTCGCGGTCTTCACCACGATGATCCTCGCCGAGCTCTCCGTCGACGTGGCGCCGATCGTCGCCAGCGCGGGCATCCTGGGACTGGCTCTGGGCTTCGGAGCCCAGAGCCTGGTCAGCGACTTCCTGGCCGGGACGTTCATGATCTTCGAGGACCAGTACGGCGTCGGCGACGAGATCGACCTCGGGGAGGCCGTGGGCACCGTGGAGGCGGTCAGCCTCCGCGTCACCCGGCTGCGCGACGTCAACGGCACGGTCTGGTACGTCCGCAACGGTGAGATCAGCCGCGTCGGCAACATGAGCCAGAACTGGGCGCGCACCGTGCTCGACATCAGCGTCGCCTACCACGAGGACCTGGTGAAGGTGCGCCGCGTGCTCCAGGAGGTCGCCCACGACCTGTGGGACGACGAGGACTTCAAGGGCCGCATCATCGAGGAGCCCTCGGTGTGGGGGGTCCAGGAGCTCGGGTTCGACGGTGTGATCATCCGGGTCGCGCTCAAGACCGCCCCACTGGAGCAGTGGAGCGTCGCCCGTGAGATGCGGGAGCGGATCAAGGCCCGCTTCGACTTCGAGGGGATCGAGATCCCCTACCCGCAGCGGGTCGTCTGGCACCGCGGCGAGGAGCAGCGGGACGGGCAGCCGCAGAACGACGAAGCCGGGCAGCTCGCCTGAGCTGCCCGGCGGTCGGCCCGGGGTGATCCCCCGGCTGACCGGGGGATCCTGAACTTCGTGCCGCGTGCAAACGGCACGAAGTTCACGACAGCCACACGAAGTTCGTGTCCCGCGCTCCGTGTGCGACCCGCCCTTGGTCAGGCCAGGCCGGCGTCCAGCGTGATCGTCGTACCGGAAAGGGCCTGGCTCACCGGGCAGCCGGACTTGGCTGCCTCGGCGATCTTGACGAAGTCGTCCTCGGACATCCCGTCGACCTGACCGCGGACGGTCAGCGTGATGCCGGTGATGCCGGTGCCGGGGGTGAGCTCGACCTCGGCGGTGGTGTCCAGCGCCTGGGCGGGGCTGCCCGCGTCGGCCAGGCCCTTGGAGAGCGCCATGGAGAAGCAGGACGAGTGCGCCGCCGCGATCAGCTCTTCCGGGCTGGTCTTGCCGTTGGGCGCCTCGGCGCGTGCGGGCCAGGACACGTCGTAGGTGCCGAGCCCGCTCGACTCGAGCGTCACCTGGCCGGCGCCCTCGAAGAGGGTGCCCTCCCAGTGGGTCTTCGCGGTGCGGGTGGTGCTCATCAGGACATCACTCCTCGAGATCGGTGGTCGCCTGCGATCCTTGCACGCCGATGTGGAGCCGCCCAGACCGATCGGCACAATGGGCACGTGAACTCCCACCCCACCGACCCGATCGCTGCCTCGCGGGGGCCCCGATGACGTTCTACGACGAGGTCGGCGGCTACGAGACCTTCCGGACCATCGTGGCCACGTTCTACGAGGGCGTGGCGAAGGACGAGACCCTGCGCCGGATCTATCCCGAGGAGGACCTCGGACCGGCCGAGGAGCGGTTCCGCGACTTCCTCGTGCAGTACTGGGGCGGCCCGACGACGTACTCCGACCAGCGCGGCCACCCGCGGCTGCGGATGCGGCACGCACCCTTCGCAGTGACGCCGGCGGCGAAGGACCGCTGGCTGGTCCACTTCCGGGAAGGCCTCGACGCCGCGAACCTGACACCGGAGCAGGACGCGCAGTTCTGGGACTACGTCACCCACGCGGCGCAGTTCATGGTCAACACGTTCGAGGAGATCCCCGAAGTTCGCTGAACCGCCGGATCAGTCGGCGACCACGCTGAGCAGTCGCTCCCGGTAGACGTCCGGAGGCGGCGTCGCGCGGCCGGTCGTCGGATCGAAGAAGACCATCGCCACCCGGGCCCGCGACAGCACGGTGTCGGCGTCGCAGATCTCGGACTCGATCGTCATGGACCGCTCTCCGACCCGGGAGATCCAGGACCAGGCGTCGTAAGGCTCTGGGCGGAAGAGGATCGGCACCTTGTAGTCGACGTCGGTCTGCGCCACGACCATCGCCGGTTCGGGGGTGCCCTCGGGCATGCCCTTCCAGAGTCGGGCCGTCATCAGGATCCGGGCCTCCATGAAGTACTCGAAGTACTTCACGTTGTTGACGTGCCCGTAGACGTCGACGTCGGAGAACCGCACGTGCACCGGGTAGTGGCCCAGCTTGTCGTGCCGCGGCTCACTTCGCGGTGGCCTGCCGTGCGGTTCCTGCGGTTCGAGGAACGTCTCGAGCGCCGACTTCTCCTCTGCGTTGAGCCGGCGCGGCCGCTCGGTGGAGAAGACGTAGGGGGTCAGCACCGTGGTCGCCTGCAGGTACACCTGGCGGCCGGCGTCGGTCTCCTGGAACACCTCGTAGGCCAGGGTGAACGACGCGGCGCGGATCTCGGTGACCCAGCACTCGATGTGGACCGGCCGGAACCGGAAGGACAGCGGCGCCCGGTAGTGCACCTCGTGCCGCACGACGACGACACCCTCGGCCAGCTCCCCCGTCTGCGCCGCGGGACCGTGGGTGCGCAGCATGTCGACCCGCGCCTCCTGGAGGTAGTCGACGTAGACCACGTTGTTGACGTGTCCGAGCAGATCCATGTCGGCCCACCGCATCGGGCACTCGTAGACGTGGCGCACGAGCCAGATGCTGCCAGACCGGACGCCCGCCGACCGGACCCGGGCAACGGTCTAGGGTTTGGCGAGGCAGTCCCCTTGCAGATCGGAGTCCCCCATGCCCGAGGCCGTGATCGTTTCCGCCGCCCGCTCACCCATCGGCCGCGCCAACAAGGGGTCGCTCAAGGACCTCCGTCCTGACGACCTGACCGCGACGATCATCAAGACGGCGCTGGACAAGGTGGAGGGCCTGGACCCCAACACGGTCGACGACGTCTACCTCGGTTGCGGACTGCCCGGTGGCGAGAGCGGCTTCAACATGGCGCGAGTGGTCAACACGCTCAACGGCATGGACGACGTGCCCGGCACCACCCTGACCCGCTACTGCGCCTCGTCGGTGCAGACCACCCGGATGGCCTTCCACGCGATCAAGGCCGGCGAGGGCGACGTCTTCGTGTCGGCCGGTGTCGAGACCGTGTCCCGCTACGCCAAGGGCACGTCCGACCACTGGCCGGACACGCAGAACCCGATCTTCGCGGACGCGATCGCGCGGACCGCCAAGACCGCCGAGGGCGGCGTCGACTGGAACGACCCGCGGGAGGACGGCAACGTCCCCGACATCTACATCGCGATGGGCCAGACCGCGGAGAACGTCGCCCGGCTGCGCGGACTGAAGCGCGAGGAGCTCGACGAGTTCGGAGTCCGGTCGCAGAACCTCGCCGAGAAAGCGATCAGCGACGGCTTCTGGGCCCGGGAGATCACACCGGTCACCACTCCCGACGGCACCGAGGTCTCGAAGGATGACGGTCCCCGCGCCGGAGTGACCTACGAGGCGGTCTCCCAGCTCGACCCGGTGTTCCGCCCCGACGGCGTGGTCACCGCCGGCAACTGCTGCGCCCTCAACGACGGCGCGGCCGCGGTCGTGATCATGTCCGACACCAAGGCCGCCGAGCTCGGGGCCACCCCGCTGGCCCGGATCGTCGCCACCGGTGTGAGCGCCCTCTCCCCCGAGATCATGGGACTCGGTCCGGTCGAGGCCACGAAGCGGGCTCTCGCCCAGGCCGGGATGAGCATCGGCGACATCGACCTGGTCGAGATCAACGAGGCGTTCGCGGCGCAGGTCGTGCCGTCCTACCAGGACCTCGGCATCGACCTCGACCGGCTCAACGTCAACGGGGGCGCGATCGCGGTCGGCCACCCGTTCGGCATGACCGGCGCCCGGCTGCAGAACACGATGCTCAACTCGCTGGACTGGCACGACAAGTCGACCGGTCTGATCACCATGTGCGTCGGCGGCGGCCAGGGCATGGCGCTCATCCTCGAACGGATCTGAGCTCCTTCGGTTCAGGCGTCGACATACCCGGCGAACGACAGGCCACGGAACTCGGCGAGCCGCTCCGCCTCGGTGTCGAGCCCGGGCGGCGGATCGCCGCCGTTCCAGATCGAGACCGCGAGCCTGAGCTTCCGGCCCGAGGCGCGCGGCCGCCAGCTGCCGACCACCTCGTCACCCGCAAGTACGCCGCCCGGTCGGCCGAGCGTCCGCCACAGGTCCTTGCGGGCCACCGGGTCGGGGACGACCAGGTCGCGGTCGCGCCCCTGCAGGAACAGATCGAACGGCCCGAGGAGTCGAACCACTCCGGTCGCCTCCGCCCCCGACAGCGCCGGTACGTCGTCGGCCAGAGCGTCGAGCCGCCGGCCCTCGACGTCGACCGACCGGACGTCCTCGGGCCATCGAGCGGACACCTCCGCGACCGGAGCGTCGACGTAGCCCGCCACGAGCTTGGGCGTGGCCGGGCCGAGGAAGTGCAGCACGCCGCGGACCGGGTCGAGGTGCTCCGGCACCCTGGTGACGGGCCCACGCCAGCGCGGGATTCGTCGCAGCACAGGCGGCGAGGTGCCGGGCTCCAGCTCCAGCCCCGCGCGCAGGGCGGCCAGCCGGAAGGGCTGCTCGTAGGTGTGGACGGCCTTGCAGGGACGGCACTCGCGCAGGTACGGCGGGTCGAGCCGAGCGGTGAGCTGCGTGGACATCTCGCCCTTCACGACCGGCCGCGTGGCGATGTCCCGCATCTCGGCGGCAATCACGTCGAGGGCCTCCAGCACCGGGATCTCCGCCGCCTTCAGCGGCCTGGCCGCGTCGAAGATCCGCTTCGCGGCGTCCGCCTCGCTCCACGGCGCGATGGCGGCGGCGACGGCCGCGATCTCCTGGCGTCGGTAGACGTGCGGGGCGCCGCGCAGGGTCCACGCCAGGGCGAGGTCGTCGACCGGCACCTCGGCGCCCCGGATCGCCAGCGCCCAGGCTGCGCCGTCCGTTCCCGTGTCCTGCACGCCGATGTCCAGCACGGCCGCGTCGTGCCGACCGCCGTCTCGATCGAGCTCCTGGGCCCGGACCCGGTACCGGAGCACGTCGGCACGGCTCAGCCTCATGCGTCCCATCTTCTCCCGGCGCCGATCCGGCGGAAGATCCGGCGTGAAGGTGAGCGCGTCGATAGAGTTGATCCATGACCGAGCCGGAGACGCAGTGGCTGGACGACCACCAGCAGCGATCCTGGCGCGGTCTGGTGCTGGGCATGACCCTGTTGATGGACCGGCTCGACCACGACCTGCAGCGGATGTTCGGCGTCTCGATGACGGAGTACGAGATCCTGGTACGGCTGTCGGAGCGCGAGGGGCGCCAGATGCGGATGGCGCAGCTGGCCGACGCGATGGCCCACAGCCGGAGCCGGGTGACCCACACGGTCGGTCGGCTCGAGAAGGCCGGCCTCGTGACGCGCAACAAGTCGCCCGAGGACGGACGCGGTGTCATCTGCACGCTCACCGAGCATGGCTTCCACCTGCTGTCGCGGATGGCGCCGTACCACGTCGACGGTGTCCGCTCCAACCTGGTCGACCTCGTCGCAGCCGACGACTTCGATGCGCTGGGTCGCGTGATGAACGCCGTCGCCGACCACCTGGTTGCCGGGCACCCGGAGATGGAGATCAGATAGGGCGCAAAGCGCCCTATCAATGATCTCGGTTGAGCAAGCG
>DASSJR010000294.1:0-3636 GCA_035691135.1 Nocardioides sp. | reverse complement strand
GGCGGCCGAGGACCCCGACGAGGTGACCCGGGCCGAGCTCGAGGCGATCGTGGCGGACGTCGAGGGCGGCGGGGACAGCGCCGACCTCGCCGACCGGTTCGACGGCACGCTGGAGTTCGGGACGGCCGGGCTGCGCGGGGCGCTCGGAGCCGGGCCGAACCGGATGAACCGTGTCGTCGTGACCCGGGCGGCCGCCGGCTTGGCGGCGTACCTGGTCGAGAACGGGGCCGCCCGCGGCTCGTCCGTGGTGATCGGTTACGACGCGCGCCACAACTCCGACGTGTTCGCCCGGGACACCGCGGAGGTGATGGCCGGCGCCGGCCTGCGCCCCCTGGTCCTCCCGCGGCCGCTGCCCACTCCGATCCTGGCTTTCGCGATCCGCGAGCTCGGCTGCGTCGCGGGCGTCATGGTCACCGCCAGCCACAACCCGCCGCTGGACAACGGCTACAAGGTCTACCTCGGTGACGGCAGCCAGATCGTGCCACCGGCCGACAGCGAGATCGCCGAACAGATCGCCGCCGTGGGTCCGCTGGCCGGCGTCCCCCGCGCGGACCCCGGCAAGGTCCTGGGCGAGGACGTGGTGGACCGCTACCTCGACACCGTCGCCGGCCTCGCCGGCGACGGACCGCGTGACCTCACGGTGGTCTACACACCGTTGCACGGAGTGGGCGGTTCCTCAGTGACGCAGGTCCTCGAGACGGCCGGGTTCGGACCGCCGTACGTCGTGACCCGGCAGGAGGAGCCGGACCCGGACTTCCCGACCGTCTCGTTCCCGAACCCCGAGGAGCCGGGCGCGATGGACCTGGCGATGGCGCTCGCCGAGGAGAAGCACGCCGACCTGGTGGTGGCCAACGATCCCGACGGCGACCGGTGCGCGGCTGCGGTCCCCGGTCCGCACGGTTGGCGGATGCTCCGCGGCGACGAGGTCGGTGCCCTGCTGGCCCAGCACCTGCTGGGGTCCGGGAAGAAGGGGATCTACGCCACCTCGATCGTCTCGTCGTCGCTGCTGGGCCGGATGGCGAAGGCTGCCGGGCAGCCGTACGCCGAGACGTTGACTGGCTTCAAGTGGCTGGGGCGGATCGAGGGCCTGGCGTTCGGCTACGAGGAGGCCCTCGGCTACTGCGTCGATCCCGAGCACGTCCGCGACAAGGACGGGGTCTCCGCGCTGCTGATGCTGTGCGAGCTCGCGGCGGCCACGAAGGCCGAGGGCCGCACGCTGACCGACCTCCTGGACGACATCGCCGTCGAGCACGGCCTGCACGCCACCGACCAGGTGTCGGTCAGGGTGAGCGACCTCGCCGACATCGACCGCGCCATGGAGCAGCTCCGCGGAAACCCCCCGGCCCAGCTCGGCGGTCTGGCCGTCGAGCAGATCGACGACCTGTCCGAGGGCTCCGAGGACCTGCCCCCGACCGACGGGCTCCGCTACCGGCTGGCGGACGGCGCCCGGGTGATCGTGCGGCCCAGCGGCACCGAGCCCAAGGTCAAGGCATACCTTGAAGTCGTCGTGCCGGTGCACCCGGAGGACGGTGTCGACGCCGCCCGGATCTCCGCCGCCGGCCGCCTCGACGCGCTCGGCAACGACATCCGGCACGCCGCGGGGATCTAGCGCCCGGCCGGGTGGGCGGCGTCGTACGCCGCGACGGCCTTCTTGGTTGCCGTCATCCGCCAGGCGTCGGCGAGGATCTCGAACACCTCATCGGGATCGGCGGCGTTGAGCTCGATCGAGACCCAGGCCGTGCTGCGCGACGCCCAGCCCGCGGCGAAGGTCTCGGGATCACTGCCGATCATGGCCTCGCGTTCGGAGTGGGTGGACTTGACCATCGCGGTGTCGTTGGTGTGGTCGACCCACGCGAACCCCTTCCCACGAAACGTGATCGAGGTCCAGTGCCGGTACTCCTTGAGCACGATGTCCGGCAGCCTGCCGGAGAGCGCGACGACGTCCACGGCGTCCATGTCCCGATTGTGGGACACGACGCCGACATGGGGTCAGGCCAGGAGCGCGACCACGAAGCCCAGCGCAGTGAACCCGAGCAGCACGATCTCCAGCCAGGCCCACTCACGACGTACGGACTTGGCCAGCTCGAGCTGCTCGTCCGACATCAAGGCGATCCCCTGCTTGCTCCGGGCGTTCTCGGCGAGCTGCGTGAGGCGTTCCTCGACGAAGACCGCGTACGGCGCCTCCGCGCCGGGCTTGCGCTCGGTGTCTCGCTTCATGGCCTGCCGCCACGACTTGCCCACCGCCGAGGAGACATAGCGGCGGTCGCCCGCCCGTACCGAGAGCACCTGACGCACCACGATCTGCTCGATCGCGGCCAGCGGCAGCGTGATCGTGTCCAGCATGTTGCGCAGGCGCAGCTCGGAGCCGTTCACCCGCACCCGAGGACGCAGCATCGAGGCCCAGAACAGCACGCCCGCGAACAGGGCCGCCCACACCAGCGCCGGCGGAAATCCCTCGTCGAACTCCGCGATTCCCAGGACGACCGTCGCGACGCAGATGCCGACTCCCAGAATGCCCGATATCCGGCCGCTGGTGGGCTGGAAGTCCTCCACCATCTCCTCGGTCACGGGGCTCTCCTTGATTGCGGTCCGGCTGCGCAGCCACCCTATGCTGGGGGACGTGACGAGCTCCTCAACCGCAGCCTCGACGGCCGCAACGACGGGCGCCGAATTCGCGGAGGTCACCCGAACGGACTCCTCGCTCCGGCGCTTCCTGCACGGCCTGCCCGGTGTTGACCAGGTCGGCGCCGAAGCGCGGGCCGCGACCCTCGGGACCAGGTCGATCAAGACCACCGCGAAGGAGTCGGCGATCGACCTCGCGATCCGCATGGTCGACCTGACCACCCTCGAGGGCCAGGACACCCACGGCAAGGTGCGTGCACTGTCCGCCAAGGCGATGCGCCCGGACCCTGCCGACCCGACCTGTCCGGCGGCCGCGGCCGTCTGCGTCTACCCCGACATGGTCGCCACCGCCCGGGAGGTGCTCGGCGACAGCGGGGTGAACGTCGCGGCCGTGGCCACGGCCTTCCCCAGCGGTCGGGCTGCCCTCGACATCAAGCTGGCCGACACCCGCGACGCGGTGGAGGCGGGAGCCGACGAGATCGACATGGTGATCGACCGCGGCGCGTTCCTGTCCGGCCGCTACCTGCAGGTGTTCGAGGAGATCGTGGCGGTCCGTGAGGCCTGCGGTCCGGCGCACCTGAAGGTGATCTTCGAGACCGGGGAGCTGCAGACCTACGACAACGTACGCCGCGCCTCGTGGCTGGCGATGATGGCCGGGGGCCACTTCATCAAGACCTCCACGGGCAAGGTGCAGCCGGCGGCGACGCTGCCGGTCACGCTCGTGATGCTCGAGGCGGTCCGCGACTTCCGCGAGGCCACCGGTCAGATGATCGGCGTGAAGCCCGCGGGCGGCATCCGCACCAGCAAGGACGCGATCAAGTACCTGGTGATGGTCAACGAGATCGCGGGCCCCGACTGGCTCGACCCCGACTGGTTCCGGTTCGGGGCCTCGACCCTGCTCAACGACCTGCTGATGCAACGCACCAGGATGAAGACCGGCCGGTACTCCGGCCCCGACTACTTCACGTTGGACTGATGGCAGTGAGCGAGCGCCGGCGAGCGAACCATCCCGAG
>DASSJR010000293.1:0-3605 GCA_035691135.1 Nocardioides sp. | reverse complement strand
CTCGACGGTCGAGGAGCTGGTCGACCTGACCAACGCCGACCCGCGCCGCGGTGTCGGCCACGAGAAGGTGCTGACCCGGATCAAGGTGGACGCGGCCGCCGAGGAGCTGCTCGCGAGCCAGGGCCACAAGCTCGACTCGGTGCCCGAGCAGGGCGAGACCGTCAAGCTCACCCTCACCGGCAACATGTCCACCGGCGGAATCTCGATCGACCGGACCTTCGAGGCGCACCCGGAGAACGTCGAGATCGCCGAGGAGGCGGCCCGGATGATCGGGCTGGACATCGCCGGCATCGACTTCATCTGCCCCGACATCACCGAACCGGTCCGCGAGGCGGGCGGCGCGATCTGCGAGGTCAACGCGGCGCCGGGGTTCCGGATGCACACGCACCCGACGATCGGCGAGCCGCAGTTCATCTCCAAGCCCGTGGTCGACATGCTGTTCCCGCCTGGAGCGCCGTCGCGGATCCCGATCGTCGCCGTCACCGGCACCAACGGCAAGACCACGACCTCTCGGATGATCTCCCACATCTTCAAGGGCATGGGCCGCAAGGTCGGCATGACCTCGACCGACGGTGTCGTCATCGACGAGCGGCTGCTGATCCGGGCCGACGCCTCGGGCCCCCGGTCGGCCCGGATGGTCCTCCAGAACCCGCGCGTCGACTTCGCGGTCTTCGAGGTGGCCCGCGGCGGCATCCTGCGTGAGGGCCTCGGCTACGAGCGCAACGACGTCGCCGTCGTACTGAACGTCCAGCCCGACCACCTCGGGTTGCGCGGCATCGACACCGTCGAGCAGCTCGCCGACGTCAAGGCCGTGCTGGTGGAGGCGGTGCCCCGCGACGGGCACGCGGTACTCAACGCCGACGACCCGCTGGTGCGCGAGATGCGCCGCCGGTGCTCGGGCCAGGTCGTCTGGATCTCCATGGAAGAGCCCGGCTCCGAGGTGCGCGACATGATCGACGCCCACTGCCGCCGGGGCGGCAAGGCGCTGGTGCTCAACCCCTCCGACCGCGGCGAGATGATCGTGGTCAAGCACGGCCGCCGCGAGATGCAGCTCGCGTGGACCCACCTGCTGCCGGCGACGTTCGGTGGCCGGGCACGGATGAACGTGCAGAACGCGCTGGCCGCCGCGGCCGCCGCGTTCGCCGCCGGCGCACCCCTCCACGACATCCGCCAGGGGCTGCGCACCTTCTCGACCAACTACTACCTCTCCCCCGGGCGCCTCAACGAGGTCGAGGTCAATGGCATCAACGTGATCGTCGACTACTGCCACAACGCCCCGGGCATGAAGGCGCTGGGCGACTTCGTGGACCGCGTCGGTGACTCCATGGAGGAGAGCCACGACATGGCCCGGCCGTCCCGCATCGGGATCATCGCCACCGCTGGCGACCGGCGCGACGAGGACATGCGCGAGCTCGGCCAGATCGCCGCCCAGCACTTCGACGTCCTGATCGTCCGCGAGGACGTCGCGCTGCGGGGTCGTGAGCGGGGCGAGACTGCGGCCCTCGTGGCGGAAGGGGTCCGGGAGGCGATGTCGGCCGGCTCCCGGTGTCGACAGGTCGAGGAGGTCCTCGACGAGATCAGCGCCGTCCGGCACGCCATGAGCCGGGCCAACAAGGGCGACCTGGTGGTGGTCTGCGTCGACAAGCACGGCGAGGTGATGTCGGAGTTGGAGACCTGGTCGAGCCAGGCCCAGGCCGGCTCCGGTGCCAGCGACGAAGCGCCGACGGCCGACCCGGACTACACGCCGGCGTCGACCGAGGGCGGGTAAATTCTGGCGCCCGGTTTTGCCACCCGGCTGGACCTCGCTGTTCCGCGCAGGCAGGGTGGGCCGCATGGCTGAGGTGAACTGGGGAAACCTGGGTGCCGGAGCCTCGGGGCAACCAGAGCACCTTCCGATTCCGACCGACGAAGACGGGTACGGTCCCGTGCCGGATCAGCAGGCACGCGGCTATGCCTGTCGGTGTGGGTCCCGTGCGTGTCTGCTGGACAAGGCGCTGAAGGACGCGTGGCGCTCCGGCGTACGCCTCGCAGCGCAGGCCTGGCCGAGCCCACCGCCCGAGCCGGCCAGGGCGCTCGAGCCGGAGGAGCTGCACCGGCTCCTCTCCGCCGCGGGCGCCGGGCGCACGCAGTAGGGCTCGGCTCAGTCGCCCCGCGCGACCCGAACCTTCTCGGCCAGTGTCTCCGCGCTGTCCGGCACGCCTCCGTGGTCGGCGATCCAGCCGTAGACCACCTCACGCTCGGCGTGGCACATCAGGCCCACCGCGTCGCCGGGACCGGCCTGCTTGACCAGCGCGGCGAGCCCCTCGACCTCGGTGGGGTAAGACTCGAGGTCGGTCACCCCGACGCGCTCGGCGCCCGCCCTCAGCAGCGCATCGAGGGACTCCAGGTCGCGGCCCCGGAGGTAGCGCTGCTTGTGGGCGATGGCCAGTACGTCGCTGTCGCGGGCTGCGATCTCGCCGAGCTTCTCGATCAGGTCGTCAGTACGGTCACCGACGGCCCCGAGCCCGATGAGGACCTTGGAGCCGGGGCGGCGCACGCCGTTGAGCACCTCGATCAGCGCCTCGAGACCGGCCTCGTTGTGGGCGAGATCGACGACGACGGTGACGTCGTCCACCGTGAAGATGTTCATCCGGCCGGGGTTGTGCTCGGGGTCGTTGCGGAAGGTGCGCAACCCTTCGACCACCACCTCCCGCGGCAGGCCGACGGCCAGGCCGGCCGAGGTGGCGGCCAGGGCGTTCTCGACGTTGAACCGCGACAAGCCCGACAGGGTCATCGGGACGTCGACCAGCTCCACCAGCGGGTCCGGGTCGGCGTTCGGCGCCAGGACCGCGATCCAGCCGTCGATCACGGTCGTGGCCCGGCCGCCCTCGCTGAGCACCTCCCGGATGGCCGGCGAGTCGGGGTCGCGCGAGAACACCCACGTCCCGGCTTTCACGACGTTGCGCATCGCGAAGACCCGCGGGTCGTCGGCGTTGAGCACCGCCCAACCGTCCTTGCGGGTGATCTTCGGGACGACCGCCTTCACCTCGGCGAGCTGGTCGAGGGTGTCGATGCCGTGCAGGCCGAGGTGGTCGGCGGTGACGTTGGTGACGACCGAGACGTCGTTGCGCGTGAGGCCGATTCCCTTGAGCAGGATCCCGCCACGCGCGGTCTCGGTGACCGCGAGCTCGACGTCGTCGTGGGCGAGCACCCGACCGGCCCCGCTCGGGCCCGAGTAGTCGCCGGCCTCGACGAGCTCGCCGTCGACGTAGATGCCGTCGGTGCTGGACCACCCCACCCGTAGCCCCTTGGTCCGGGCGAGGTGGGCGATCAGCCGCGACGTGGTGGTCTTGCCGTTGGTGCCGGTCACGGCGACCACCGGGACCCGGGGCGTGAGGGTGCGCGGACCCTCCCCCTGCTCGCTGGCCGCCACCCGCTCGCTGGCGGTGGCAACCGCCGCCTCGACGTCGCCCTGAGGCAGTGCGTCGAGCACCTCGGCCACGGCGCGGCCCATCGCCTGGGCCCGCTCCCGGTGCGACCAGGGGAACGCCACCACGATCCGCTGGGGATCGGTGGTCGGGCGGACCCGGACGGCGAGCCGTGAGGTGCCGGACTCGCTGGCGATG
>DASSJR010000292.1:0-8128 GCA_035691135.1 Nocardioides sp. | reverse complement strand
GAGTGGGCCTCGTCGGCCAGCCGGACGAAGAGGGCGTCGCGGTCGGGATCGGCGTAGACCGCGACGCTGCCGATGCCGCTGTCCTTGCATGCGCGGATCACGCGGACGGCGATCTCACCGCGGTTGGCGATCAGGACCTTCTGCAGTGGTTGGGGCTCCGACACCTGGCACTCCTGCTCTCGCTACGGCTCCTGCTGGGGGCTGCCTCGGCAGCCTATCGCCGGTGCCGTCAGACCGGGCGAGTGGTGACGGTGCACCCGGCCAGCTCGACGTCGGCCGAGGAGGCCGAGCCGTCCTCCACGGTGACCGTGCAGTCACCGGGGGCGACGAAGCCGACGTGCTCGACCCGGAACCGTCCGTCCCGGCCGCTGGTGCCCATGGCGACGCCGTCCACGGTGATCGTCCGGTCCGGGAGCGCGGTGCCCTCGATCCGGAGATAGCTCCCGCTGAGCTCGGCGGTGCCCACGCGCACAGCGGAGTACCCCGTCTCGGGGATCATCAGCACCAGGACCACCGCGACGGCCAGAACCAACAGGGCGTTGGCCGCGAGCCCAGCACGCAGGGTCCACAACACCGATCGGCGTCCCCCACGTTCGAGGCTCGCCATCGCGTTCCTTCCGCGGGATGCGGCCGGCCGGGCCGCATGTATTCAGGTATACACCCGCCCACGTTCGCGGAACAGGCCCCGGGAAGCGGGCTGATCCTCAGGACGCCATGGCCTCCTCGACGGCCGCGGTCTCGATCACCTCGACGTGGCTGTCACCGATCATGACGAGGTGACGCCGTTCGGGTGGAATGTCGTGGACCCGGTCGCGGATCCGTTGCGTGGCGAGGCGCCCGGCGCGCTCCAGCTCCTGGTCCATGACCATCTCGGTCGTGTGCTTCGCAGCTGCCCGCCGATCGATGGCTTCGGTCATATTTTCTTCTCCCCCGTGCTGAGAGATCCAGCGTCCCTCCGCCGGTCCGGGTTGTCCAGATGACTAGTCCGGCAGGATGGCCGGGTGCACCCGCCAGGCACCGAACCCCACCACTACGACGAACCCGTCGACCCGGACCTCGACCCCGCCCACCTGGTCGTCGTGCTGGCCGTCTCCCTGGGAGGCGGCGCCGGGGCAGCCGCCAGGTTCGCGGCGTACCGACTGACGCCGGAGGTGTGGGCGACTCTCGCGGTCAACCTGGCCGGGTGCGCCCTCATCGGGGTGCTGGTGGTCCTCACCACCGAGGTCTGGCAGGCGCACCCGCTGATCCGCCCGTTCCTCGGCACCGGCGTCCTCGGCGGGTTCACGACGTTCTCCACGTACGCCCTGGACACGCACGGGTTGTGGGCTGCGGGGGACCGGGTGATCGCCGCCGGATACCTCGTCGGCACCGTGTTGGGCTGCGTGGCCGCGACGGCGGCCGCGGTCGCCCTGTCCCGCACGCTGGTCAGGACACGGGTCGAGGGCAGGCGGCCATGAACTGGCTGCTGATCGTCCTCGGCGGCATGGTCGGGGCGCCCCTGCGCTACCTGGCCGACGTCTGGGTGACCAGCCGGCTCGGAACCGGATTCCCGTTCGGGACACTCGTCGCCAACGCGGCCGCCTGCGTGCTGCTCGGGGGCGTGGCAGGGGCTGGACTCGCGGCCGACTCGCCGGGCTACGTCCTGCTCGGCTCCGGAGTGGCCGGGGCGATGTCGACGTACTCGACCTTCGCGTTCGAGATCGTGCGCCTGGGCGAGGAGGGCCGGGCGGCTCGGGCCGTGGTCTATGCGCTGGTCAGCCCGGTCGTGGGGGTGGCGGCGCTCCTCGTGGGCCTTGCCCTGGGAAGACAGGGGTAACCCGGCGGCGGCCGCGTCGTTGGACCCGTGTCCAGACCGACATCGAAAGGTCCTCCATGCGTCCGGCCCGCGCCCTTGCCCGCCTCACCGCTGCCGCGCTCGTGCTCGCCGGAGCGCAGCTCGCGACCAGCCCGGCCGACGCGATCGTGGGTGGTTATCAGGCCGAGGACGGGCAGTTCCCGTTCATGGCCTCGATCCAGCTCAAGGAGTACGGCGACGGCACCGACGGCCACATCTGCGGCGGCTCGGTGATCGCGACCCGGTGGATCCTCACTGCTGCCCACTGCATGGTGGACACCAAGCCGAGCGAGGTCCAGGTCGGCGTGGGCCGCACCAACATCAACGACTTCTCGACCGGGCAGACCCTCGACGCGGACCGAATCGTCGTGCACCCCGACTACGCGAAGACGGGCACGTTCGACGCGGCGCTCATCCACGTCGACGCCGACATCGCCGCGCCGGCGATCCCGCTGGCCCCGCAGGGTGACGACACCCTCGAGCAGCAGGGCGCGCCGCTGACCGTGGCCGGGTGGGGGACGGAGTTCTTCGGCTCGCCGATCATCCCCGAGAACCTCAAGGCCGTCGACGTGACCGCCGTGGCCGACGACAACTGCACCACCAACTCGACGATGGGCTTCCAGCCTGACTCCGAGGTCTGTGCGGAGACCCTCGGCGGCGACTCCTGCCAGGGTGACTCCGGCGGACCGATGTTCGGCACCCTCGCCGACGGCCGGCTGGTCCAGGTGGGGATCGTGAGCTACGGCCTTGGCTGCGCCGTGCCGGCGTTCCCGGGTGTCTACGGCGAGGTCAACAACCCGTCGATCCACGACTTCATCACCTCGACCGCAGGCCTCTGATCTCTCCCGTGCGGCCGGGGTCAGGGGTTCCGGCCGCACGGGAGTTCTAGCTGTCCGCGCGCCTTCTGCGACCCGTCGTCGAGCGACCGGGCAGGGGGTCTACGCGACCCGGCGCGACCAGGAGCACCGGCTGGCCCGCCTCCCAGACCGCTGTCCCACGGGGGCCCGTCACCACGTCGTGGACTCCCTGCGCAGGGGCGCTTGTGGACACTGCCTTGCGCTGTCCGGTGCCGAGGTCGGCTCGGCGTCCGCTCGCACGTCGCGCCGCCGGGAGTGCCACGTGGTAGGCCGCGACGAGTGCAGCGAACCTTCCTGCTGCGTCGCGGGCATGGCTGACGTCGGGGTGCACCATTCTGGCCTGGTGTCGGAACGCGGCCGTCACCTGCGCCGGTGTGGCGACCGCGGTCAGCCCGAGCACCGCCCGGGCTTCGGACGGGGACGGTTTCTCGGCGGCCACCGCGCCTCCCTCTCCCTCAACGCCGGCCGGGATTTCCCGGAAACTCTCCCTTGAAAATTCTGTCACGACCTCGCAATAATCTGCAACAGCCAGTATAGATCTATCTGGCTGCGACA
The DNA here is from genome assembly GCA_035691135.1 of Nocardioides sp. Lineage (GTDB taxonomy): Bacteria > Actinomycetota > Actinomycetes > Propionibacteriales > Nocardioidaceae > Nocardioides. The sequence goes on along the minus strand of DASSJR010000292.1, from coordinate 4,882 downwards.
TCAGCACAGTGACTGCATCGTCGACAGGGAGGAGGAGACCACGATGCTGATGCGTCCCGGCCCATTCCGTGACCTCGACCGGCTCGCTCAAGCCGTCTGGGGCCCTCAGGGGCGACCGACCGCGATGCCGATGACCGCCTACCGTCAAGAAGGCACCTTCGTCGTCCACATCGACCTCCCGGGGGTCAGCTCCGAGACCATCGACGCGACCGTCGAACGCAACGTTCTGACCATCCGGGCCGAGCGCAGCTTGCCGGTCGCCCCGGACAGCGAACGCCTCATCGACGAGCGTTCATACGGGGAGTTCTGTCGGCAGCTGGTCCTTGGTGACACGCTCGCCGTCGACGACCTCACGGCCGTCTACGACGCCGGCGTTCTCACCCTGACCATCCCGATCGCCGAGCAGGCCAAGCCTCGCAAGGTCGAGATCAAGGGTGCCGAGGAGGTGGGGGAACTCACCGCCTGACTCACTCCGAGACGAACGGCGGGCCGCGGACCACAGATGATGGAAGGGTCACTGCACGTCGGACCCTTGAAGCTGGCGCAGCTGATGCGCGGGTCGTCGCGGCTCGTCGTTCCCCGGAACCAATCGAGACTCGACTGCGACGGAGAACGAGATGTACCCCTCCCGGGAGGCGCGCGAGCTTGCCATCCTGCTGCGGATCAGCCGCGACCTCGACATCTGTGGCGACGTCACCGCCACCGTGGACAACCCCTCTGAACTTCTGGCCTGGGCCACCATCCTGCGTGAGCGCAGCATCCGCGCCTGGCGTGCCCAGGACTCCGGCAACCGATACCTCCAGGTCAGCGCTGTTCACCGCCGGGCGCCCGTCCGCGGCCAGGTCGCAGCCGTCCTCGAATGCGACCACCACATCGAGTTCTGGGCCGAGTGCGGCCTGAGCACGCTGGAGCCCGGTGAGACCAGAGGCCTGGGGGTGGGCGACCTGACCCGGGCCTGGGAAGCCATGCCGATCACTCCTCCGGACGCCTCGACCCCCCCACGTCCGCCCACGGCAGGCGCGGCATAGCCCGGCGCCCGGGAGTGCGCCCGGAGCCCGCCGGCAGAAGCCTCGGTCTATGCGGCCGAGTCCCGGGTGCCGGCCCCCGGGAGTTCCAGCTCTACGGTGCCCCCGGTTTCGCAGCACGCTCCGCGGCGGCGCGGACCAGCCCGGCCAGCAGGCCTACGTCGGCCGCCGTCTCGGGGTGCCACTGGACCGCGACGCAGAAGCGGTCGCCCGGTGCCTCCATCGCCTCGAGCGTCCCGTCGGCGGCGTGCGCGGCCGCCACGAAACCGGGATGGCTCCGCACGGACTGATGGTGGTGGCAGTTGACGGCCAGGGCGTCGCCCAGCAAGCCGGCCACCCGGGTGCCCGTCACCGTGGTGACGTCGATCCGCCCGAACTCGTCGCCGCCGGGACTGTGGCCGTCGTGGCCGACGAGGTCGGGCGTGTGCTGGTCGAGCACGCCGCCGGCCTGCACGGTCATCACCTGCATGCCGCGACACACGCCGAGCACCGGCAGCCCCGCTGCGTCCGCGGCGTCGAGCAGCGCCGTCTCCCAGGCGTCGCGGTCCGGGCGCCATCCCTGGGTACGCGGGTGCGGCTCGGCGCCGTAGCGATCCGGCTCGACGTCGGCGCCGCCGCTGATGACCAGCCCGTCCAGCCGGGACACGACGCTGTCGGCCGCTCCCTGCTGCTGGAGCGGTGGGAGCAGGACCGGCACCCCGCCGGTTTCCTCGACCGCGGCGGCGTACTGGCTCGGCAGCACGTCGGCGCGCAGGTTCCACACCCCCCACGCCGCCTGCTCGCGGTAGGTCGTCAACCCGATGACCGGTGGACCCATGCTGCTCGCCCGGTCAGAGCGGCGTCACGTAGGCGCTGGAGATGCCGCCGTCGACGAGGAACGTGGTGGCGGTGATGAAGCTGGACTCGTCGGAGGCGAGGAACACCACCGCGTTGGCGACCTCCTCCGGCTCTGCGAAACGGCCCATCGGCACGTGCACCAGTCGCCGGGCGGCCCGTTCGGGATCCTTGGCGAAGAGCTCCTGCAGCAGCGGTGTGTTGACGGGCCCGGGGCACAGCGCGTTGACCCGGATCCCCTCGCGCGCGAACTGGACGCCGAGCTCGCGCGACATCGACAGCACGCCCCCCTTGGACGCCGAGTAGGAGATCTGCGAGGTGGCGGCGCCCATCACCGCGACGAAGGACGCGGTGTTGATGATCGAGCCCGACCGCTGCTCCAGCATGCACGCGAGCGCGGCCTGGCAGCACAGGTAGACGCTGGTCAGGTTGACCTCCTGGACCCGGTGCCAGACGTCGATGTCGGTGTCGAGGATCGAGGCGTCCTCGGGCGGGGAGATCCCGGCGTTGTTGAACGCGATGTCGACCGACCCGTAGGTCTCCTTGGCCGTCGCGAACAGCGCGTCGACCTGGTCCTTGCTGGTCACGTCGACGCCCACGTAGGTCGCGAGGCCGGTGCCGCCGAGCTGACCGACGAGCGCGTGCCCGCGCTCGTCGTCGATGTCGCCAATGACCACCTTCGCGCCCTCCTCGACGAAGCGGCGCACGGTGGCCAGGCCGATGCCGGAGCAGCCTCCGGTGACGACCGCGACCTTGCCCTGCAGACGACCGGTCATTTCTCTCCTTCGACGGGGTGGGTCAGTGAGCGATGAAGACGTTCTTCTCCTCGGTGAAGGCCTGCGGCGCGTCCGGGCCGAGCTCTCGCCCGAGGCCGGACTGCTTGTATCCACCGAACGGCGTCCAGTAGCGGACCGACGCGTGGCTGTTGACGCTGAGGTTGCCGGCCTCGACGGCGCGGGCGACCCGCAGGCCGCGGCCGAGGTCGCTGGTGTAGATCGAGCCGGACAAGCCGTACTCGGTGTCGTTGGCCAGCTCGACCGCGTGGGCCTCGTCGTCGAACGGCATCACCGCCACGACCGGGCCGAAGACCTCTTCGCGCCAGATCGGCGCGGCCGGGTCCTCGGTGAGGACAACGCTCGGGGGCACCCAGAAGCCGTCCCCGCCCGGGGTGGTGCCTGCGAACGCGACCTCGGCGTGGTCGAGGTACCCCTGCACCGTGGTCTGCTGGTGGGCCGAGATCAGCGGGCCCATCTCGCTGGCCTCGTCGCTCGGGTCGAGCACCCGCAGGCCCTGCACGGCGGGTTGGAGCAGGCCGAGGAACTCCTCGTAGGCGGACCGCTCCACGAGGATCCGCGACCGGGCGCAGCAGTCCTGGCCGGCGTTGTCGAAGACGGCGTACGGCGCGCTCGCCGCGGCCGCCGCGAGGTCGGCGTCGGCGAACACCACGTTGGCCGACTTGCCGCCCAGCTCGAGGGTCACCCGCTTCACCTGCTCGGCGCAGCCGGCCATGATCCGCTTGCCGACCTCGGTCGAGCCGGTGAAGCACACCTTGCGCACGAGCGGATGCGTCACGAACCGCTCACCCACGACCGAGCCCTTGCCGGGCAGCACGGTCAGCACGTGCTCGGGAAGGCCTGCCTCGAGGGCCAGCTCGCCGATCCGGATCGCCGTGAGCGGCGTCAGCTCCGCGGGCTTGAGCACTACCGTGTTGCCGGCCGCCAGTGCGGGTGCGAGGCCCCAGCCGGCGATCGGCATCGGGAAGTTCCAGGGCACGATGATGGCGACGACGCCGAGCGGCTCGTGGAAGGTGAGGTCGGTCCCCCCGGCCACCGGGATCTGGCGGCCGAACAGCCGCTCCGGTGCCGCCGAGTAGTAGTTGAGGCAGTCGCGGACGTTGCCGGCCTCCCAGCGCGCGTTGCCCCGCGTGTGACCCGCGTTGCGGACCTCCAGCTCGGCGAGCTCGTCGACATGGGCGTCGACGACGGAGGCGAAGCGGCGCAGCAGCGCGGCCCGCTCGCCGGGGGCCACGGCCCGCCAAGAGGCGAACGCCTCATGCGCGGCCGCGATGGCCGCGTCGGTCTCGGGCAGGCCCGCCTCGGGGACGTCGACGACCGGCTGCGCGGTGGCCGGGTTGATGACGGTGAACGTCTCGGTCATGCGGTCTACAGCCTCTCGAACCCTCGGTGGAGCTCCCAGTCGGTCACGGCTGCCCGGTAGGCCGCGAGCTCGACGTCGGCCATGTTCACGTAGTGCTGGACGACCTCGTCACCCAGGGCCGCCTTGGCGACCTCGGACGTGGCGAAGGCCTCCCGCGCGTCGGCCAGCGTTCCCGGCACGTGGGCCTTGTCGGAGGTATAGGCGTTGCCGACGAGCTCGTCCTCCAGCGGCAGCTCCTGCTCGATGCCGTGCAGGCCACCGGCGATCATCGCGGCCAGCGCGAGATAAGGGTTCACGTCCGCTCCGGGGATCCGGTTCTCCATCCGGGCGGCGGCGCCGCGGCCGACGAGCCGGACCGCGCAGGTGCGGTTGTCCATACCCCAGGCGATGGCCGTCGGCGCGAACGACGCGTCCGCGAACCGCTTGTAGCTGTTGATGTTGGGCGCGTAGAGCAGCGTGAAGTCCGCGGCCGTCGCGAGCACACCGGCGACGAAGTGGTCGTAGAGCGCGGTCCGACCGCCGGCGTCGTCGTCCCAGAACACCAGCGACCCGTCCTGTCCGCGCAGGGACAGGTGGATGTGGCAGGAGTTGCCCTCGCGCTCGTTGTACTTCGCGAGGAAGGTGATCGACTTCCCGTGCTGGGCCGCGATCTCCTTCGCGGAGTTCTTGTAGACCGCGTGGTTGTCGGCGGTGACCATCGCCTCGGCGTAGAGGAAGCCGATCTCGTGCTGGCCGAAGTTGCACTCGCCCTTGACGCCCTCGACGTCGAGACCGGCGGCGTACATGTGGTTGCGGATGTCGCGCAGCAGCGGCTCGACCCGGGTGGTGCCGAGGATCGAGTAGTCGACGTTGTACTGGTTGACCGG
>DASSJR010000291.1:0-12638 GCA_035691135.1 Nocardioides sp. | reverse complement strand
TGCTTGACCTGGAGCCCGTCGTAGAGCGTGTAGCGGAAGCGGTGGGCCGCATGGATCAGGATCACGGGGAACACAGCCAGCAGGAGCAGGAAGGTCAGCGGGTGACCGACCAGGGCGGCGATCTGGTCGTGGTCGGGCGGCTCGATCCAGCCCAGCGGGAACGCCAGCGCGAACAGGAAGGTCAGCACCGGCAGCAGGATCGCGGCCAGCACCCCACCACCGCTGAAGGCGAGCCAGATGAACGGATAGACCGAGAACTTCATCCGGGGGGTGCTCATCTCGTCACCAGCCAGTACACGAGGGCCGACACCACGACCAGGCCGGCGTACTGCCCGGCGATGATCGCGGCTGCCGGGAGCCGCCGCCCGCGCACGCTGATGACCATCGCCTGAGGCGTCAGCGAGAACCACGTGACCGTGTGCAGCAGCACGAAGAGGAAGGCGACCACGTTGAGCACCACGAGCCACGGAGAGGCCGCCCGGTCGAGGAAGTCGGCGTACGCCCCGGGGCCGCGATCCACCGCGCGGACCAGGAGCAACAGGTAGAGCACCAGCCAGGCGATGAACAGGCTGCTCAGCTCGCGCATCACGAACAGGAAGTAGGTGCGCTTGCGGGTCCACCACCACACCGAGACGGGGCGCCGGTAGGAGAGGTCGCTCATCGCAGCGCCCTCGGGAGCAGGAACGCCTTGACCGACTGCTGCGCGGCCTTCAGCTTGTAGCGCTGGATGGCGCCGGCCGGGTCGACGTGCTTGGGACAGACCCGGGTGCACTCACCGACGAACGTGCAGCCGTAGACGCCCTCGTGCTCGATCAGAACGTCGAGCCGCTCACGGGCGCCCTGGTCGCGAGAGTCGAGGTCGTAGCGCTCGGCCAGGGCGATGGCGGCCGGTCCGACGAAGTCGGGGTCGAGCCCGTAGACCGGGCACGCGGCGTAGCAGAGCATGCAGTTGATGCACATGCTGAACTGCTTGTAGGCGTCGAGCTCCTCCGGAGTCTGGAGATACTCCCCGTCGTCCACCGGCTGCTCCTCGTCGCGGATGATCCACGGCTTCACCCGGGGCAGCTTCTGCATGAAGTCGTCGATGTCGACGACCAGGTCACGCGCGACCGGGAAGTTGCCGAGCGGCTCCACGCGCACCGGGCCGGGGGCGTAGTCGGACAGGAACGTCGCGCACGTGAGCTGGGGCTCGCCCTCGACGTTCATGCCGCAGCTGCCGCAGATCCCCATCCGGCACGACCAGCGGAACGCGAGCGTGGTGTCGATGTCGCTCTTCACGTGGTTGAGCGCGTCGAGGACGGTCCACTCCTCCCGCAGCGGTACGTCGTAGTCCTGCCAGGTCGGCTCCCGGTCCTTGTCCGGGCGATAGCGGGTGACCCGCAGGCTGATCTGGTCGTCCATGCGTCACCTCCCGTAGACCCGCTCGCCCGGCGACCACCGGGTGATCGTCACCGGCAGCCGTTCCACGCGGGGTGTGCCGTCGCCGTCGCGCAGGTTGAGCTGGTGGACCAGGAATCGCTCGTCGTCGCGCGCGGGGAAGTCCGTGCGCTGGTGGGCCCCGCGCGACTCTTCCCGCTGGAACGCGGAGGCCAGCATGCATTCGGCGATGTCGAGCATGTTGGCTGCCTCGAGGGCGCCTACCAGCTCGGTGTTCCAGCTCCGACTGGTGTCGCGGACGCCCACCGTCGGCAGCCGGCCCTGGAGCTCCCGCAGTCGGTCGGATCCCTTGGCCAGCGCCTCGCCGCTGCGGTAGATCCCGGCGGCCTCCTCCATCGTCTCCTGCATCTCGGTGCGGATCGAGGCGACCGAGTCGTCGCGCGGCACCTGGCCCATCACGCCTCCGATCCGGCGTACCTCGTCGGAGACCTGGGCTGCGATCGTCGGGGGCGGCGGCGCCGCGGAACCGGCGTACTCGGCCGCGGCGGCGCCGGCCCGGGCGCCGAAGACGAGGCACTCGGGCAGCGAGTTGGAGCCCAGTCGGTTGGCGCCGTTGATGCTCACACACGCCGTCTCGCCCGCGGCGAACAGGCCGGTGAGCGGGGTGGCGCCGTCGCCGTCGGTGGAGACGCCGCCCATCATGTAGTGGACGACGGGGCGGACCGGGATCAGGTCGGTGACCGGGTCGATCCGCTCGTACTTCAGGCACAGCTCGCGCACGAACGGCAGCTTGGTGTCGATCAGCTTCGCGCCGAGGTGGCGCAGGTCGAGGTGCACGACATCCCCGTAGGGCGACTCGACGGTGCGGCCCTTCTCCTGCTCGTGGATGAAGGCCTGGGAGAGCCGGTCGCGCGGGCCGAGCTCCATGCTCCGCAGCTCGGGGGTGGGCGTCGGCTTGCCGAGGTCGTAGTCCTGCAGGTAGCGGTAGCCGTCCTTGTTGAGCAGCCAGGCGCCCTCGGCGCGCGTGGCCTCGGTGATCAGGATGCCGGTGAACGGCAGCCCGGTCGGGTGGTACTGCACGAACTCCATGTCCTTGAGCGGCGCGCCCGCGCGGTAGGCCAGCGCCATGCCGTCGCCGGTGTTGATGTTGGCGTTCGTGGTGAACGGGAAGACCTTGCCGCAGCCGCCGGTGGCGAGGATGATCGCCTTCGCGGCGATCGCCTCGATCCGCCCGGTGCGCAGCTCGACCGCCACCACGCCGTGCACCCGGCCGTCGTCGACCAGCAGCTTCGTCACGAACCATTCGTCGTAGCGCCGGACCCCGCCGAACTTGAGGGAGGTCTGGAAGAGCGCGTGCAGCATGTGGAAGCCGGTCTTGTCGGCGGCGAACCACGTGCGCATCTTCTTCATGCCGCCGAACGCGCGGACGGCGACATGCCCGTCCTGCTGCCGGCTCCACGGGCACCCCCAGTGCTCGAGTCGGAGCAGCTCGCGCGGCGCCTCGTGGACGAACGCCTCGATCGCGTCCTGGTCGCCGAGCCAGTCGCTGCCGGAGACGGTGTCGTAGATGTGCTCCTCGACGGTGTCGCCCTCGGCGATCACGCCGGCCGCGCCGCCCTCGGCGGAGACGGTGTGGCTGCGCATCGGGTAGACCTTCGACACCACCGCCACGTCGAGGTCGGGGCGGCGCTCGGCGACGGCGATGGCCGCGCGCAGGCCGGCGGCCCCTCCGCCCACCAGGAGTACGTCGTGCGTGCCGGCAGTCGGGGGATCACTCACCCCGGAACTCCTCGTCCACCAACACTCTGCCGTGGTGGTTCACGACCATGTGGTGGACGCTGCCGTCGTGGAACTCCTCGCGGTAGCTCTGGCATCCGCAGTCGAAGCGCAGCTGCTCGGTCACCAGGCCGTGCATGTCCTCCGCGACGTACTGCTCGCCCCCGCGTTGCTTGCCGCAGGGTGCGACCCGGGTTTCGAAGGTCGTGATGGTTGCGGTCACGGGCCACCTCCTCGGCAGGGGGCCCGGAGCTGGGGCCCCACGTCCAGATTCCTCCTTCGCGAACCGTTTGTGAAGTGACTTCCGACCCGCGCGGCCACCGCCGTATGTCGCACTCTTGACGGTCGTTGGAGACGATCAATACGTTGCCGGGATGGACCTCTTGCCGTCCGCTCACGTCGACACGTTCTGCCGCGACCACCTGCCGCCGGCCGAGCAGTGGCCGGAGCTGAGGTTCGAGCTGCCGGAACTGGCCTACCCCGCGCGCCTGAACTGCGCGACCGCGCTGCTCGACGACGTGATTGCCGAGCATGGCGGCGACCGGCCCTGCCTGCACTCGCCCGGCGCCGCGACCTGGTCCTACGACGACCTGCTGGCCACCTCCAACCGGATCGCGCACGTCCTGGTCGAGGACCTCGGCGTCGTGCCCGGCAACCGGGTGCTGCTACGGGGTCCCAACAACCAGTGGCTCACCGCGTGCTGGTTCGGGGTGCTGAAGGCCGGAGCCGTTGCCGTCACCACAATGCCGCTGCTGCGGCCCGGTGAGCTGGCCACGATCCACGAGATCGCCCGGCTCGACCTGGCGCTGGTCGACGAGCGGTTCCTCGAGGGCACCGAGGGTCTGTCAGGAGAGCTCGGGGTGCGGGTGGTGCCGTTCGGAGGCGCCACCGGGTTGTCCGCGCTGACGGCGGAGAAGCCGACGGCGTACGACGACGTGGCCACCTCCTCGGACGACGTGGCCCTGCTCGCGTTCACCTCCGGCACCACCGGGAGGCCGAAGGCGACCATGCACTTCCACCGTGACGTGCTGGCGATCTGCGACACCTTCTCCCGCCAGGTGCTGCGCCCCTCCTCCGACGACGTGTTCACCGGGACCCCGCCCTACGGCTTCACGTTCGGGCTCGGCGGGGTGCTGCTCTTCCCGCTCCACGCGGGCGCGTCGACGGTGCTGGTCGAGAAGGCTACGCCGCCCGAGCTGGCCGGGATCATCGACGATTTCGGCGTGACGACCTGCTTCACCGCACCGACGGCCTACAAGGCGATGCTCGCTGCGGGGGCCACGTTGCCGTCACTGAAGGCCGCCGTCTCCGCGGGCGAGCATCTGCCGGCCGCGACCTGGGAGGCGTTCCGGGAGGCAACCGGGGTGCGGATCATCGACGGGATCGGCGCCACCGAGATGCTGCACATCTTCATCTCCGCGGCGGGTGACGACATCCGGCCCGGGTCGACGGGCCGGGCGGTTCCGGGCTACACCGCCACCGTGCTCGACGAGAACGGCGCCGAGGCGGCTCCAGGTGAGCCGGGGCGACTCGCGGTGAAGGGTCCGACCGGATGCCGCTACCTCTCCGACCCGCGGCAAGAGACCTATGTGAAGAACAGGTGGAACATCACCGGTGACACGTTCAGCCGCGACGAGGACGGCTACTTCTGGTACCACGCCCGCAGCGACGACATGATCATCTCCGCGGGCTACAACATCGCCGCTCCTGAGGTGGAGGAGGCGCTGCTGAAACATCCGGAGGTCGCGGAGTGTGCGGTGGTCGGCGTGCCCGACGAGGCCCGCGGCACCGTGGTGAAGGCGTACGTCGTGCTCACCGACGGGGTCCCTGCCTCGAGCGACAAGGTCCGCGAGCTCCAGGAATTCGTGAAGGCCGAGATCGCGCCCTACAAGTACCCCCGGGCCCTGGAGTTCGTGGGCGAACTGCCCCGCACCGCCACCGGCAAGCTGCAACGCTTCCGGCTGCGTCAGGACGCCTGACGCCGTGGACGTGGCTCCGCGGCAGCTGATCCTGTCGCTCTACGGCCTCTACGCCCGCGAGGAGGGCAACTGGCTCTCGGTCGCGTCGCTGATCGCGCTGATGGCCGACCTCGGCACCGACTCCGCGGCGGTCCGCTCGTCGGTGTCGCGGCTGAAGCGGAGGGGCGTGCTCGAGGCCGCGCGCCGGGACGGGCAGGCGGGCTACGCATTGTCCGACGACTCGCTGGAGGTGCTTCGTGAGGGGGACCACCGGATCTGGTCCCGGCCGCGGGCGACCTCCGCCGACGGCTGGCTGGTGCTGGTCTTCTCGGTGCCGGAGTCGGAGCGCGAACGCCGGCACGCCCTGCGGGCGCTGCTGTCGCGGCTCGGCTTCGGAACCGCCGCGCCGGGTGTGTGGGTCGCACCGGCCACCTTGTACGACGAGGCGGAGCGGGCACTGGACCGGGAGGGACTCACGGCCTACACCGAGCTGTTCCGAGGTGACTATCTCGGGGCCGGCGACGTGGCCGAGCGGATCGGAGAGTGGTGGGACCTCGCGGCGCTGACGGTCCTCTACACCGACTTCATTCACGACTACGGGCCGGTCGCGGGGCGTCGGTCGGCGTTGTCGCCGGACGACGCGTTCGCGGCGTACGTGCCGATGCTGACCGCGTGGCGACGGCTGCCCTACCTCGACCCGGGCCTCCCGCTCGAGCACCTGCCCGCGGACTGGCCGGGCATCGAGGCCGCCGAGCTGTTCGCATCGCTGGACTCACGCCTGCGGGAGGACGCACACACCCACGCACACACGATCGTGCACGGGTAGGTTCGAGGGACCACCGACGAGAGGGCCGGGCGTGATCGAGCTGACCAAGGGCCAGGAGCTGACGCTGACCACCGACTCCGGGCAGCCGCTGACCCGGCTGCAGCTGGGGGTCGGCTGGGACAAGGAGCCGACGGCGGGCTTCATCGGCACCGGTGCCCCCGAAATCGACCTGGACGCGTCTGCGGTGCAGTTCTCGAGCGGCCAGCTCTTCGACCTCGCGTTCTACAACCACCTGAAGACCCGGGACGGTTCGGTGGAGCACCTGGGCGACAACACCACCGGCGTCGGCGAAGGCGACGACGAGGTGGTCATCGTGGACCTGACCAAGGTCTACGGGAAGGTCGACACGATCGTGCTGTTCGTGAGCAGCTACCAGGGCCACACCCTGGAGTGGATCGCCAATGCCTATTGCCGGCTGGTTGTCGACGACGAGGTCGAGCTCGCCCGGTTCCGGCTGACCGGCGGGGTACCGGAGACCGGTGTGGTGATGGCCACGCTCTTCCGTGACGGTGAGCAGTGGCGGCTGCGGGCCATCGGAGAGGGCATTGCGGTGAAGGTGCCGAGCGAGTCGGTCGAGGCCCTGCGCCCGTACGTGTGAACCCCGCACGGCGGGCGCCATTACTGAAGCATGCGTGGTCTGCATCTTGTGCGCCGTACGGCGTTGACCTCGGCGAGCTGGGAACCGTGATCGAGCTGCACGAGTGACCGCCGATCAGGGCAGGTAGACGAAGCGGTAACGGTGCGCCAGTTCCTGGTTGAGGCGGCGCACAAGAGTCGCAGCTGCGGCGTCGTGATCAGGGGTGCCGGAACGCGAGTGCCAGGCGTCGGCCCATGCCGCGATATCCGCGGCCAGGTCGGTGCTCACACCGAACTCCCGAACCAGCTCGTCGGAGTCGTTGAACATCAGGCCGTCGTCGCTCCACAGCGGCACATCCACGGTGTGCTCACCCATCAGCCGGATCGTCGATCCATCCGGTGGAGCCCGCCAAGGCTCATCGTCGTCCTCGATCCGGCTCCCATCGGGATGGAAGGCGTACCAACCCGACCTCCCGTCGGAGGACAGGAGGCGGTCTGAATGCTCATCAGCCACTACCGGAGTGTGACCCATCTGCGTGAACGTCGCGATGAAGGTCCGCGTCCGCCCGAGGACGTCATACGGACGGTGCGACCGCTTGCTCCGCGTATGACGCCGTGTGATCTATACCGGCTCAGTCGCCGGCCGAGGTGTAGTCGCGGCCACGGTTGAGGACGGCTTCCTCCGCCACCTCCGACAGCAGGCGACGCGAGCTGCGGGCGCGGTGTCGCAGTCTTCCGAAGGCCTCGTTGAGATCGATGTCGAGATGGTTGGCCAGCATGCCCTTGGCCTGCTCGATCGTCACCCGGCTCTCCAGGGCGGTCTCCAGCTGCACGATCAGCGTGGCGCGCTCGCGTGAGATCCGGTCCTGCTCGATCGCGATCGCCGCCACGTGGGCCATTGCCTGCGCAACCCTGGCCGTGGTCTGGTTCAGGGCAGGCCGCTCGGTCGTCCCGAACAGGTTCAGCGTCCCCATCACCTTCCCGGTCACCCGCAACGGGACCGCGATGATGCTGCTGAAGCCCGGGTCCACACAGGCCCGCGCGAATCGCGGCCAGCGGTCGAAGCCCCCATCGACCGCCTCCGCGACGATTGCTTCGCCGCTGCGGTACGAGTCCAGACACGGACCCTCGTCGTGCTGGATCTGGAACAGCTCCAGGAGCTCCGCGCGTTCGTTCGAGGCGACGACCATCCGCAGACCGCCCCCATTGGCCAGCAGCAGACCCGACGCGGACACGTCCAGCACGTCAACGCACCGGTCGGCCAGCACCTGCAACAACTCGTGGACGTCGAACTCGCCCACCGTGGTCTCGACGAGCTCGGCGAACGCCTCAGCAAGCCTCTCCTGGCCCGAGTAGGCACCACTATCCGTATCCATTTCCCGTCCCGATGTTCAGGTGGGACGGGAGACCCGCGGGTCGAGCCGTCCACACGCGTCGTGCACCGGGAATGACACGGCTTTGGCCAGCGATGTGCGAGGAACCCTCGGCCCACCCACTCTACGTCCGCCAGCACCAAAAGGATCTATCGAGCACCTGCCTGATGCTTCCGCAGAACCAACCTGCCGTTCGCTCGCACTGATCGGCAGACGCCAAGAACCGAGGGAAACCACCGCGACACCCGGGACGGGGGGACGGGGTGGGGCGCCCCGGGTGTCGTGCGGTCGAGCTACGGATCTGACCGGGAACCCAACCTGCGAGTGAGTCCCACGTCTTTTCGGTAGCTGTGAGGACAATCGTGCTGGCCGGCCGGTACGAGACGCCATGAGGCATTGGTTCTAGTACGAAACCTTGACCCGCTCTTAATCGGGCGCCGTCTGCGTGGGAAGGGAGCAACGGGGTGGACGAGCGAAACTGGGCAGGCAACTACTCCTACAAGGCCCCAGTGGTACGCCCGCAGTCTGTGGACGAAGTCCAGTCACTGGTGGCAACGCACGAACGGGTCAGGGCACTCGGCACGCGGCATTCGTTCACCGACATCGCCGACACGGACGGCGTCCTGGTTTCCCTCCAAGGACTACCGCTCGCACTCCGGATCGACGAGCCTCGGCGTACCGCCTCGGTGAGTGGAGGAACCACCTTCCACACCCTGACCCGGCAGCTGTACCGCCAGGGCTGGGCCCTCCCGACCCTTGCGTCCTTGCCCCACATCTCGGTGGCCGGCGCCATCGCCACCGGCACGCACGGCTCAGGGAAGCAGGTGAAGTCACTGGCCGCCATGGTGAGCGCGCTCGAGGTGGTCCGGGCCGATGGCGAGCTACGTCGTATCGCTCGCGATGACCCCGAGTTCGACGGATCCGTCGTGAACCTCGGCGCACTTGGCGTGGTGACCCGCGTGACGCTGGATCTCCTTCCCACCTTCGACATGTGGCAGGTGGTCTGGCTCGACATGCCCTGGGACGCCATGCTCGCGGACTTCGACACGCTGGTGAGCAGCGGCTACAGCGTCAGCCTCTTCACCACGTGGACCGGCCCGACCGTCTCGCAGCTGTGGGTCAAGGGGCTGGCCGGCGTGCAGCCACCGGATCTTCACCCAGCCCGGCCAGCAGGGTCCACCGTGCACATGATCCCCGGACTGTCGCGCAGGGCAGTGACGGAGCAGCTCGGAGTCGTGGGGCCGTGGCACGAGCGGCTCCCGCACTTTCGGCCGTCGTTCACACCCAGTAGCGGCGCAGAGCTGCAGACGGAGTACCTCGTCCCCGTCGCCCATGCCCACGAGGCGATCGAAGGACTTCGAGCGCGCGGTGATCAGTTCACCCCGATCCTGCAGGTGAGCGAGATCCGGACGGTGGCGGCCGACAACCTGTGGCTCAGCGGAGCCTTTGCCACCGACGTCATCGCGCTGCACTTCACCTGGCAGCCCGAAGGGGAGGCGGTGTACGCGCTGCTGCCCGAGCTCGAGCGGCTGCTGCTCCCCTTGGGAGCTCGGCCCCACTGGGGAAAGTGTTTCACCGCCACCGGGCCCGAACTGTCGGCTGCCTATCCGATGCTCGACCGCTTCAGACAACTTCGGGATCGGAGTGACCCCACCCGGAAGTTCGACAATGCCTTCCTCGACCGCGTCCTGTGATGCTCACCCAGAACGGATGAGGTGACGACCTGGCCGACGGGCGATGCTCGTGCCCTCGAAAGGGGGCACAGATGGGCCTGCGAGACCGGCGTGAGAAGCGCCGCGACGAGCGCCACACCTTCGGACGCGGCGGAACCGCCCACCAGTACCAGATGCGCCAGAAGCTGGTCTCCATCGGTGACGACTACTGGATCGAGAACGAAGCCGGTGAGCGTGTCTTCCGCGTCGACGGGAAGGCGATGCGCCTGCGCAACACGCTCGACCTCGAAGACCCCGAGGGCCACAAGATCTGCCGGATCCAGACCCGGGTGCTTCACATCCGCGACTCCATGGCGATCGAGGACCCCGACGGCAGCCGCCTCGCCCTGGTGCACAAGGCGCTCCTCTCCCCGCTCCGGGAGCGGTGGAAGGTGGATCTTCCGGGTGATCGCGAGTGGAAGGTGCAAGGCAACGTCGTGGACCACGAGTACGAGATCGAGGACGACGGCCGCAAGATCGCCGAGGTCTCGAAGAAGTGGTTCCGGGTCCGGGACACCTACGGCGTCGAGATCGCCCCCGAGGAGAACCGCGCCCTCGTGCTCGCCGTGACGGTCGCCGTCGACACGATGGCGCATCCCGGCAAGTAAGCCCCACGCAGAGAGCTGGCGTTCAGTCGTCGTCCATCGACCGGCGCGTACCGACCGGGCCGTCGACGAGCGGGAAGGCGATCGTGCCGGCACCCACCCACCACTCCATCACCTCGTAGGCGAGCCGGCCGGCCACGACGGAGGGGTCCCCGTCCGAGAGTCGCGCGGCCTCGGCAGGGTCGCAGGCGAAGATCGACATCCCGCGGTACGACGGGTCGCTCTGCTCGTCGAACGGCCCGTTCGCAACCAACACCCCATTCCGCCGCAGCTCCGCGCGATAGGCGAGATGGCGGACCTGGAGGGCGTCGAGCTCGTCCTCCGACATCTCCGGCGCCCCGACCGGCCGTCGGAGCACCACCACGGTGTAGACGTCGAACGCGTCGGGGATGTTCGGGTCGTGCGGCACAGGAGACCCTGGCTCAGTCGACGCAGAGGCAGAACGGGTGCCCGGCGGGGTCGAGGAACACCCGGAACGTCGTACCGGGCTGGTGCTCGTGCTTGGTCGCACCCAGGTCGAGCACGGCCTTCTCGCCGACGTCGAGGTCGTCGACCATCACGTCGATGTGCATCTGCTGGGGCACCTCCTGGCCCGGCCAGCGGGGTGGGGTGTAGTCCGCCACCGGCTGGAAGCAGATGCACTGACCGTTCTCCGCGCGGACCTCCGCCCAGTCGGGGGAGGCCTCGACCTTCCAGTCGAGCAGGGCGCCGTAGAACGTGGCGAGCGCGCCAGGGTCGGGGCAGTCGATGACGAAGCTGGGGAACTGTGCGATGGCCATGCTGGGCACGCTACCCACGATTGCGGACGATCCGCGTCCGGGTCACGGCAGGACGGCGAATCCCTGAACTTCGACGACTGCGTCCTCGTCCCAGAGCCGGGAGACACCGATGCCGGCCATGGCGGGATAGTCGGTGCCGACCAGGCGCCCCCAGACCTCGCCGATCTCGCGCCCGTGGGCGCGGTAGTCGTCCATGTCGACGATGTAGATGGTCAGCGAGGCCAGATCGGTCGGGGAGCCGCCGGCAGCGCCGAGCGCGTCCAGCAGGTTTGCCAGCGCCTGCTCGAACTGCGCGACCACGCCACCGGACACGATGGTCCCGTCAGCCTTCATCCCGGTCTGGCCGGCGAGGAACACTGTCGTACCGGCGGCTACTACGGCGTGAGAGAAGCCCGACGGTGCGGCCAGGGACGGGGGGTTGAGTCGCTTCATTCGGGGTCCCCGCGCAATCGGGAGGTTTCGAGACGGGCGCTGCGCGCCCTCCTCAACCCACATCTACGCGAGCGATCTCGTGGGGTGAGTTTCATGACTGAACGGCGCCGCCGTCGACGTTGATGCCCTGCCCGTTGACGGCGCCGTTCTCCACGCAGAGCATGACCGCCGAGGCCACCTCCGCCGACGTGACCAGGCGGCCGATCGGCTGCTTGCCCGCCAGGATCTCCCGCGCCTCCTCCGGGCTCCGGCCGGTCCCGTCGGCGATGTCGGCGACGGACTGGTCGGTCATCGGGGTGTCGACATAGCCGGGGCAGACAGCGTTGACGGTCACCCCGGTGCGCGCCACCTCGGCGGCGGCGGTACGGACCAGGCCGAGGACGCCGTGCTTGCTGGCGGTGTAGGCCGCAATCCGCGGCCCACCTTGCTTGCCGGCGACCGAAGCGACCACCACGACCCGTCCCCACCCGCCAGAGGTCATTGCCGGTAGGGCCCGGCGCAGGCAGCGGAATGGCGCGGTCAGGTTGAGGTCGAGCATCCGCTGCCAGTCCTCGTCGGACGTCTTCACCACCGGCGCCGACATGGCGGCGCCGGCGTTGACGACGAGCACCTCGACCGGGCCCCATGTCGACTCGACGGTGTCGAAGGCCGCGTCCAGCGCGGTGGGGTCGAGCACGTCGGTCGGTAGCACCAGCGCTTCGCCGGGCAGGCTCGACGCCACCGCCTCCAGCGCGTTGGCATTACGCGCGACCAGCGCCACCTGGTAGCCCGCGGCCGACAGCGCGGCGGCGCAGGCGGCGCCGATGCCCTGCGAGGCGCCGGTGACCAGCGCGACCCTGCCGGGCTTGGAATTCATCTGCCTGTCCATTCCGGTGGTCGCTTCTCGTTGAACGCCGCGTGGAACTCGGCATGGTCCGAGGTGGTCATCAGCAGTGCCTGGGTCATCGCGTCCAGCTCCATGGCCGATCCGAGCGGCATGTCCAGCTCGCGGGTGATCAGCGACTTGGTCTGGGCGAAGGCCAGGGTCGGTCCGTCGGCGAGCCGTCGGGCGAGCGCGGTCACGGCGTCGTCGAGCTCGGTGTCGTCGACCAGCTGCGAGACCAGGCCGTACCGGTCGGCGGTGGCGGCGTCGATGGTCTCGCCGAGCATCAGCAGCTCGGTGGCCCGGCCGGCGCCGACCAGCCGGGGGAGGAGGTAGGCCGCTCCCATGTCGCCACCGGACAG
>DASSJR010000290.1:0-8623 GCA_035691135.1 Nocardioides sp. | reverse complement strand
CGAGATCGGCGGCCGGCTGCCGATCAACACCCACGGCGGCCAGCTCGGCGAGGCCTACATCCACGGCATGAACGGCATCGCCGAGGCGGTCCGCCAGGTCCGTCGTACGTCGGTGAACCAGGTCGACGACGTCGCCCACGTCCTGGTCACCGCCGGCACCGGCGTGCCGACGAGTGGGCTCGTGCTGTCGGCCTGATCGCAGCCGCGCCGGGTGGAGGCGAGGGGACGGTGTCGTGCCCCTCGTTACTGCTCGCAGTTGATGGCCAGGGCACCTCGGCTGGGGCGCACGCACGTGTCGATGCCGGTGCCACCGTCGTTACGGTTGCTGCCGGGCCCGCCGTCCAGGTGGTCAACCCCGCCGTTTCCGAGCAGGATGTCGTCCCCGGAGCCGCCGAGAAGTCGGTCGCCTGCGAACTTTCCGGTCAGCTCGTCGCTTCCTCCACGGCCCTTGATGACATCCCCCGAACTGAAGGCTCCGGCGTCCAGGAGGTTGGGTCCAGCGTCGCCCAGGAGGACGTCGCGGAACTCGGTCCCGGTGACGTTCTCGATGGAATCCAGGCTGTACGACACCGGAGAGCCACCGTCATTGCCCAACCGCGCGGTGTGGTTCGCCAGGTCGACGCGGACGCGGCCCGATGCGCTCTCGCCGGCAAAGGGATCACTGAAGAGGACTCGATCGACACCGCCGTTTCCGGTGACCGACTCCGTGGGTGACGGCTTTCCGAAACAGGGGACCCCGGCGTAGAAGTTGTTGGGGCCGTCATCGCCGATCAGGACGTCATTGCCGCCTCCGGTCGAGATGTTCTCGATGTCCTGGAGCACATCGACGCCGAATCCGATCCCGGATGCGGTTCCCTGGCTGAGGTCGGCGGTGATCCGGCGGCAGTGACCGGCAGATCCGGAGGGGGACAGGATCTCGACATAGTCCGCGTGGTCCCTTCCGCTGCCTCCGTTGATGGTCTCGTTTCCGGGCCCGCTGAGGATGAAGTCGCGTCCCTCTCCTCCCATCAGGGTGTTCGCGCCGCTTTCATCGTTGATGAAGTCACCGTCTTGACCTCCGAAGAGCTGATCGTCTGCTCCGTTGCCATCCAGGTTGTCCCCACCCGGACCTCCACGCATGGAGTCCAGGCCGTCGCCGCCGCCCATGGAATCCCTTCCCGATTTGCCAATGAGCACGTCGGCACCGTCATCACCAAAGACCTCGTCTGGACCGCGCCCTCCGACGACGGTGTCGTCACCGGGACCGCCGGTGAGGAACTGGAAGATGGGGTCTCCGAAGAACGTCCTCGGTCGCGTCGGCCCGCCACAGATCAGATCGTCACCGCGACCGCCGAAGATGTCGTCGGAACCGGGCCCGCCGACGATGACATCAGCACCGGAGGTCCCGACCAGCCTGTCGTTCCCGTCGGTGCCGACGATCGTGGCCGGCACGCCGCGGCAGGTGGGCGCGACGGCCAGGGCCTCGGCTGGTGCGCCGCTGGCTTGGCCGGGCGCGGGCGATCCCAAGACGAGTGAGGCGCCCACCAGTACGACCGTCGTGGCTCCCACGCGTGCGAGTGCCCTCATGTTGCCGCCCCTCAGTTCATGCCTCCGGTCCAGACATTCTGCGTGCGGGTCGTGCCGCTTTGTATGGCCCAATTGGGTGGTCTGGTCCGGGACACGCGCTGACGGCTGTCGTCCTGCTGAGGGAATAGGCTATCGTTTATCGATATATTCTAACTGTTCTTCGATAGGACTACGTCCAATGGGACATCTGACCGTTCTCGCCCTGCGCATCGTGCTCGCGATGGTGCTCGCCGGCTCGCTGTTCGTGCAGGGGGTGATGGTGCCGCTGCTCGCCGCCGACCTGGACGGGCTCGACCCCGACTACGCCTATCTGGGCACCCCGCTCATCGCCATCGTGGTGCTGGGCATCGTGACCGTTCAGGTGACGGTCGTCTGCGTATGGCGGCTGCTCACGATGGTGCGGCGGGGCACGGTGTTCTCCCCTGCCGCCTTCAGGTACGTCGACGTCATCTTCGGTGCGGTCGTGGTTGCGTCCCTGCTCACATTCGCCCTCGGCGTCCTGCTCGCCCCGGGCGAGGCCGTCGCCCCGGGCATCGTGCTGCTCATCGGCGGACTGGCCGTGATGGTCGCTGGGGGCGCGCTGATCGTCCTCGTGCTGCGGATGTTGCTCGCCCAGGCGGTCGCCCGAGACGCTGAGGCGATCCACCTCCAGGCCGAGCTGGACGAAGTGATCTGATGCCGATCGTCGTGGACGTCGACGTGATGCTGGCCCGGCGCAAGATGTCCGTGGGGGCCCTCGCCGAACAGGTCGGCATCACGCCCGCCAACCTGGCGGTGCTCAAGAACGGTCGCGCCAAGGCGGTGCGCTTCACGACCCTGGAGGCACTCTGCGAAGCGCTCGGCTGTCAACCCGGAGACATCCTGCGCTGGGAGCCCGAGGACGACCGTTTCAGTCCTCGCGAGTTCCCGGACGGGTCATCCACTTCGACCACGCGAACGCGAGGCCGAGCATGAGGATGAGAAAAAGCGCAATCACGATTGCAACGATCAACCACATCGGCACGATGACCACCTCGCCTCCAAGGCTACGCCGCCAGAACCTGCGAGTCACGACTCGCCGCCGGCCCTGAGGGCGGAGTACTAGCGGAGCTTGTCGGCGAAGAACCCCAGCACCCGGTCCACGGCCTCCTGCTGCCGATGGGCGGTGACCGTCGAGTGGCCGCGGCCCTCGAGCTCGACCCGGATGAACTTGTCCCCGATCTCCTCGGTGAGCCTCTCGAAGCGCTTCCCGACCGCAGGGTCCTTGCGGTAGCGCAGGCCGAGGACCTCGCACCCGGCCGCAGCACGTTGCCTCACGGTCGTCAGGTCGGCGGGGGAGAGGTTGAGGTCCCGGGAGCGGCCGGGCGAGACCGCGAACGGGGCGGACGGCTGGGCCACCACGGGTGCCGCCACGGCGGGATCGACCATCATCGCCAGCGCGAATCCTCCGGTGAAGCACATGCCGATCGCGCCGACACCGGGCCCGCCCAGCTCGCCATGCAGCTCGCGGGCCAGGCTGCGCAGCCACCCGGCGACCGGGGTTGTCTCGCCGGTCGCCAGCATGGTGAACTCCCGGCTGACACAGACCTGTGTCATCGACTTCGCCACGGTGACCGGGTTCATCGGCGCCTCCGGCTCGCCGAACAGGTGTGGCATCACCACGGTGAAACCCGCCGCGACGACCTCCTCCGCGAACCCGATCACCTCGGGCGTGATGCCGGGAATCTCGTGGATCACGATCACGCCCGGGCCGTCGCCCTTGCGGTAGGTCGGATGGGTCGTGCCGTCATGCGTGTGCTGGCCGCGGGTCCAGGACTCCAGGTGGGACATGGGCCAATTATGGAGGTCAAGGTGAGGGCGATTCTCCTGCGGCGACGGGAGAGCGGACCTTAGTCTTGGGCGGCTTCACTTCCTCGAGACTTGGTGGTATCTCATGCGTCGCGCCCTCGCCGCTTTCCTGTCCGCGTGCCTCGCAGCGTTCGCGCTGCTCGCCGTCTCGCCGTCCGCGCAGGCCGCGGACCCGATCACCGGTCGGCTTGTCAACGGGCACGCCGGGACCCCAGCCCCGGCCGTGGCCGGCATGACGGTCGAGCTCGTCGAGTCGGCCACCGGGCCCACCGGCGCCGCCGTGGCCAGCGCTGTCACCGATGCCGACGGGCTCTTCTCGCTCGACCCTGGCACCTCCACGGCCGCCAAGTTCTTCGTCCGCGCGGTGGCCGGGGAATACCAGGCCGGGTGGGTCGGCGGAAATCCCCGCTGGCTCCAGAGGGACTCGGCGTTCGCGAACAAGTTCGTGCCCGGCACCGACCTGGGCAACGTCAGGGCCATCCCGGCCTTCATCCGCGGCGTCGTCGTCAACAGCGTCACCAAGAAGCCCCTGGCCGGCGTGACCGTGACCGCCCGCAGCCAGGACGCGATCAAGGAGGTCGACGGCATCGACGAGACCAACGCGGAGGGCGTCTTCCGGATCAACGGGCTCACCTGCGAGGACGACTGCTACCTCAAGATCAACGGCAGTGCCAAGGGCTACGAGACCGGATTCCGCGACTGCAACGCCCAGGTCGTCGCCACGTGGCCGGCCGCCTGCGCGAGCCCGCTCGGGCGCATCGGGCGCGTCTTCCTCGACCGGCTGTAGCCGCCCGAGGTCAGGCGGGCGTCAGGACGCAGTCGGCGAGGACGGGGGCACCGTCCCGTTCGCCCTCACCTTCGATCGTGGCGGCCGCGACGATCCGGCCGTCCTCGAGCCAGGCCCGCACCCGGATCGTCTCGCCGGGGAACACCACGCCGGCGAAGCGCGCGGTGTAGGCGCCCACCCGGATCGCATCACCACCGAGCAGCTCCTCGGTGAGGAGTCGTAGCACGATGCCGTAGGTGCACAGGCCATGCAGGATCGGGGCCGAGAAGCCGGCGGACTTGGCGAAGTCGGGATCGGCGTGGAGCGGGTTCCGGTCACCGCAGAGCCGGTAGAGCAGCGCCTGATGGGGGGTCACGTCGTACGTCGTCTCCGCGTCAGGTACGCGGTCGGGAAGCGTCACCTCCTCCGACGCACCCCGCTCACCGCCCCAGCCCCCCTCGCCGCGGACGAAGATCGATGACCGGACCGTCCACAGGTTCTCGCCCTCGGGGTCGGTCGCGGTGCCCTCCTGCCAGATCACGGCCGCCTTCCCCTTGTCCCAGACGTCGGTGATGCGGGTGCGCAGCGTGGCCGAGCCGGAGGTCGGGAGCGGGGCGTGCACGAGGACGGACTGCGACCCGTGCACGACCTGGGCCAGGTTGATGTCGCAGCCGGGCAGATCCAGCGGGGGCGGGTCGGTCTCGTGAAACGTCGGCACCACGACCCCGAAGGACGGCAGCACCTGGAGACCGGGTCCGTCGTAGGTCCAGCGCAGGGCATCGGGGGAGACCTGGTCCCCGGGACGGGAGCCCGCGCCCAGGGCCAGGTGGTAGAGCAGCACATCGCTGGCGTCCCAGGCGAAGGCCCGGTCGGGCAGCTCGGCTCCGATGGCGACGGAGGGGTCGATCGGCATTTCGTGGTCCTTCTCGCTGTCGGGTGCGAATTGTCTGTGGGCGCTGACCCGTCAGAGACTGTCCTCCCCCGCTTCGCTCCTCCAGTCAGTTTCTGACGGGTCAGCGTTGCCGAGGACGATGTCCTCGGCGGCCAGGTAGCCGAAGGTCAGGGCCGGGCCGATGGTGGCGCCGGGGCCGGCGTACGTGTGGCCCATGACGGCCGACGAGGCGTTTCCGGCGGCGTAGAGCCCGGAGATCACCGACCCGTCCGGACGCAGGACCCGCGCGCGCTCGTCGGTGACCAGCCCGCCCTTGGTACCGAGGTCGCCGGGGACGATCTTCACTGCGTAGAACGGCGCCCGGTCGAGCGCGTGCAGGGACGGGTTCGGCAACACCCTGGGATCGGAGTAGTAGCGGTCGTAGCCGCTCTCGCCGCGATGGAAGTCCTCGTCGACGCCGGAGGCGGCGAAGCCGTTGAACCTCTCCACCGTCTCCGCGAGGGCATCGGCCGGCACCCCGATCTTCTCGGCCAGGCCGGCGAGCGTGTCGGCCTTCTTCACGGTGCCGTTCTTGTACCAGTGGCCGGGGAACGGCTGCCGCGGCGAGAGTCCCGCGAACAGGTAGCGGTTGCGGTAGCGCTGATCGATCACCATCCACGCCGGCACGTGCTGCACTCCGGTCGCCTCACCGGCGTACGTCGCGTGCACGGCCTCGACGTAGGGCATCGCCTCGTTCATGAACCGCCGTCCGGCGGAGTTGACGATGATCGAGCCGGGCAGGTTGCGCTCGGCCAGGCAGAACCACGGCCCCGACGGCAGCGGGATCGTCGGTCCCCACCAGGCGTCGTCGAGGAGGTCGGTCTGGGCGCCGGCGGCGATCCCGGCCAGGATGCCGCCGCCGGTGTTGTTGACCGACCCCGTGGTCCAGTCGATCGACGTCGGCTGCGGCTGGTACTTCTCGCGCATCTCGAGGTTCTTCTCGAAGCCGCCGCTGCCCAGGATCACGCCGCGCCGGGCGCGGATCGCGGTCGGGCTGCCGTGGTGGAGCACGCGGACGCCCACGACCCGACCGTCCTCGATCAGCAGGTCGGTCAGCTCGGTCTCGTAGTGCACGGGAACACCGGCACTCACGAGGCCCTGACGCAGCCCGATGGCCAGGGCGTTGCCCATGGCGTACATCTTCCGGCCGCGCAGGCTGCTCCACAGCCGGGCCACCATCACCCGCAGCATGGTGAGTGGACCGCGCAGGGTGCGCAGCCCGAGGCTGATCTTGCGGAAGTCGGCCTGGGTGACGATCAGGTTGGCCGGCGCCTTGGTGTAGGCCGGGTGCAGCCGCGCCAGTTCCTCCTCGCCGAGCGACCGGGCGTCCATCGGCACCGGTTCGACGCTACGGCCGCGGAGCCGACCTCCGGGTGCCTCGGGGTGGTAGTCGGAGTACTCGGGCACCCAGGCGAAGCGGAGGGGTGTGTGCTCGCGGATGAAGTCCATGACCTCAGGGCCGCGGTCCAGGAACGTGTCGCGGCGGACCTTCGGCACGTCGCCGCCGACGATCGAGTCGAGGTAGAGCTTGCTCTGCTCGAGGTCGTCCGGGTCGACCTGACCTGCTGACTTCAGGGCTTCGTTGCCGGGGATCCAGACGCCACCGCCGCTGCGGGCGGTAGAGCCGCCGAACCACGGGCTCTTCTCCACGAGCACGGTCTCCAGGCCGCGCGTCCCGGCCGCGAGCGCGGCGGTCATGCCCGCGCCACCGGCGCCGACCACCACCACGTCGACCTCGGCCGGCAGGCTCGGCGGAGTCCCTGTCATGGCGCAAAACTGTAACAGGTTCTAGAATGCCCGTCGTGACCTCACCGGACGCGATCTCGGCCGCCGTCGAGCGCTTGCTCCAGGCTCAGACGACCCGTGTCCCGTGCGCCCCGGTGCGCGACCTGATCGGCACCGACGACCTCGCTGCGGCGTACGCGGTGCAGCAGGGGCTCGTGGAGAAGCGTCTCTCCGCGGGCGCCGGGGTCGTCGGGCGCAAGATCGGTGCGACGTCCGAGGCGGTGCAGCGGCAGCTCGGCGTCGACCAGCCGGACTTCGGCTACCTGCTCGACGACATGGACGTCGGCTCGCAGTCACCCATCTCGATGCGGACGCTCGTGCAGCCGCGGGTGGAGGCCGAGGTCGCGTTCCTGCTGCGTCACACCGTCGCACCGGCGACCGAGGGCGAGATCACGCTCGAGTTCGTCAGCCAGGCGGTCGAGACGGCATTGCCGGCGCTGGAGATCGTGGACTCCCGCATCGAGAACTGGGACATCACCTTCACTGACACGGTGGCCGACAACGCGTCCAGCGGGCTGTTCGTGGTCGGCGACGAGGGGCGGTCCCTGGATGACTTCACCCCGGTCGACGTGGAGATGTCACTCACGATCAACGGCGAGGTTCGATCGTCCGGCAACGGCGCCGCCTGCCTCGGCGACCCGCTCGAGGCGCTTCGCTGGCTCGCCGTCCAGTGCTACCGCTTCGGCGACCCCCTCCAGGCGGGTCACCTCGTCCTGTCGGGGGCCCTCGGACCCTTCGTGCCATTCGCGCCTGGCGACAAGGTCGAGGCGTCGATCAGCGGGTTCGACCCGCTCGTCGCAGAGTTCAAGGAGTAGACGTGAGCAAGAAGACCGCCGCCATCGTCGGCCCGGGCAACATCGGCACCGACCTGATGTACAAGCTCCTGGGCTCGGAGGTGATCGAGCCGCGCTGGATGATCGGCGTCGACCCCACCAGCGAGGGCCTGCGCCTCGCCGACGGGCTGGGCCTCGAGGCGAGCCACGAGGGCGTCGACTGGCTGCTGAAGCAGGACCAGCTGCCCGACCTGATCTTCGAGGCGACCTCCGCCCAGATCCACCGGGACTACGCGCCGCGCTACGAGGAGGCCGGCATCCGCGCGGTCGACCTCACCCCGGCCGCCGTAGGACCGGCCGTGATCCCGCCGGTCAACGGCCAGGAGCACTCGTCGGCGCCGAACGTCAACATGATCACCTGCGGCGGGCAGGCAACGATCCCGATGGTGGCCGCCGTCTCCCGGGTCGCCCCGGTGTCGTACGCCGAGATCGTCGCGTCGGTCTCGTCCCGCTCCGCCGGTCCGGGGACGCGCGACAACATCGACGAGTTCACCCGTACGACGTCGCGCGGGATCGAAGTCGTCGGCGGCGCGGAGCGCGGCAAGGCGATCATCATCCTCAACCCGGCCGACCCGCCGCCCCTGATGCGCAACACCGTCTTCTGCGCGATCCCGGCCGATGCGGACCGAGACGCGGTTCGCGACGCCGTGCGCGCCGCCGTCGCCAAGCGGGTCGAGGAGGTCGCGGCCTACGTGCCCGGCTACCGCGCGCGCAGTGAGGCGCAGTTCGACGATCCCTCCGACGTGTCGGGCGGGCTGGCGCGGGTGGCGGTGTTCCTCGAGGTCGAGGGCGCCGGCGACTTCTTCCCGCCGTACGCCGGCAACCTCGACATCATGACCGCCGCCGCGGCGCGGGTGGGCGAGTCGATCGCGCGCAGCCTGACCACCGAAGGGACGACCCGATGATCAACGACCT
>DASSJR010000289.1:0-16998 GCA_035691135.1 Nocardioides sp. | reverse complement strand
CCGTTTGGTGCCGAACCGGTCGGCGGCCCACCCGGTCATCGGGATCACGGTGGCCAGGGCCAGCGTGTACCCGGTGACGGTCCACGCGACGTGCGAGTAGGGGATGGGGTCGTCCGGGGTGCCGAACTCCTGCTGGAACGTCGGCAGCGCGACGTTGACGACCGTGATGTCGAGGATCGACATGATCGCGCCGAGCACGACCACGCCGGCGATCTTCAGGACCGCACGGTCGATGTGATCGGGGTGCTCAGTGTTCACGCCGGGTGCTGTCATGCCCCGTCCCCTGGTTCGTGGTGCTGGCTGATGCCAAGGTCTCCAGCGAGCCTATCCCCGCGCCCAACGGCTCAGCGGAGGAGGAGCGGCAGCTTCGTCGTACCTGTCATCCGGGGCGAAGGGAGGAAGACCGGCGGGTCCGCGGGGTCGCACCGCAGGTGCGGGTAGCGATCCAGCAGAGGGTGAGCGCGACCCTGCCCTCCAGGCGGGCGAGCGGAACACCGAGAGCATGATGGCAGGAGTCGATCAGGGAGGCGTGCCATGCCCGCCGAGCTCAACCACACCATCGTCAAGTGCACCGACAAGCACGCGTCGGCCAGGTTTCTCGCGGAGATTCTCGGACTCCCGGCACCGACGACGTACGGCCCGTTCGCGGTCGTCCAGGCCGCCAACGGGGTGTCCCTGGACTACGCCGACGATCACGGCAGGGTCCATCCCCAGCACTACGCGTTCCTGGTCGGCGAGGACGAGTTCGACCAGATCCATGGGCGAATCGTCGAGCGGGGACTCACCTACTGGGCCGACCCGGGCCACCACCACGAGCACGAGATCAACCACGGCGATGGCGGTCGCGGCCTCTACTGGGCCGACCCGGACGGCCACAACCTGGAGATCATCACCGTGCCGTACGGCGGTGGGTGAACCGGACGCTGGCGGGAGCCACGCCCTAGGGTGAATGCGTGCACCAGCTCGAGCGAGGCGCCGATGTGCCTGATGCCCTCGGTCCGTACCTCGAGGTCGACCGGTCCATGCCCAGGCACGAGTGCTGGGTGACCGGTCACATGGTCGCCGGGCTCGACGGTACGGCGGCCGTCGGCGGTCGGGTCGGCTCGCTGTCGACCATCCCCGACCAGGCGCTGTTCCGCCGGATGCGTCAGATCGCGGACATCGTGCTGGTGGGGGCCGAGACCGTGCGCCGTGAGGGCTACGGGTCGATCAAGCTCGACGAGGATGCCCAGGTGCAGCGGCGGCGGCTGGGCCAGCCGGCGACTCCTCCACTCGCGCTGGTCAGCCGGTCGCTTTCGTTCGACTGGACCGCCAAGGTGTTCGCCGACGCCCCCGACGATGCCCGTACCCACCTGATCACCTGTGAGGCCGCGGATCCCGGGCGACGGGCCGAGGCCGAGCAGTACGCCGAGGTCATCGTCGCGGGTGAGGACCGGGTCGAGCCGGCCGCGGCGATGCAGGCCCTCGCCGACCGCGGCAGCCGGGTGGTGCTCTGCGAGGGCGGGCCTACCTGGCTCGGCGAGCTGGTCGCCGCGGACCGTCTCGACGAGCTGTGCCTCTCGGTCGCTCCGCTCATGGGGGGCGACCTGCTCCCGGTCTCGGTGACCCCACCTGGCGCAGGTCTCGCTCAGTTCCAGCTCAAGGGCGCCATGGCCGAGGACGACACCCTCTTCCTCCGTTACGAGAGGCGGTGAGCCGGATGAGCGACGACTCCTTCGACACCCTGATGGCGGCGGTCGACCCGCCGCTGATCGTGGTCACCACCGCAGCAGAGGACGAGCGCGCGGGATGCCTGGTGGGCTTCCACGTGCAGTCGAGCATCACGCCGCAGCACTACTGCGTGTGGCTGTCCAAGGCCAACCACACCTACCGCGTGGGCCTGCGCGCCAAGCACTTCGCGGTCCACTTCCTGACCGCCGACGACCTCGGGCTCGCCGAGCGGTTCGGGACCCTTACCGGTGAGGACACCGACAAGTTCGAGGGTCTGGACGTCGAGCCCGACGAGCACGGCGTACCCCTGCTCCAGGCGTGCCCGAACCGACTGTCCCTCGAGCGTCTTTCGCTGCTCGACGACGGCAGCGACCACGTCTGCCTCACCACGGCGGTGAGCTCGTCCCACACGTCCGGAGACTTCAAGCCGCTGCGAGTCTCCGACGCCGCACACCTCGACCCGGGTCACGAAAGCGAGGAGCGGGCGATCGAGCCGTGACGCGCGCGGTCACCAGGTGAGCTCGATCTCCAGCTCGCTCTCGTCCCCGATCTCGACCTCGATCTTGAGGTTGACCTCGTCGGGCACGTGCACGGTGATCCGGCCGCCGTCGCGCTCGAACTCGACCTCGTTGTTGCGGGCCAGCACGTCGGCGAGGTCCCGCAGCCGAGCCGCCGCCTCCTCGCGGCGGAGCCGTTTGGTCTCGTCGATCTCGAACAGGTCCATGTCGGCTCCCTCGTGTCGTTGGCTGATTCAACGTACCGACGCGTCCGCTTCGGTGGAAGCAGTCGAACCGTCGCTCGGCATCACCCTGCGCCATCTGGGTCGATGCGTCGGCGCATGACCCAGCGCCACTTGGCGATCTTCCGGTCCCGTTCGAACTCGAACTGCGCATACAGGTCCTCCGGGCCGGTGTGGAGGTAGGCACCACGTTGCGGCGGGCGTTCCTCGAGCTGTTCCGGGTACGCCTCGACCAGGCCACCGCCTGCCTTCTTGATCGCGTCCAGGGCGCCGGCGACGGCCGCCCGAGCAACCCCCTCGCCTCGGCGGCCCTTGTCCGTGAAGATGCAGCCGATCCGCCAGTCCGGCAGCTCGGCGAGCTCCTTCTCGTAGGCCCTGGGGTTCTTGATGTTCGGGAGCTCGGCCGGCGCGCCGTACTGGCACCACCCGACACAGAGATCGCCCTCGTAGACCAGGATCTGGTGGACCGTGCCCCGGCGCACGTGCTCGCGTTTTGCCTCACGGTTCTGGGCGGCGGTCGTGCCCTTCCCGACCCCCTCCGGGTGGAAGCCCATGCACCAGCAGCCGCCCCACACGCCGTTGTTGGCTTCCACGAGCAGGGCGAAGTCGTCCCAGGTGTCGGCATTGAGCGGACGGGTCGTGTGGACGGGTGAGGACCTGGTGGTCATGCCCCCATCCTTGGCTGGACCGGATCGCCGCGGCAAGCGCCGTCAGGCCCCAGCGCTGGACGCCTCGTCCACCGTCTCCGGTGGGCCCTCCAGGCACCGGTAGCGCAGCAGCATCGCACCCGCGGGATACGACCGCGGTGGCTCGGCCAGCTCGAACCGGGCGGGAGCCGCGCCTTCGGGGAAGAGCCTCTTGCCCTGCCCGATCACCACCGGGCAGACCCACAGGTTCACCTGATCGACCAGGCCCTCCCGAAACAGGGTCTGCAGCAGGTCGGCGCTGCCCCACGTGTGGATCTGCTCGTGCCGCTCGCGGAGGTCACGGACCTCGACGGCCGCGTCGGTGATCTGGGTGCTGGCGTCCCAGGACAGCTCGGGCGTGCCGCGGGATGCAACGTACTTCGGAACCCGGTCGAAGGCCCGCCCGATGTCGTCGGTCTTGCCCGGCCAGTAGGCACGGAAGATGTCGTACGTCGTGCGACCCAGCAGCAGCGCGTCGGAGGCCTGCACGTCCGCCACGAACTGTGCGCCCGACTCCGCGTCCCCGTACGGCCGCTCCCAGCCGGCGTAATCGAAGCCCGCGTCCTGTTCGGTGGGGCCGCCGTTGGCCTGGATCACGCCGTCGAGCGTGATGTTCATGTTGACGTGCAGCTCACCCATCGTGCGATCTCCTCATCAGACTGTGGGACCTCGTCCCTCATGACGACCAGCACCAGTCTCCGAAATCATCGGGTCCCCGCGCTGATGTCGGTGCGGTCTCGGGTCACCGGGACCTTGTCCGGACAACATCCAGGTCGGTCGTTCGTTCCATCGGGACAGTTGCCGCGGAGTGACGCGCTGGTCGGTGGTCGCCTCTAGTCTCGAACTCATGGCGACGATCAACGATGTCTCGATGATCGCGTCGGTCCTGCCCGGGGTGGTCGAGGAGGAGCGCGAGGGCGGCGATGGTCAGCTTGCCTGGTCCGTTGCCGGCAAGGGCTTCGCCTGGGAGCGCGCCTACAGCAAGGCCGACCTCAAGCGCTTCGGCGGCCAGACTCCACCACGGCCGCCCATCGTGGCGGTCCGCACGGCCGGACTCCACGAGAAGGAGGCGCTCCTCGCCGCCGGACATCCGGGCATCTTCACCATTCCGCACTTCGAGGGGTATGCCGCGGTCCTGGTCGAGCTCCGGGCCATCCGCGAGTCGACGCTGCGAGAAGTGCTCCGCGAGGGTTGGCTCGCCGTCGCCCCCACAGCGCTGGCGGATGAGTTCGTCGCCCGCCGAGGGCGTCGTTAGCACCAGCCGCCCACGTCGGGGGCCACGTGCAGTCGTCGGGCGGCCGATCGTCGATCGTCAGGCGCAGTCGCGACAGAGGTCGGCGCCCGGCGAGGCACGTCGAGATTCGTGCAGCACGAGGAAGCAGGCGGTGCAGGTGAACTCGTCGGTCTGCTTGGGGGTGACTTCGACGGAGAGGGTTTCGTGGGAGAGATCGGCGCCGGGGAGCTCGTACGACTCGGCCAGCTCGGTCTCGTCTTCGTCTACCTTGCCCGAGGTCTTGTCCTGCTCGCCCGAGGTGAGTCGGCGGGCCTCCAGGCCTGGTTCCTTCTGTTCGTCTTCGGTCTTGCGGGATGCGTCGTAGTCGGTGGCCATGTGGTGGTCCTCTCGGGGCGGAGAGCGAATGCTAGCCCCGGAAGTCCTCTCGGCCTGCAATGCCGACGCACGCGGGCTTACGGACAGCCGGTCGTGGTCGGCCACAAGGCGTCGATGAGTTCACCTGGCGGTAGCGGTCCTATCACCAACGGAGTCACGACGCGAGGAGTCGCAGAAGTCCACCGCGCACGGCGATCGTGGCCCGATCTTCGACGACGTTCAGATCGGTCGGCCGGCCACCGGTGCCCTGATCGACGCCGGGTACCGGTCGCTGGAGGACCTTCCCCAGGATCTCGATCAGTTGGTCGACATCCACGGCGTTGGCCCCCGGGCCGTCACACTGCTCAAGGAGAGACTCGGCCGCTAGAGGCGAGAGGGGCCCGTGTCTAGGTTGGGGTCATGACGCGCCCCTGCAAGGTCGGTGTCCAGCTGCCCGAAGTGGAGCGGTTCGTGCCGTGGCCGGAGTACGTCGATCTTGCCCGGCGAGCGGAGTCGGCCGGTTACGACTCGATCTGGGTGGGAGACCACCTCGTCTACGACCTGCCGGACGGGACGACCCGGGGTCCCTACGAGGCGTGGACGACGCTCGCCGCGATCGCAGCGGCGACCGAACGGGTGGAGATCGGGCCGCTCGTGGCCTCCACGGGCTTCCACGCCCCGGCGATGCTGGCCAAGCAGGCTGCAACGGTCGACGCGATTTCGCAGGGGAGGCTGATCCTGGGACTCGGCGCGGGCTGGAACCGACGGGAGTTCGACGCCTTCGGCTTCCCCTACGACCGGCGCGTCTCGCGCTTCGAGGAGGCGCTGTCGATCGTCGCGCCGCTGCTGCGCGAGGGCCGGACGACGTTCCACGGCCAGTTCTACGACGTCGACGACTGCGTGCTGGACCCAGGCCCGGTCCGAGAGGGCGGGCCGCCGATCATGCTCGGATCGAACAGTCCCCGCATGCTCGGCATCGGGCTGCCGGTCGCCGACTCCTGGAACGTCTGGTGGAGCATCTATGACAACTCGGTCGAGAAGTTCGCGCGGGTGAAGGCCGAGGTCGACGCGGTCATGCCGGCGGGGCGGACCGTCGACGCGACCGCTGCGGTCCTGGTCACGCTTCCGGGCGGTCGCGGCCGGTTGATGGGGGAGACGTACGACGCCAGCGTGACCACGGTCACTCCCGACGACCTCGGGCAGCACATCCGGGGACTGGCGGACGCGGGCGCGGTGCACCTGCAGCTCGTGCTGGACCCGATCACCGCCGAGAGCATTGACACGGTCGGGGCAGCGCTGGCCGACCTCGACCGTTGAACTTCGAGCCCAAAGGAATTTCAGAAGACGATGTCGAAGAGCCCGGCATCGGTTCGACGTACGTGCGAAAGGCAACCCCTCAACAACCACCAGGAGTGATCGAAATGCCACGTTTCATGGGATTCGTGAGGATGGAAGAAGGAGTCGGTACGCCGCCCCAGTCGCTGTTCGAGGCGATGGACGTCTACATCGGAGAGCAGGCCGCCAAGGGTGTCTTCCTCGACGGCGGCGGCCTCTACGGCACCGAGGACGCCGTGAACTTCGTGGTCCGCGACGGCGAGGTCACCCGGGTCGACGGACCCTACGCCGAGGCCAAGGAGGTCGTGGGTGGCTGGGCTCTCTTGCAGTACGACTCCCTCGAGGGGGCCGTGGCCGACCAGCGGGAGTTCGCGGACCTGCATGCGAAGCACTGGCCCGAGGTCACGGTGATCTCGACCCTGCGCCAGATCTCCGAGGGTCCGGACGCGCCGGACGCCTGACCGGTACTCACTACGCTGGCTGCGTGCCGGCAGAGGCGAGTACTGACGATCCGACCGGGGCCATCGTCGCCGCGTGGCGGGCCGAGTCGGCCCGCCTCGTCGGCGCTCTCACCCGGATGACCCGTGAGGTGGAGCTCGCCGAGGACCTGGCACAGGACGCGCTGGTGGCCGCGCTCGAGCAGTGGCCCACGACCGGCGTACCGGAGAACCCGGCCGCGTGGCTGATGACCACCGCGAAGCGGCGCGGCATCGATCACTTCCGGCGCGCCGACAACCTTCGGCGCAAGGTCGCGGAGCTCGAACGCGCCGGTGGCGGAGCGGAGGTGGAGATGCCCGACTTCGAGGCCCAGGTCGACTACATCGAGGACGACGTCCTGCGGCTCATCTTCCTGTCCTGCCACCCTTCCCTGACCGCCGAGTCCCGGGCCGCGCTGACGCTGCGCCTCGTCGGAGGACTGACCACAGCCGAGATCGCCCGCGGGTTCCTGGCCAGCGAAGCCACGATGGGCCAGCGCATCTCGCGAGCCAAGAAGACGCTGTCCGAGGCCGGCGCCGAGCTGGAGCTGCCCACGGGGCAGGAGCGGACCCGGCGCCTCGATGACGTGATGGCCGTGATCTACCTGATCTTCAACGAGGGCTACAGCGCGACCGCCGGCGAGGACTGGATGCGCCCGGACCTGGCTCACGAGGCGATGCGGCTGGCACGCATGCTGGCCGCACTCGCTCCGGACGAGCCCGAGGTGCGCGGGCTGCAGGCGCTGCTGGAGCTCCAGGGGTCGCGGATGGACGCCCGCCTCGACGAGGACGGCGGACCGGTCCTGCTGGAGGCGCAGGACCGGAAGCGCTGGGACCAGCTGCTGATCAGGCGCGGGCTGGCCGCCCTGCGGAAGGCCGAGCAGCTCGCCGCGGGTGGGAAGCCGGTCGGGAAGTACTTCCTGCAGGCCTGCATCGCCGCTCAGCACGCCCGTGCCAGCAGGCCCGGGGACACGGACTGGCGCCGGATCGCGACCCTGTACGACGTCCTGTCCGAGGCCGCCCCGGGACCGGTCGTCGAGGTGAACCGGGCCGTCGCCCACGGGCGGGCGTTCGGACCGGGTGCGGGGCTTGCCGTGCTGGAGGTGCTGGACCCGGGCACGCTCGGCGACTCACCGCTCGTCCCGAGCGTGCGGGGAGACCTGTACGAACGGGCTGGTCTGCACGCGCAGGCCAGCGAGGCGTTCACCGAGGCGGCCGCGTGCACCAGGAATGAGGGCGAGCGCGCCGTCCTGCTCCGCAGGGCCGAGCTGAACCTGTCGCGCGCGTCGAACTCCGAATGAGCGCGCCAGGCACGTCAGGTCGTCTGGCGACGCCGCGCGTGGGCGCGTGCCTTTGAACGGTTGCCACACCACTCCATCCGGCACCAGCGGCGACGGCCGGCCCGATCGATGAAGAGCCACCCGCAGTCCCGGCCGGGGCAGGCTCGTACCCGAGTCGCGTCGGCCGTCCCGAGAAAGTGAAGGCAGTGCCAGCCGAGTATGTCGAGAGGTCGTCGCACGCCTTCGGCGAACTCCACCGTGGCCGGCGGTTCCCACCGCAGGCGGGCGGCGGTGATCGCGGAGCTGGCGATGTCCTGCACGGTCTCGAGGGCCATTGCGCGAGCCGTCCCCCGTGGGTTCAGCAGGAGATCGTGAACCGCGGATCTCAGGTGCTTGGCCCCGTGCAGGGCCTCGTCCGCACCCGCCGGATCGCGGCGACCCGCGCGGCGCAGGGGGCCCACCTCGTTGTCACCCACCATCCCCACGCTTGCCGACCAGAGCACGAGATGGTCGTAGGACTGGAGATAGTCGCGCGCTGATGCTGCTGATGGCCGGTCCCAGCCGGCGAAGGTGTTGACCAGGTCCAGGGCGGCATCCCCGCCGATCGCCCGCGGCAGGACCACTCCGTCCCGCTCGTATCGAACACTGAGGGCCATGTTGACCGTGCCTCCCGTCGACAGGATACTAACCACTAACAGGCAAATGTGCGGTTAGGTGCGTTCCGAGATGACGACAGGCAAGGTCGCTGCCCCCGTCCGGTGGGTGCTCCTTGGCGTGCTGGTGTCGATCGCCGGACTGACCGGCTGCAGCAGCGACGAAGCGGAACCCGGGACCGAGCCGAAGCGGATGACGGCGGCCCAGGCGCAGGAGGTGCTGGCCCAGGACGGCCCGTCGGGTGAGGGACAGTTCCCTGGCGGCACGTTCACCTTCGGGTCGCCGTTCGACAACTCCACCTCGCCGTTCGACAGCTCCGGGACCGGGACACGCGACTGGCTGGCGTCGGCCTCGTGGGACGTCTACTGGCACAGCGACGACGGCGATCGTGGTGTCTGGGGCGTCGGCATCAACGTCCTTCGCACGTCCGGGCGCGCGGCTCATGCGCTCGACAAGGGGGCCGCGTTCTGGTGCCCCAGGACACGGCGCGGGGTCGAGGACTTCCAAGACGGCGGCCTGGCCGACGTACGCGTGTCCACGTGCCATCGGGCCGGAGGTGACGGCTTCTACGGCACGCTCGACGCAGCGGACGGGCCGGTCCTGACCAGCCTCACCGTCGGCGGACCGACGCGGCCTGCGGCGGTGGGCGCCCTTCGCGCGGTGTGGCCGGAGATCCGCGACGCTGTGGTCCGGGTGCGAGCGTCGCTGGGCTCCGCCAGCGGATCCGCCTGAGGGGCGGCCAGACCGGTCCTACCAGGTGCGTAACCACAGGCAGTGCTCGGAGCTCCGAAGTCGCTCGATGGCCTGGGGTGGAAGTGGTTCCGATGAGTCGGTGACGACGTAGCCGATGTGGTCCCTGGTCGAGAGGTGCTGGTCGACGACGTTGTCGCCCGCAGCCGCGAACTCGGCGTTGAGCCCGGCCAGCACACCCGGGACGTTGTCGTGCAGGAAGCCCAGCCGGTGACCCGCGGTCAGCGGGCCCGGGAGAACCTGGGGAAGGTTGACCGACAATGCGGTGCTGCCTTCGAGGGCGAAGCCGGCGAGCTTCCCGGCCACGAACCAGCCGATCTCCTCCTGCGCCTCTTGCGTGGAGCCTCCGACGTGAGGGGTCAGGATGACGTTGTCGAGGCCGCGGAGCACGGAGTCGAAGGACTCGCCCTGGGCCTTCGGCTCGACCGGGAAGACATCGAGTGCCGCTCCCGCGATGTGTCCTGACAGGACGTGGCTGCGCAGGGCGTCGTAGTCCACCACCATGCCGCGCGAGGCATTGATGAACAGGCTTCGAGGCTTCATGGCCGCGAACTCGTCGGCGCCGAAGAAGCCCGCATTGCCGGGCCGCCCGTCGACGTGAAGGCTGACGACGTCGGCGGTGTGGAGCAACTCCTCGAGGGAGTGCATGCGGCGGGCGTTGCCGTGGGCCGGTCGGTCCGCCTTGTCATAGAACGTCACCCGCATCCCGAGCGCTTCAGCGACGTTCGACAGCTGGGTGCCGATGTTGCCGTACCCGACGATGCCCAACGTCCGGCCCCGGACCTCGTGGCTGCCACGAGCCGACTTGTCCCACACGCCGTCGTGCATCCGCTGGGTCTTCTCGGGGAGCCGCCGGGCAAGCGCGATGATCTCGGCGATCACCAGCTCCACCACGCTGCGCGTGTTCGAGTAGGGCGCGTTGAACACCCCCACACCCCGAGCCGCGGCCGCCGCCAGGTCGACCTGGTTGGTCCCGATGCAGAAGCAGCCGATCGCCTCCAGGTTTGGCGCCGCGTCCAGGACCCGGGCGGTCACGGTTGTGTTGGAGCGAATCCCCAGCAGGTTGACCTCGGCGAGCGACGCGGTCAGTTCACCCTCTGACAGGGACTTCTGATGCAGGTCCACCTGGTACCCGCGGGCCTCCAGCAGCTCAACGGCAGCGGGGTGGATGTTCTCCAGGACGAGAGCCTTCATGGCGTCACGGTATGGGCAGAGCCATCGGCGGCACCAATGGAGGAAGTGGGGGTTTGCGTTGAGGGCAGACTGGGATCGTGCCGGCTCACTAGGGCCCGCCTGGATGGTTCACGAGCAACGTCTTCAATCGAACCGTCGCTTTCCCGACCCGACTTGGCGTGAGCATCCTCGGCTCGCGGGTGCTGGCGGCGCGAGGGAGATCCAGTGGCGTCTGGCGTACGACGAGAAGGTGCCGGTGCTTCCGGCCTATCTGACGCGGTGGAAGTTCGAGGTCGGTGCGTTCTTCGAGGGCGTAGGCCCCGACTCGAGCGATGCAGAGATCCTCGCGATCGCGGCCAGGCACCCGGCGTTCGAGGTCCAGCCGGTCGACTGACCGTTCAGCCAGACTCTGCCTTCCGGAGCACCGACTGGAACTGCATTCCCAGCGTGCGCGCCCCCACGAGCGGGATCAACCCAGCGACGAGTCTCCCCTTCAGCGAGTTCGGCACCCGGGTGAGCGTGACGCGAAGGTCGGTGCCCTCCGCAGCCGGCACGAGCTCGTACCGCCACCCGCTGCCCGGCCCCCACAGGTTCGAGTCGAGGGTGTCGATGGTGACGGTGCCGGCGGCGGCGTCCCAGGCGTAGCGCTCGCGCTCCCATCCCATCGCGCTGCCCTCGGTGACCTCGGCCCAGTCGGGGCCGACGTCGTGCACTTTGTAGTGCGCCTCGTCGACGTTCGGCCACCAACGGGCCCGATCGGGGCCGAAGTCGGTGATCACCGCCATGACGTCACTCGGAGACAGGCTCGTATGGGCGGTGAACTGCGTTGTCGGCATCGTGCTGGCTCTCGGTAT
Source organism: Nocardioides sp. (assembly GCA_035691135.1). GTDB lineage: Bacteria > Actinomycetota > Actinomycetes > Propionibacteriales > Nocardioidaceae > Nocardioides. The sequence continues at coordinate 5,753 of DASSJR010000289.1, read as the reverse complement.
CGGCGGGCGGAGGATTGGTCGTCCAGAGGACATCATCCCCCGTCCCGCGAGCGGCGATCCGGTCAGGAATCGAGAAGCACCTCGAAGCTGTCGGTCCTAGCCTTTCCATGTCGCCGGAAGTACGCCGGGCGGCCCAGGTCGAAAGGGAGCCAGAAATGCCTGCTGAGAAACCCACCGCCACGTCGGAAGGCTTCAGCGCCGAGGAACGCGCCGCGATGAAGGAGCGTGCCGCCGAGCTCCGTGCCGAGGGCAAGAAGGGTGCCAAGAAGGCCGACGGCCTTCAGGCGGTCCTCGATGCGATCGCGAAGATGGCACCCGAGGACCGGGCACTCGCCGAGCGGGTGCACGTCGCGGTGACCGCGACCGCGCCCGAGCTTTCGCCCAAGACCTGGTACGGCATGCCCGCCTACGCGAACGCTGCCGACAAGGTCGTCGTCTTCTTCCAGGACTCCGGCAAGTTCAAGTACCGATACTCCACCCTGGGCTTCCAGGACACGGCCAACCTCGACGACGGCGACCTGTGGCCGACCTCGTATGCATTGCAGAAATGGAGCCCCGCGGTCGAGAAGCAGGTCGTCGATCTAGTGAAGGCCGCCATCAGCTGACCGGGTCTCAGACCAGCTCCGGCACATGCAGGTGGGCCAGGACGAGATCGAACTGCTCGACGTCGAGGACCTGCACGCCGGTCTCGCGGACGAGGGTCTCGCGAAGGCCTCGCGCCGTCTCGCGGCTGTTCTCCTCGGCGGCCGCGTCGTCGAAGATCACCGCGCCGACTCCCTTCCCGGCGCCATGGTCGATCACGAGACTTGCACTGCAGAACCCGGGAATGTCCTGGAGGGTCGGCAGCGTGGTGGTCTTGGTGAAGTCGACCAGGCGCTCGGTCTCCGCGGGGTCGATCTGCATCCAGGTGAGGCGCGCCCGGGCACCCTCCTGCGACCGGTGGTCGCGGTGGAGCAGCGCGATCTCCCACTGGTTGACCTCGGGCGTCGTACCCAGGCGCTCGCCGATCCGCGCGCGCAGATCGGCTACCTCCGTCTCGCTGTCCTTCCTCGACTCCAGGGAATGCCAGGCGCTGACGGTGATGCAGTGGCCGGTCTCGCGGTTGGCGAGCATCGACAGCCCGACACACCCGTCCATGACCAGGATCGTCGGCAGCACCTCGGAGTGCACGAACTCGATGCCGGCGTCGATCGAACCAGGCGATCCCCGGAACGTGCTGGAACGTGCGTACATGCGCTTCCCTCCCTCGCGGGGCGGCGCCCGAGTTGGCGCCACGCTCCCCACCCACTCTTCTCCCGCCGCAGCCTCCTGACAACGGGTCGGCTGGGCGGCTGGACGCGCACTTCCGCCACACGCCTGCGCGACCTGATAATCGAACGAATCTGGAGGTATCACGCCGTGGAACGAGTTCAGAAGGGCCGCTTCACCGCGGACGCCGGCTCCCTCGGGGACGAGGTCGTCCTCTTCCTGATCGGGATGAGGATCAACAAGCCGTGGAAGGTCCACGCCTGGTGGCCGGTCTTCGTTGCGATGCCGAAGATGCTGAGGTATCTGGTCCAGCATCCTGACAAGGGGCTGCTGGGTTTCGAGCAGGCGTTCCTGCCCTCGCCGATCCTCGTGCAGTACTGGCGGTCGTTCGAGGACCTGGCGCGTTTCGCGCGGGACCGCGACGACCCCCACCTCGAGCCGTGGCGACAGTTCAACAGACGCATCGGTCGCTCCGGCGACGTCGGAATCTGGCACGAGACGTATCGCGTCAGCACCGCGAACATCGAAACGGTTTACGGGAACATGCCGCCTCACGGGTTGGCTGCGGCGACCGCTTCGGTCCCGGTCCGCCCGGGACGCAACTCGGCTGCTGCTCGGATCGGAGCGACCCAAACCGACGATCCAGCGGTGCCGGGATACTGATGCGGGCCGACCCCGGGGACAGCTGCGCCGCCTAATCAGGTTGGTGTCAGATGAGTGACGCTCGGGTCGGTTGATAGAGGTCGTCGCCTGGCGAGGTCCCCAGCACCAGCATCGGTGTCGCGGGGTAGGCGGCGACGGCAAGCGCTGGCGCGGGCGTAGTTAGCCATTCCGCGTATGTGGTCAGGATCCCGTTCTTGACGATGGCGACCTGCCAAGGATCGCTGACGTTCCATGCTTCCACCGCGTCCGCCGGGATTACTGGCAGCGGGTCATCAGGTGCACCCGTCTGCAAGGTGCTGTAAGTCGTCGCGAGGGCGTACCACACGAGGACGGCGCCGACTCCTAGGGACAATAGGATCACCAGGCCCTGAGCGAGCCAGCCTTCGACCAAGGTCATCGCTGTACCTCCGACTGTGCCCGTCTGCAATCCTGCCGCGAACACGACCAATGAGGTCGACAAGATCAGTCCGCCGGTCGTTACCTTCGAGGTCGTGTCTCCGACGAGCTTGGCGATGGTGTTGGCCACCGCGATGATAACGGCGCTGATCAATCCAGCGACGGTCATCACTCCGAGCGCGGCTTCTGGCTTCTCGCCCAGCACCGCAGTCAAGGTGTCGGCGCTGCTCAGCAATGCTACGAAAGCGGTCGTCGCGACGGTCAGGTTGGCTGCCCATGAGTCCTTGAACGACCAGCCGGCTTCGAGGCCCTTCACCTCAGAGGTGAGCGTGTAGTCGTCGGGAGCAGGCAGAGTGGACTTCCACGAGAGCCCAGACGTTGGAGTCAGTTGCGCGACGCGCTCGTTGACCAACACTTTCACTGAGTCATATGAGGCCTTTCGCTTTGCACCCTCACCACTCGTTGGGTCATTTCGAGCCTTGCGCTCGGAGTCAACTTTTTGGAGCATGCCGACACCTACCGCGCCAACCACGATGGCCACCACGAGTGCGATGACGGCACTGATCCCCATAGGGAGCCACGCGTGTCCGTTCGTGGGCTTGTTGATGGCGACAGCGGGCAGTGGACCGGCGTCATCGAGGTCGGCTTCGAGAGAGTCGGCGTCTCCGAAGCACGAATCGTCGAATGTCAACGTCACACTGACGGAGCGAAGACCGCCGATCGTTCGGTCCTTCACCTTCGCGTTGCACGAGTCGGTAAGCGCGACTTGCTCTGGAAGCGTCACATCACGCTTGCTGGTGTTGAGGAGCGAGATCTCGGCGCTGTAGGTGCCCTCCGACAGCGAGGCGTCGGCGGACGTGCCATCGACAACAATTTCGGCGAAGGCCGGACCTCCGGAGAACCCCAGAAGTGCGACCAGCGCGGCTGCTGCGGCAACGAGGCGAATGATCATGCGCCCGATCGTCGCGTGACATGTCCTAGTCGTCACTAGCGTGATCGGGTGGTTGAGCGTGGTTAAGCCAGTTTCCGAGTGGGACGCTTCCGAAGAGATCACTTTGAGCACTCGAAGCGTCGAACTGACGGTGCAGGAAGCGCGGCCCCATGCACCGCAGGGACAACGGCCCCGTGCTCGCGCACGGGCCGTCGTGTCGGGTGTCGGTCAGTTCGGCGGGACCAGGCAGGTCGCCGTCGCGGTCGAGCGCGTCGACCCGGGGCTGGCTCCCGCGTTCCTCGGTGGGCATCGCGGAGGCACCCGGTGAGGTCCGTCCACGTTCGCGCCGCTAGCTGGTGGCATACCGCTGCCGACCGGTCACACCGCCACCTGCCCAGTGCCCGACGTCGAAGATGAAGCCGAGGACTACGAAGACCCAGCCCCAGGCGGCCACCCCGGTGACCGGGTTGTAGGCAAGGACGTAGAACAAGGTCGCGTAGGGGAAGAGGATCAGACCGAAGAGCGGGATGAGGAAGCCGGTGAAGGCGCGGTCCACCAGGTTCGAGAAAATCCAGAGGAGCGCCAGGGCGACGCGGGGCGCGAATCCGGCGAGCAGTGCGAGCAGACAACCCATCCGTGCAACCTTCCCTCGACCGAGGTGGCGACATGCCGTCCCGCCATTGTGAAGATGGCCGACCGGGGCATCCTCACCTGCTGCGGGTGAATCCGGGCACGCAGATTCAGACGGCTCGACAGCTGCTCTACTCGTCGCCCGTGAGATTGAAGGCGCGGAGCCGCCGCCCGGTGAAGTAGGTGCCGATCACCACGACGACGAGGGTTGCGATGACGGCGTACGTCGTGCCGAGGGCCTCGACGACGTCGAAGTCGTCGGCGACGCCCTCGGTGATGGCCCGGGACCAGCGGGTCACGCTGAGCCAGCGGACGCCGTCCAGGAGGCCGCCGAGCAGGCCCTCCCACACCAGCAGGTAGAGGAGCCCGATGACCACCGCATGGCGAGTGAGGACTGAGAGGAAGGCGAAGAGCGCGCAGTACGCCGCACCGCCGGCCAACGATCCGACGGCGACGCCGAGGGCCAGTGAGGGCTCGTCGGTGAGCAGGATCAGGGCGGCGACGAACATCGGCGCGACCGCGAACGCGACGACGCAGCCGAGGGCGACCAGCAGCTTGCTGAGCACGATCGTGTGGCGCGAGATCGGCTTGGCCAACAGATAGGAGATCGAGCCGTCGTCGATCTCGGGGGCGAGCAGCCCGGTGGTCGCGAGCAGCGCGACCAGGGGTACGACGACGGTGAGTCCGAGGCTCTGCAGGACATCGACGGCGGTCTGGTCGTCCTGGCCGGCCAACCCGCGGATCAGCCCGGCCAGTCCGAGCAGCACGAGGGGCAACAGAAACAGGAGGACGCCGCGCTTGTGCCCGAAGACGCTGCGGGTCCCGAGCCGGACGACGGTGGGGGAGAGGGTGACGGTCATTCGGGGTCCCCGCGGAAGCGTGAGCGCAGCGAGCGGTTTCGTGGGGTGAGTTTCATGACGACACCAGATAGGCGAAGACGCTCTCGAGCGACTCGTCGGTGGGGGTGACCTCGAGCAGCCGGACCCCATGCGACCGCGCCAGCTGGGGCAGGGCCTCGCTGAACCGGCCGAAGTCGCCGGCCTCGACCTCGATCCCGCCCTCGGTGCGCAGCAGTACCCCGCGCACCGACGGGTCGCCGACCAGCGCCGACGCGAGCTGCCGGTCGTCACTGGTGCGGAGCACGAACCGGTTGGGCCGGTCGGTCATCAGCCTCCGGATCGCGCCGAAGTCACCGGACGCGGCGTGCCGCCCGGCGACGACCACCTCGATCTGGCGCGCCACCTGCTCGACCTCCTCGAGGATGTGGGAGCTGAACAGCACGGTCCGCCCGTCCGATCCCATCCGCCGCAGCAGCTCCATCAGGTGCATCCGCTGCCGCGGGTCCATGCCGTTGAACGGCTCGTCGAGCAGTAGTACCGACGGCTCGTGCACCAGCGACGAGGCCATCTTGATCCGCTGTCGCATGCCCTTGGAGTACGTCGAGATCGTGCGGTCCTGCGCCTCCGTCATCTCCACCAGCGCGATCGCTGCCTGGGCGGCCGTTCCGGGATCGGGCAGCCGGTGCAGCTCGGCGTTGGCGATGACGAACTGCCGCCCGGTCAGGTAGTCGAAGAGCGCCTCGCGCTCGGGTACCAGACCGATGTGCCGGTAGACCTGCTCGTTGCGCCACAGCGGTTCGTCGTCGAGGGTGACCGTGCCGGTCGAAGGTGCGAGGAAGCCCGACATCAGGGCGATGAGCGTGGACTTGCCGGCGCCGTTGGGGCCGAGCAACCCGGTCACGCCCGGGCCGATGGTCATGGTGACGTCGTTGACGGCCACCACGTTGCGGAACCAGCGCGAGACCCGGTCCAGGTGGATGGTCGTCATTCGGGGTCCCCGCGGAAGCGTGAGCGAAGCGAGCGGTTTCGTGGGGTGATCATGCCTC
>DASSJR010000288.1:0-13335 GCA_035691135.1 Nocardioides sp. | reverse complement strand
GCCTCGAAGATGTCCGGGTAGCGGCAGAGGACGGCGAGGGCGTTGAACGCGCCGATGGAGGCCCCGGCGGTGACGATCCTGGGGGTGGCGCCGCCGAGGTCGGCCTGGATGGCCGGCACGATCTCGTGGCGGACCGCCTGGTGGAACTGGTTGAGTAGCGCCATCCGGTAGCCCGTGGACCCGACGCCGGCCGCGAGCGCCCGCCCCGCGACGCTGTCGCAGGAGTAGAGCTTGACCCGACCGCTCTCCACCAGCTCCCCGCAGGCACGGACGAGGTGGTTGCGCTCGATCTCCTCCGCGTCACCGCCGGCCGTCGGGAAGACGAGCACCGGGGTGCCGAAGTGCCCCCACCTCGCCATGGTGAGGTCCTGCTGGAGCCGATCGGAGAACCACCGCTCGGTCGCCTTCACTTGCTCACTCCTCCACTGTCCGGGACTCCTGCGTACCACGCTGGCCCCTCTCGAGGCACCCCTCGACCCCGGGCCGGCGCTCGCTATAGTCGGCAGAACTCCAGGGACAGGAGGTCTCACGGTGGGTGACCATCTGATCGGGCTGCTCCTCGGTGCGGAGAAGGACTGGCCACGCGCGTTCGAGACGGTGCTGCGCATGGTGGGGCCGATCAAGGACGGCGGCGAGGTCCACACCCTCTCCAGCGAGCGGCTGACCATCGAACCCTTCCGGCTCGATGACCCGGTCCGCACTCCCCTCGTCATCGACCGGCTCGCCCACTGGTACTACCACCCGCGCGAGTGGCTCAAGAAGGCGTCGCTGGTCAACGGCACCTACCTCCTCAACAGCCCGTTCACGTTCCAGTCGATGGAGAAGCACAGCGCCTACTGCGCGATGGTCAGGCTCGGCCTCAAGGTCCCGCCGACCACCCTGGTGCCCTACAAGAACCCCGTCGACAACGTGCGCTGGGCCTACACCTCCGAGCAGTACAACAAGCCCTTCGACCTCGACCAGCTGGCCGACGAGCTCGGCTACCCGCTCTACATGAAGCCGTTCGACGGCGGTGGCTGGCGCGGCGTCTCCCGGATCAACGACAAGGGAGATCTGCACCGTTCGTACGACGAGTCGGGCGAGATGCTCATGCACCTGCAGGCCACCATCGACTACGAGCACTTCGCGCGGGCGCTGTCCATCGGTCCCGAGACGATGGTGATGGACTTCCGACCCGATCAACCGATGCACAACCGGTACGCCGTCTCCCATGACTTCCTGTCGCCGTCGGCCGGCCGCCAGACGGCCGCGATCAGCCGGATCGTGAACGCGTTCTTCCGGTGGGAGTTCAACTCCGCGGAGATGCTGGTCACGGGTGACGAGGTCTACCCGATCGACTACGCCAACGCCTGCCCCGACGTCGCCATCACCTCGCTGCACTACTACTTCCCGTGGGCGATCACCGCGCTGGTCCGCTGGTCGACGTACTGCGTGGTCACCGGTCGTCGGTCAGCCGTGGACCTGCAGACCTCGCGCTACTTCGCCATCGCAGATGACCCCGACCGGACCTACGACGAGAAGCTCGACGCCTACCTCGCGCTGGCCGACGAGTATCTCGAGAGTGAGAAGTACTGGGACTGGTGCTCGACCCACCTCCCCCATCTCGAGGAGCAGGTGCACGAGTGGGTGTCCTCCGACGACTTCGACAAGCTGCTGCGCGACACCGTCGCGGCGACGTACCCGCCGCATGAGCACGAGCAGTTCCACAACCACTTCCGCGGTCTGATCGACCTGTGGGTCACCGACAACGGCTGATGACCGCAGGGCCGACTAGCGGCACGATCTGATCCATGCCCGAGGCCCCCGCCCGCCGCGATCCGCTCATCGCTCGCGTGGCGCCGGGCATCGGGGGTCTGTGGGGGTACCAGCCGGCATGGCTGCGCCAGGATCTCGTGGCGGGACTGGTGCTGACCGCGCTGCTCGTGCCGCAGGGGATGGCGTACGCCGAGCTGGCTGGGCTGCCGCCGATCACCGGGCTGTACACGACCGTCCTGTGCCTCATCGGCTATGCGGTCTTCGGGCCCTCCCGGGTCCTGGTGCTGGGTCCGGACTCGTCGCTCGGGCCAATGATCGCGGCAACGGTCGTCCCGTTGGCTGCCGCACAGGGAGATCCCGGCCGCGCGGTGGCCTGCGCCTCGCTCCTGGCGTTGATGGTGGGCGCGATCACCCTGCTCGCCGGAGTCTTCAAGCTCGGCTTCGTGGCGGAGCTCTTGTCCAGGCCAACCCAGATCGGCTACATGAACGGGCTGGCGCTGACCATCGTGGTGGGCCAGCTGCCGAAACTCTTCGGGTTCTCGGTCGACGCCGACGGCCTCATCGATGAGGCGGCCGGGTTCGTGCACGGAGTCACCGACGGAGACACCGTGGGCGTAGCCCTGACGGTCGGCGTGGCGTGCCTGGTCCTGATTCTGGGATTCCAGCGCGCGCTCCCCCGCGTTCCGGGCGTACTGGTTGCGGTGGTGCTTGCCATCGCGGCCGTGAACTTCTTCGACCTGCAGGACCGCGGCCTGATAGTGGTCGGACCGATGCCGGAGGGCGTTCCACCGTTCACGGTTCCCAGCGTTCCGCTGGAGGACCTGTGGCTGCTGGTCGTCGGAGCGCTGGGCATCGCCCTGGTGTCGTTGACCGACACGATCTCGACGGCGTCGGCGTTCGCCGCACGAGCGGGGGCGGAGGTCGACGGAGACCGCGAGATGATCGGCGTCGGCGCTGCGAACATCGCGGCTGGCTTCTTCCAGGGATTCCCGGTCAGCACCAGTGGGTCCCGCACGGCGGTGGCGGCGGAGAATGGCGCCAAGAGCCAGGTCACCGGCCTGGTGGGGGCGGCGGCCATCCTGCTCCTCCTGCTCTTCGCCCCAGGACTCCTGCGCAACCTGCCGCAGCCCGCGCTCGCTGCCGTCGTCATCGCGGCCTCCGTGTCGCTGGCCGACATCCCCGGTCTGCGGCGGCTGCGGCGTCAACGCAGGTCCGACTTCTTCCTGTCGCTGGCAGCCTTCCTCGGCGTCGCCTTCTTCGGCGTCCTGCCCGGAATCGCGATCGCGGTCGGGCTGTCGATCGGCAACGTGTTCCGACGGGCGTGGCGACCACACCAGGCCGTGCTCGGCCGGGTTGAAGGCATCGCCGGTTACCACGACTCGCAGTTCAAACCCACCACCCACCACCTGCCGGGTCTGGTCATCTACCGGTTTGACGCCCCGCTCTTCTTCGCGAACGCGCGAACCTTCCGCGACCAGATCCGGCATCTGGCGATGACAGAGCCGCGTCCGCGGTGGATCGTCGTGGCATCCGAGCCGATCACCGATGTCGACACCACCGCCTCTGACGTGCTGGAAGCTCTCGACCTCGAGCTGAACGCGGACGGGATCCACCTGGTTTTCGCCGAGCTGAAGACCCCGGTGCGTCAAAAGATCGAGCGCTATGGGCTCACCGACACCATCGACCCGGCGCACTTCTTCGAAACCATCACCGAGGCCGTCCATGCCTTCCGCGAGGAGACCGGCGCGCGGTGGACCGAAGGCCAAGGGCCCTTCGCCCTGCGGTGAGCCGGCGAGACCCGAGTCCGAGTGCCATCCCCGGTCCGGGGGTCTCAGGGACTAGTTTGGCCGTCACCGACAACGGCCGGTGTGGCTCCCGGAGGTGGCATGGGTCAGGTCCTCGCTCAACTGATCCCTATCGCCCTCGCGGTCGCGCTGAGCACCGTGCCGATCACCGTCACGCTCTTCATCCTGCTGTCGGAGCGGCGGAAGGCGACCGCCCTCCCCTTCCTGTCCGGATGGGTGATCGGCACGGTGGCCGGGCTCCTTCTCGCCACGCTCGCGGCCCAGGCCCTTCCCGGGCGGCCGCGGCAGTTCGCCTCGTTGATCGACGATCTCGAGATCCTCACCGGCAGCGCTCTGGTTCTGTACGGCGCGGCCACCCTGTTCCGGAACCGACGCGGTGCCCGGCCGGCGGCCTGGATCGAGGGCATCGGTTCCCTGGGGCCGTTGGCGGCCCTCGGCATCGGCCTGGCCCTGAACCTCCGCCCGAAGGCCCTGCTGCTGGTCGGTGCCGCGGCCCTGTCGATCAGCGGTGCTCCGCCCGGCGTGGATGGCAAGGACACTCTCATCCTGATCGTCGTCTACACCGCGATCGCCACCTCGACGGTGGTGGTGCCGATACTGGGGACGTTGTTCTTCCCCGACCGAATGGAGCCTCGGCTGGTCGCGGCGCGGGACTCGGTCAGCGTCCACGGGCCGGTGGTCACCGCGGTCGTGGTCATCGTGGTCGGGGTCGTTGTCCTCGCCGCGGGGATCGTCTGACCTCGCGGAGATCGAGTTCCTGAGCTCACGGCTTGAACGTGCGAACCCCTGACCGCAGGTACACATCTCCCGGAAGCATTGGTGGGGCGCGGTTGTTGAGGCCGACATGGTGTCCAGGGAAGTAACGCGCAGCACCGAACGGCTCGACATAGGACCGTGGAGTCCGGACGACGCGTCCGCAGCCTTGACGATCTACGGAACGGAGGGGGTCACCCGCTGGTTGGCGCCCGCGATGGAACCCGTGCACGACGAGGACGGGATGCGCGATGCCGTCGATCGATGGGCCAAGGAAGACGCTCAGTCTGACCCTCCTGTGGGCCACTGGGCCGTCCGGCGCCGCGAGGATGACGTCCTGCTGGGGTCGATCACATTGCGACGGTTGCCCCCGTTCCAGGAGGACCTCGAGCTGGCGTGGCAGTTCGCCCCCGATCACTGGGGAAAGGGCTACGCGACCGAAGCTGCGCGAGCCGTGGCTGACTGGGCGTTCGAGAACTCGGCACACGAAGTCTTTGCGGTGATGCGGCCGGCCAACCAGCGGGCGGAGAAGCTTGCGCGCAGGTTGGGCTTCGAGTGGGTGGGAGAGACCGACAAGTACTACGACCTGCGCCTCCAGGTGTTCCGCCTTCGGCCCCCAGATCTCAGGCGGCCGAGCTAACCGCTTCCAGCCGGAAACAGCTCGGTGGGGGTCTGCGGGTCGACGGTCTGCAAGGTCCGGAACATCTCCCCCGCCCACGGGTTGAGGTCCTCGCCGAGCGTGCCGGCCTCCATCCGGTCCCATTGCACGCCCGCCACGGAGCGGGCGTAGCCGAGCAGGACCGCGAACCCGGTCGCCTGGACGCCGAACACGCCCGCTGCGCGATCGCCATCGTTGAGGTAGCTACCGTCAGGTGCCCTGCGGCGCACCAGCAGCATCGCCGCGATCGCAACCGAGGGGCCCCGATCACGATGAGGACGTCGATGAGCAGGTTCATCCCCTTGACCCCAGCTCAGAGGTCGTTGACGCCGCATCGTCCCGAACGGGTGAGCCCGCAACGGCTAGACCCTTCCCTATTGGGCCGGGCCGGCGGCCGGAGGATCGTTCATGGATGTCCGGAGGGTGGCCAGCGGCGTGTTCGGAATCTCGATGAAGCCACGGGTCGGGCGGTCGAGATCGAACACGGCGAAGAGCAGCATCGAGACCAGGCACGACGCCAGCACGAGCGGCAGCAGGCTCCGGCCGAGCAGCCCCACGTGCAGCCCGAGCAGGAACATGGCGATGGCCGAACCGATGACCTCGAGAATCAGGACCTCGGTCGGGACGCGATTGTTGAGACCTGCCACCCGCACCGTCTGCTGGTCGATCATCTCGTTGAGGCTCTCCATGTAGAGGCGGGGCGCCGTGTCCCGCGGATCCGCTCTGACCGCGTCACCGGCCAGCGCCCACAACCGGTCCTGCAGCGCTGACCCCTCGGCGATCGTGCGTGCGGCGGCTACGCTGCCGGGCACCTCGTCGGTGAGCTCCAGCTCGACGTCGGCGTACTTGACGAGCAACGCCATCGACTGGCTGCGCTCGGGCTCCCCCAGCGTCTGGGCACGCAAGTAGGTGGTGCCGATGGTGTTGGCGTCCTCGACGAGCGCAGCCCGACGATCTTCGTAGCGGCCGAGCGCCAGCGACAGGCCGAACGCCAGGATCAGGCCCATGAAGCCGAGCAGGGCACCCTGGAGCACACCCGAGGACTCCTTGAGGCCCTGATGCGCTCGTCGTGACCGTCCGACGAACAGACCCCCGATCGCGGACCCGACGACGAGCACGAGCAGGCCGACCGCCAGGACCGGGCTCGAGAGCTGGAACAACACGACAGCCTCCTCGAGGAACGTCGGCGGCTGCCCCGCCACGCTCGAGGCAGACTACCGCGCACTGCGGCGCAGGACCGGGAGTGACGGACTGGGCCGCCGACACCTGACCACGCAGGCGACTCTATTTCGCTCGCGTGTCGATCCGCAGGACGACCACGAACGCAACCATGAGGCCCGCACCCATGATCGGGGTGAACACCAGGTCCCGTGGCGAGAAGGCCAGGAGCACGGCCGCACCCATCACCAACGTGGTCACGACCGCGGCGGCGATCTTCCAGTCATCTCCGATCAGGAAGTCGTACCAGAAGTGTGCGAAGCCTCGAATGAATCCCCGCATTGGTGTCTCCTAGCGAACGGTTTGGTTAGCCGGCGCGGTCGGGCTGCTCGCCGGGTCGGTGCGGCGCAGGACGGCGACGAGGATGCGGGACAGGACGAACCAGGCCGCCACGAGCGCGACGATTGCCAGGTCTTCGCCCGGCCACTCGAGGCTCTCGCGTCCTGGCCGCAGGACTCCGAGGCCTTCGACGGACCAGAAGGTGCCGAAGGCGCTCAGCAGCAGCCCCACGACGTACTTGAGGGTGTTCTCCGGCACGCGGGACAGCGGATGCCGGAGAGCGATGCCGACTGCCGCGACCAGAGCGCATCCGAGAACGGCGGCCACGATGGCTACGGGCATGTTGTGGGCATTCAGGCCGAACGTGATCACGATGAACACGATCTCCACCCCCTCCAGAAAGACCCCTTTGAAGCTCACGACGAACGAGAACCAGTCGAGCCCCGGGGAAGAGACGGCACCAGCGCTCCTGGCCTGCTCGACCTCCTCGGCGTAGATCTGGTCCTCATCGTGCAGGGCCTTGCGCCCCGCCGATCTCAACACGGCCTTCCGCAGCCACTGCAGCCCGAAGATCAGGAGCAGAGTGCCGATCACGAGCTGCAGGGCTGCCTCGGGCAGCCACGTGACCAGCGCGTAGCCCGCCGCCGCAGTGAAGGCCGCCAAGGCGATCAGAGATGCTGCCACGCCGGCGAGCGTGGAACGCCAGCTGCGAGTCATGCCCATGGCCAGCACGATGGTCATCGCCTCGACCATCTCCACCGTCGAGGCAAGAAACACCGCCGTGCCCAGACCCCACGCGGCCGCATCCATGTGTCCATCCTTCCGCAGCTGTGCGACAGCAGCCGGCCCCGGCGGTGGCGTTTCGTCAGCCCCACACATGTTCCGGGCATGGGTGACGGCACAGCCCTGGGCCGAGGTGGTCTTCACCGGAGCCATTCACCCCGGCGACCAGTCCGGGTGCGATCCAGGACCGGGAAGGCGGCAGACCCTGGGCCATCCTGGTGGCTCCCCGGATCCGCCAGGATGGCCCTCCTGCGGCGAGATCCGCTCGCTTCAGGCAGGGAGGGCGAGGTTCCTGTGGTGCATGGCCAGCGCTCCGGCGGCTGCGAGCAGCGCGCCGGCCGCGACCAGGCCGAGCACCGGGCCCATGCTGATGGGGACGGCGGGGGCGTTGGGCACGTGGGTGAACGGCGACAGGTCGAGCAGCCACGTCGGCAGGCCCAGGGAGGGGCCGAACATCGGCCCCAGCACGATGGTGAGCACCACCAGCGCCCAGGACAGGCCCACCGACCACCGCGGCACCAGCATCACGAGGGCGAGCACTGCGGCCCCCAGGACGCCGATGGCAGGGAGCTGGACCAGCGCAGCGCCGACGAGGTCGAGGAGCAGGCCGACAGGGTCGCCCAGGACCAGCCCGCCGGTGATGACCACGGCCACGGCGAAGAGCAGGATCAGCAGGGTGGCACCGACCAGGGCGTTGACGGAGTAGGCAGCCAGCCACCGAAGCCGGGAGACAGCGGTTCCGAGCACCGGCTCCAGCGTGCCTTGTGCCTCGTCGTGGTGCACGCGGAGCAGGAGGCTGACGACGTAGGCGGCAATCGCCGTGCCGGCGATCTGCATCATCGACGCCCAGTAGGCCCCGAGCAGGTCAGCGTCGCCACCGAAGGCGGCATACCACTCCGTCGCTTCGCCTTCGAGTCCGCTGATCTGCTCGCTGAGCGCCCCGAAGACCAGCCCGAAGCCGAACAGTCCGATCGACCAGCCGAGCAGTGCTCCACGTTGCAGCCGCCACACGAGGCCGGTCGGGCTCAGCAGGCTTGGCCGGGCATGGGCATCGCCACGGCGCTCGGGCAGCAGACCGCGACCGACGTCGCGCCTGCCGACAAGGAGGACCGCTGCCCACGACAGCAGTCCGAGGGCGAACAGGGAGAGGCCGGCGGGCCACCACAGGTTGTCAGCGAACGGGCGCATCTGTTGTCCCCAGCCGATCGGCGAGATCCAGGCCGGCCACGCGCTGCTCACCCGCAGTGCGTCCGAATCGACCGTGCCGAGCATGTTGCCGAGTGCGGCGAGCAGGAACGAGCCGCCCAGCGCCGCGCCGGCGAGGCCGGTCGCACCGCGTGTGGTCGACGCCAGCTGTGAGGTCAGGGCGGCCACCCCGGTGAACGCCACACCGACCAGCGCGATCGACACTCCGGCTACAAGCGAGCCCGTGACGGGCTGACCGGCGACGATCATGCCGAGCCCGAGCAGCCCGGCCAGTACGACGTTCGCGGCAAGCGTGACGATGACGGCCGCGCTCAGGGAGGCGTAGCGACCGACGACACCGGCGCCGAGGATCTCCTCGCGCCCGAGCTCCTCGGCCTGACGGGTGTGACGCACGACGGCGAAGACACTCATGAGGGCTGCGAGCACCGCGAGTGTGAGCGCGTCCCGGTGCAGGGTGTAGCCGCCGATGCTCGGCCCCGTCACGAGGCCCAGGACCCGCATGCCTGGGTTCTCCACGACCATCTGGGTGTCAGGCACCAGGAGCTGGGGGTGCTTGGCGTAGTTGTCTTCGAACATGGCGGTCGTGGCGGCCAGGAAGGCTGCCATGCCGAGGATCCATGCGGGCAGGGTGATCCGGTCGCGCCGCAGGGCGAGGCGGACCAGCCGCATGGTGCCGGTGAAGCCGCTCATCGCGTCCTCACCACCTCGGCCACCGCACCCGCAGTCGGCTCGGTGATGTCCTCGTCGTAGTGGCGCAGGAACAGCTCCTCCAGCGTGGGCGGCGAGGTGACCATGGACCGCACCTCGAGCTCGACGAGGTGCTCGAGCACGTGGTTGAGCTCGCCGGGGTCGACGCTGAACTCGGCGTGACCGTCTTGCACCCGGGCGTCGTGGACGCCGGGCCAGCGTGTCACCGGCTCCGGCGGCTTGGCGGTATCGACCACCACCGATGTGCGGGTGAGATGACGCAGCTCGTCGAACGTGCCGCTCTCGGCCGCCCGACCCGCCCGGATGATCGTGACCCGGTCGCACAAAGCCTCTACCTCGGACAGGATGTGGCTGGAGAGCAGAATGCTGCGACCGCCGGCGCGAAGTTCCTGGACGACGTCTTGGAAGACGGCCTCCATCAGCGGGTCGAGACCGGAGGTCGGCTCGTCCAGCAGGTAGAGCTCCACGTCGGAGCAGAACGCCGCCACGAGCGCGACCTTCTGCCGGTTGCCCTTGGAGTAGGAGCGGATCTTCTTGGTCGGGTCCAGCTGGAAGCGCTCGAGCAGCTCCTCGCGGCGGGACGGGTCGCTGCCTCCCCGGAGGCCGCCGAGCAGGTCGATCACCTCACCACCGGTGAGATTGGGCCACAGGTTCACCTCACCGGGCACGTAGGCGAGACGCCGGTGCAACGCAACCGCGTCGCGCCACGGGTCACCGCCGAGCAGGTCGACGTGACCCTCGTTGGCACGCAGCAGGCCGAGCAGGATGCGGATGGTGGTTGTCTTTCCGGCACCGTTCGGCCCGAGGAAGCCGTGCACCTCGCCTCTCTCGACCTGGAGGTCCAGGTGGTCGAGGGCCCGCGTCCGGGGCCCGAAGTCCTTCACCAGTCCCGAGACCGCGATCGCGGTGCTCACGGCGACCACTTCCCTTCCGTTTCCGGGCTCCTGGAGGCCAAACCTCTCCACCTTCAGAACACCGCACCCCGGCCCGCATCGAACAGGGCCAAAGGCCACCCGGTGCCGGGACCCTCGACTCGCACCGCTTCCGAAAGGCCCATGCTGACCGGTCGATCCCACGTGGGTGACCACGGTCCTTGAGGCCCGAGGGGTAGTGACCTTCGCACCTACCCAGTGAGCGCGCCGCGGCGTCGGCAGGCGTCGGGAGATGTTGGGGCACCGTCACAGCTCGCTCGAACGGGTGCGTAAGGATTTCGTCAATAACACCGCATCGAAGAGTGGGGGCGAAGGCCCGTACCTAGTCTGATCATGGAGACCGGTCACCAATCCCTGGCCATGCTCTCGAGCGGCCCGGCCCGGCGCTGTTACCCCTTTTTCAGCGCCGGGGCGGGCCGCTTTCTAGTGCGGGTTCGAGGCGGTAGCCCTGGCCGGGGACGGTGATCAAGTGCCGCGGTCTCGCGGGATCTGCTTCAAGCTTGCGTCGCAGCTGCCCCATGTAGACGCGTAGGTAGTGCGCGTCGTTGTGGTATCCCGATCCCCAGACGTGGTCGAGCAGCTCACGCTGCGCGACCAACATGCCCGGTTTCCGGGCCAACAGCTCCAGCACACCCCATTCGGTCGGGGTGAGACGTACGTCGGATCCTTCTTTTGTCCGGACCCGTTTGGCGGCCAGGTCGACAGTGAACGACCCGGTGACGACCACCGGGGACTCCTCTGCCGGCCGGGAATGGCGCAACGCCACCCGGAGGCGGGCCAGGAACTCCTCCATGCCGAACGGCTTGGAGACGTAGTCGTCGGCCCCGGCATCGAGGGCGCGGACCTTCTCGCTCTGGGAGTCGCGCGCGGACAGGACCAGGATGGGCATGGCGGACCACGCCCGGAGCCGCTCGATCACCTGCGCGCCATCCATGTCAGGTAGCCCAAGGTCGAGCACGACCAGGTCCGGGATTCGCTCGGCCGCCTCCTCCAGCGCCGAGCGTCCGTCCGCGACGGGAACCACGTCGTAGCCATGCGCCCTCAGAGTCAGGGTCAACGGCCGGCGGAGCCGGAGGTCGTCCTCGACGACCAGCACCCGGCTCATCTGGATCGTTCCAAGATCAAGCTCATGGTGAGCCCCCCTCCGGGTGTCCGCGACGGCTGCAGTGTTGCCCCCATGGCGTCAGTGAAACCGCGAGCGATCGACAGGCCCAGGCCGGCCCCGGCGCCGGTGTCCTGGAGCCTCTGGAAGGGCTGGAACACCTCCGCCCAGCGGTCCTCGGGAATGCCCGGTCCATGGTCGACGACCGAGAGCCGCACCTCGCCGCCGGAAGATTCGGCCCGCACGACGATGGGCAGCCCGTCGCCGGCGTGCTGGTGCGCATTCGTCACCAGGTTGGCCACGACACGCTCGAGCAGCGCCTGGTCGGCAAGGACCATGGGCAGGTGCTCGGGCACGTCGACCTTGGTCTCGTGGTCCCCGATCGTGACCAGCGCGCGACTCACGACCTCGTACAGCGGCACCGGGGTCAAGGTGGCCGACACCGCACCGGCCCGGATGCGACTCATCGCCAGGAGATTCGTCACCAGGGTCGTGAGCTGGTCGGCCGACTCCTCGATCGCGGCGAGCAGTTCCGCGCGCACCGCCTCGGTCCAGTCGGCGTCTGCCTGCCTCAAGGCCGATGCGTTCGCCTTGATCCCGGCCAGCGGAGTGCGCAGGTCGTGGCTGACGGCATCGAGCAAGCTGTTCCGTACCCGGTCGATCTCGGCCAGCTGCCGAGCCCTGGCCACCTCCTCAGCCAGCTGCTCCTCCCTCCACGACTGGGCCAGCGTGTCGGCGACAGCCTGCAAGACGAGCGCGTTCACGCTGATGGGAGGCCCGTCCGCACCTCCCTCCAGACGCAGGCCGTGACCTGCGTTGATCGAGACGTTGAGGGGGAACAAGTCGGGGTCGCCGACTTGCGCGAGCGTGTGCGACCCCTCGGGAGCGTCGGCCTGGACCAGTCGAAGCCAGCTGAACCCGAGCCGGTTGCGGGCATGAGCAAGGACCGCAACGGGGGCGGTGCCACCGGTCCGGATCGCCGCCAGCTCCGACAGAAGTTTCGCCTCGTGCTCGTGGCGGCGTGCCGCGGCCCGGTGCCTCGCCCCAGCATCGGCCACGACACTGACCAGCACTGCGGCCACGAGGAACACGGCGAGCTCGACGAGCTGGTCGTGTCCAAGGCGAGCGAACTCGGGCCGCGGCGACGCGAACAGGTAGATCTCCAGCACGAACGACACCACCGCCGCCCCCAGTGCGGCGGTCCGGCCGGCAGTGATCGCGACGATGACGACCGCCAGCAGGTACAACAGCAACACATTGTCCAGATCGGCCCGTTCGTCCATCACCAGCAGGAACACCGTGAGGCTCGTCAACCCCACCGCGGTCAGCGCGAGACGGCGGCCCTGACGCTGGAGATGGCCGGCACGGGAATGGCCCCGGTCCTCGCCGCCGGGGGGCACGCCGTCGCGCACCCCAGCCCGGTTCCCAGCGAAGGTCATACGCCGAAGTCTGTCAGGATCGGCGAACCCATACCGGAACATGACGCTAGCCATGCACGAGTGCGGGGCTGAGTGACGACCCCAGGCTCAACATGGTCGTGATCCGCGACAGAAGCCAGTCCGCTGACTGGCTCCTTGGCGTATTCGCAGGTCATGCTGATCACCGGCGAACCATGAATGAGCAGAGACTTGAGCTGACCCGGCAGACGCTCCACGGCGTCGCCGAGCTCGTGCTTGCCGGGCCGCAGTACGCCCAGAGTCAGACCATCCGGCTCCGCGTGACACCCGGTGGGTTCGGCACCGTGACGACGCCACAACTCCGGGTTGAGGAGCTGGAGCTGGTCAGCCCCACCGTGAGGGTCGCCATGAGTGGCACGTTCGCGAGCCTGGCCCGTGCCGCCGGCGTGGAGGCACGGCCGCTGAGGGACGTGTACGCCGGAGGCCCCGCGGTGGACCCCGATGACCCGGTGGTGCTCGACGCGAAGGCTCTCGAGGTCATCCTCCACGCCCTTGCCGACGGAGACGCCGCCCTGCGGGCGTTCGCACCCGAGCAAGAGCCGGTGCTGTGGCCCGAGCACTTCGACCTCGCGATCAGCGTCGCCGAGGTGAACTTCGGCGTCTCCCCCGGAGACGCCCACCTTGGTGAACCCTATGCGTATGTCGGACCGTGGACTCCCCGCGAAGGCACGTTCTGGAA
>DASSJR010000287.1:0-7658 GCA_035691135.1 Nocardioides sp. | reverse complement strand
ACCCCGGCCAGGAACGCCACCCAGGCCTCGTAGTCGCCGGTGTTCCCGGCGTCCGCCTCGGCCTTGAGGGCGACGACCAGGTCGCTGATCACCTCCCGGCAGTCGCCCACGATCGGGATGTCGGCGGCGCGGTTCTTGCCGATCTCGGCGGGATCGATGTCGGCGTGGATCACCTTCGCGCCGGGCGCGAACGAGTCGAGGTTGCCGGTAACCCGGTCGTCGAAACGCGCGCCGAGACTGATGATCAGGTCGCTGCGCTGGAGCCCCGCGACGGCGGCGACGGTGCCGTGCATGCCGGGCATGCCGAGGTGCTGGGGGTGCGAGTCCGGGAACGCTCCCCGCGCCATCAACGTGGTCACCACCGGGATGCCGGTGAGCTCGGCGAGCACCTTGAGCTCGCGGTAGGCACCGGACCGGATGGTGCCCCCTCCGACGTAGAGCACCGGACGGCGGGACTCCAGGATCAGCCTCGAGGCCTCACGGATCTGCTTGGAGTGGGGCCGGGTCACCGGTCGGTAGCCGGGCAGGTGAAGCTCGGTCGGCCAGGTGTAGGTCGTCTGGGCCTGAAGGGCCGACTTCGCGACGTCGACCAGGACCGGCCCGGGCCGCCCGGTCGACGCGATGTAGAACGCCTCGGCGATCGTGCGCGGGATCTCGGCGGGGTCGGTGACCAGGAAGTTGTGCTTGGTGATCGGCATCGTGATGCCGCGGATGTCGGCCTCCTGGAAAGCGTCCGTGCCGATCGCGGCCGCGCCCACCTGACCCGTGACCGCGACCATCGGCACCGAGTCCATGTGCGCGTCGGCCAGGGGGGTCACCAGGTTGGTAGCGCCCGGACCTGACGTGGCCATGCAGACACCGACCTTGCCCGTCGCGGCGGCGTACCCCTGCGCGGCGTGCCCGGCGCCCTGCTCGTGGCGGACCAGGATGTGCCGGATCCGGCTGTCCATCAGGGGGTCGTAGGCGGGGAGGATGGCGCCGCCCGGGATGCCGAAGACATTCTCGGCGCCGGCCGCCTCCAAGGACGCGATCAGGCTCTGCGCACCCGTGACGACGGGACCGCTCCCCGAGGTTCCCGAGCTGTGGGTCATCGCCTGCCTCCTCCGTCACGTGGGTGCTCACGCCGACTGCCCGGCAAGTCTGTCACCCCGTCCCACATGGTGGTACGCGCGTCCCACCATCTGGCGTCAGCCGGAGCCGACGCCCTCGGAGGCGGCGTACTCGCTGATGGCACGCGCGAGCTTGACGTCCCGGTCCGTGACACCGCCGACGTCATGGCTGGAGAGCGTGACGTCGAGGTGGGGGTAGCGCAGATCGAGGTCGGGGTGGTGGTTCATCGCCTCGGCTGCCTCCCCGATCCGGTTCACCAGGCGCAGCCCAGTGGCGAAGTCGCCGGTCTCGAGATGAGCGTGGATCGCGTCGTCGCGCCAGGCCCAGTCGGAGAGCCCTTCCTGGGCGAACTGTTCGGCGGTCAGGGTGCTGTCGGTCATGGATACCTCCTCGCCCCTGTCTACCGTGAGTGAGCGCGTGAGGACAGGCCCGTCAGGGCAGCACGGCCGCGCCGACGTCGCCGGGCGCCCAGGCGACCTCCCAGCGGTAGCCGTCGGGATCTCCGAAGTAACCGGTGTAGCCGCCCCACTCCCGGTCGACGCCGTCATGCACCGGGTCGGCACCCACCTCGCGTGCCGTGGCCAGCACCTGGTCGACCTCCTCGCGCGACCCGACGTTGTGGGCGAGGGTGAGTGGGGCGACACCCTGCCCCGTGACGATCGGGCCGACCTCGGCCTCGAAGTGGTCTCGGTCCCACAGGCTCAGGATCACCTTGTCGGCAACCTTGATCATCAGCACGTCGCCCGCGACGAAGATCATCGGCTCCCACCCGAGGCCGTCGACGTAGAAGCGACGCGTGGCCTCCAGGTCGGCGACGGCGAGGGTCACGAGGCTCATCCGCTGGTCCATGGCCTTCACCCTGCCAGCTCAGCCTGCCACCCGGCTCAGCTCCTCGCGGACCGCGAGCATGCCGCGGTGGACCTCCTCGAAGGAGGTCGACAGCGGCGACAGGCCGATCCGCAGGCCCTCCGGGTCGCGGTAGTCGGGGATCACCTCCCGCTTCCACAGGGCCTCGGTGACCGCCTGCATCTCCGCGTGCCGGAGGGTGATGTGGCCACCGCGCCGGGCCGGGTCGCGCGGCGAGGCCAGCGTGGTGCCCAGCGGGGCCAGCCGGTCGTCGGCGAGCTCGACGGCGTAGGCGGTGAGTGCCTCCGACTTCGCGCGCACGGCTTCGATTCCGGCCTGCTCGATCAGGTCGACCATGTCGTCGATGGCCAGCATTCCGATCACCGGTGGGGTGCCGGAGTGGAAGCGCCGGATGCCCTGGGTGGGCGTGTAGGTCGGCCCCATCAGGAACGGGTCGGCCGCCCCCATCCAGCCCTGGATCGGTTGTGTCAGGTCGGCGAGGTGGCGGTCGGCGACGTAGAGGAAGGCGGGTGAGCCAGGCCCGCCGTTGAGGTACTTGTAGCTGCAGCCGACCGCGAGGTCCACGCCCCAGGCGTCGAGCTCGGTCGGCACGACTCCCACGGAGTGGCTGAGGTCCCAGAGCACCAGCGCCCCCGCGTCGTGGGCGATCCGGGTCAGCGTCGGGGCGTCGGCCAGCCAGGCGGACCGGTAGGCCACCAGGCTGAGCATCACCAGCGCCGTCTGCTCCCCCACCGCGTCGGCCAGCTGGTCAGCGGTGACCCCGGAGGAGGTGTCGACCTCGATCCACCGGAGCGTCAGGCCGAGCTCGTCGGCGACTCCCTGGGCGATGTAGCGGTCGGTCGGGAAGTTGTCGCGGTCGATCACGATCTCGGTGCGGCCGGCCTGTGCCGCGACCGCGGCCCGGACCAGCTTGTAGATCAGCACCGTGGTCGAGTCGCCGAAGGCGGTCTGCCCGGGACCGGCGCCGAGAGCCACCCGGCCCAGCCGGTCACCGAGGGTGAGCGCCAGGTCGAACCACCCCTCGTCCCACCCCCGGATGAGTCGCTCGCCCCAGTCCCGCCGAACGAACTCCGCCAGCCGCTCGGCGGTGCCCGCGACCGGCCGGCCCAGGGAGTTCCCGTCGAAGTAGACCAGCGGCTCCGCGGCACCCACGAAGCGCGATCGGAAGGCTGCCAGCGGGTCGCTGCGGTCGAGCTCGCGGGGGTCGGTCACCCGGCCTGTTCTACCGCACAGGTTTCTATTACCCGGAGTAACACAGGTTTGAACCGGGTTCCCCGGGTTACAGGGCGCCTTGGGCCGGAGGGGCCCGACGCCGGCCGCGGCCGGTCAACTGGGAGGGAACCCATGAAGAACACATTCGCGCGCGCGACCGCGCTCGGACTTGCCGTCGTAATGGCGACGTCGATGGCTTTGATGTCAGGCAGCACCGCCACCGCCGGTAGCAGCACCACGGGGTCGAGGGCCGTAGTAGCCCAGAGTCCGCAGGGTCAGATGGCGTCTCACATCGTCGGCACGACGAAGAACGGTCGCGACGTGACCGGCAAGTTCGTGCCGCTGAAGTTCAGCAAGCGCAACGGCCACGTCAGGGCCAGAGGACTGCTCAGCGGCGTGGTACACAACGCCAACGGGACCACCAAGACGTTCTCGGTCTTGCGAACGATGCGGGTCCGCTCGATCAACGGCACCCCGGCCACCGCCAGGACGGCCAGAACAGCCCTCAGCGCTCGGGCGACCTGCCCCGTCCTCCACCTGGTGCTGGGTCCGCTGGACCTCGACCTGCTCGGTCTCCAGATCCACCTGGACCGCGTGGTGCTCAACATCGACGCCCAATCGGGACCGGGAAATCTGCTGGGCAACCTGGTGTGTGCCGTGGCCGGACTTCTTGACGGCGGCCTCCAGGGATTGCTCGGCCGGCTGGTGACGCTGCTGAACCAGATCCTCGGTCAGCTCGGGCTCGGCCTCTAGCCGACCGACGTGGGTCCGGGCGTCGGAGGGAGTCGCCCGGACCCCACCCGGTCAGCCGCAGATCGCCCCGTGGGCGGCGCTCTGCACGACCTTGGCGTACTTGCCCAGCACCCCGCGGGTGTACTTCGGCGGGTTCGGCGCCCAGCCGGTACGCCGGGTCTCGAGGTCGTCGACCTCGGCGTCGAGAGTGGCGTTGGCGACGTCGAGGGTGATCGGATCGCCGTCGCGCAGGAAGGCGATCGGCCCGCCGTCGGCAGCCTCGGGTGCTATGTGGCCCACGCACAGGCCCGTCGTGCCTCCGCTGAAGCGGCCGTCGGTGACCAGCAGGACTTCCTTGCCGAGACCGGCGCCCTTGATCGCGCCGGTGATCGCCAGCATCTCGCGCATGCCCGGTCCGCCCTTGGGCCCTTCGTAGCGGATCACCACCACGTCGCCGGCCGTGATCGTCCCCTCCGCGAGGGCGTCCAGTGCGGCTCGCTCGCCGTCAAAGACCCGGGCGGTGCCGGTGAACGTGGTCTCGTCGAAGCCGGCGCTCTTGACCACCGCGCCTTCGGGGGCGAGTGACCCCCGGAGGATCGTGATACCGCCGGTGGCGTGGATGGGGGCGGCGAGCTGGCGAATGATCTCGCCGTCGGCCTGAGGCGGGTCGAGCGCCTCGAGGTTCTCCGCCATCGTCTTGCCCGTGACGGTGAGGCAGTCGCCGTTCATCAGGCCGGCGTCGAGCAGGAGCTTCATCACGACCGGGATACCGCCGATCTTGTCGACGTCGTTCATCACGAAGCGGCCGAAGGGCTTGAGGTCGCCCAGGTGCGGCACCTTCTGTCCGATCCGGGTGAAGTCGTCGAGGGTCAGGTCGACGTCGGCCTCGCGGGCGATGGCCAGCAGGTGGAGCACGGCATTGGTCGAGCCGCCCAGCGCCATCACGATCGCGATCGCGTTCTCGAACGCCGGCTTCGTCATCACCTGGCGGGCGGTGATGCCCTGCCGCAGCATCCCGACCACCGCCTCGCCGGAGCGGTGGGCGAAGCCGTCCCGTCGTCGGTCCACGGCGGGCGGGGCGGCCGAGCCGGGCAGCGACATGCCGATCGCCTCAGCGATGGAGGCCATCGTGTTGGCGGTGTACATGCCGCCGCAGGCCCCTTCCCCCGGGCAGATCGCCTTCTCGACCCGGTCGACCTCCTCACGGGTGATCTTGCCGGCCAGGCAGGCGCCCACCGCCTCGAAGGCATCGATGATCGTGACGTCCCGGCCGTCGACGGACCCGGGCATGATCGACCCGGCGTAGAGGAAGACGCTCGCCAGGTCGAGCCGCGCCGCCGCCATCAACATCCCGGGCAGGGACTTGTCGCAGCCGGCGAGGAGCACCGAGCCGTCGAGCCGCTCGGCCATCATGACGGTCTCCACCGAGTCGGCGATCACCTCGCGGGAGACCAGCGAGAAGTGCATGCCCTCGTGACCCATCGAGATGCCGTCGGAGACGGAGATGGTGCCGAACTCCAGGGGGTAGCCGCCCGCCGCGTGCACGCCGTTCTTGACGGCCTTCGCCAAGCGATCCAGGGAGAGGTTGCAGGGAGTGATCTCGTTCCAGGAGCTCGCCACCCCGATCTGGGGCTTCTCCCAGTCGTCGTCGCCCATGCCGACCGCGCGGAGCATGCCGCGGGCGGCTGCCCGCTCGAGCCCGTCGGTGACGTCGCGGGACCGGGGCTTGAGGTCAGGCTGGTCGCTCATGGCGGCAAGGCTAGTGCGGCGCGAGCCGCGTCTCGACGGCCGATACCAGCTCCGCCCAGGTCGGGTGGTCGTCGGGGACGCCAAACAGCCGCCTCTCGGTGCCGCGCCACGTCGAGCGCGCATAGCGGATGCGGGGGATGCGTTGCTCGAGGGCGCGACGGTAGGCGTCGAGCCATTCCACGGTCAGGTGCAGGCCCGGCGGCATCCACCAGCCCAGGGCGTCGAGGTCCACGTGGGCGGGGTAGCGTCGCCCGGCGCGATCGCGTGGGGCGTCCTCGCGCATCGGGGCAACCGGTTCTCCCGCGGTGTCGATCATCGCGAGTCGGAGCCCGCTCAGCGCCAGCATCTGCTCGACGAGGCTCAGGGTGGGGCTCGACTGTCCCGTCTCCCAGCGCGCGACGGTCGACTGCGAGACGCCCAGGCGCGCAGCCAGGTCTCGTTGGGACAGGTCGGCGGCTCGCCGTGCCCTGCGAACCAGTCCCAGCTCCAGAGTCGAGAGAGATTCGGCCAACGTGCGGCTCCTTTCGTCAGTCCGCATGGCACCACCAACCGCCGACACATCGCCCCTGATGGGCTGAGGGGGGTTTCGCCGGCTGCTTTGATCTGACCCGCCCACCGGGTCAGATCAAAGCGCGCGAGGGGGCCTCGGTCAGGAATGTGGACGCGGGCGACGGCCTAGGTTGGTCGCATGCTGGATGCCGAGCTGGCCGCCAAGGTGGCCGAGACCTTCGATCTCGGCGCGGAGGCCCGGCTCACCGGCCCGGTCGCGTCGGGCAAGTTGGGCGACGTCTGGAAGCTGTCGACCAACCGGGGTGCATTCGCGGTCAAGGACGCGCGCTTCCCCGTCGACCCCGACGAGGTCGCAATCGATGCGGCGTACCAAGACCAGGTACGCGGCCACGGCGTCCCGATGCCCGCCGTCGTGCGGACGCCCACCGGTGAACCGTTGGTCGACCCGGGGTCGGGGCCAGTGCGGGTGTACGAGTGGGTCGACGTGGCTGGCCGCGAGCGCCGGCTCGATCCGGGAGCGATCGGCGAGCTGGTCGCGGCCATCCATCGGGTCGTGGTGCCGGCGGGCGGCGCGGTCGATCCCTGGTACGTCGACCCGGTCGGCGAACCAGCCTGGCACGACCTCGCCGCGCGGCTTCGCGAGGCGCGAGCGCCCTTCGTCGACCGCCTCGAGGCGGTCCTGCCCGACGTGCTCGCCGCCGAGGCGCTGCTCGTCGCAACCGAGCCGGTGCAGACGTGTCACCGCGACCTGTGGGCGGACAACATCCTGCGCTCCCCCGGAGACGGGCTGGTGGTGCTCGACTGGGAGAACTCCGGCCCCGGGGACCCAGCCGGCGAGCTCGGGGTGGTGCTCTTCGAGTTCGGCTTGGGCGACGTGGCCCGAGTGCAGACACTTCACGCGTCGTACGTCGGCGCTGGCGGCCCGGCCCGGTTGGACTCGCCCGGGGACCTGACCATGTTGATCGCCCAGACCGGCCACATTGCCAAGATCGGGTGCGAGAGGTGGCTGGCCGCGACCACCGAGGAGGATCGGTCTGACAACGAGGCGTGGGTCGGCGAGTTCCTCGACGAGCCGGTCACCGCCGAGACCGTGGAGGCGATCCTCGACGCGACTCGAGGTTGACGCCGCAGAGCTCGATTAGCCGCGGAGCCCGATTAGCCGCGGAGCCCTTTACTCGCCCGTCTCCGAGACCGCCTTCAGCCGGGCCAGACCCTTCTCGAAGTCCTTGCCGACCAGCTTGTCCATGCTGAAGACCTTGGCGAACACCTTGCCCATGCCCTGGTGCTCCCCGGTCATCCGCCAGGTGACCTCGGTCCCGCTGCCGGTGGGGACGAGTGTGAAGGTGACGTCGTTGGTCGCCTTCCACGGCTTCAGGAACGAGAGCTTGACCCCGATCTGCTCCGGCGTCGAGGACACGATCTCCATCGAGCCCTGGCCCGCCTTGCGGTTGCCCTGCCAGGCGTAGTGCGCGCCGACG
>DASSJR010000286.1:0-2898 GCA_035691135.1 Nocardioides sp. | reverse complement strand
GACGACCCGGACCCGGAGTCCTGACATGCCCGCGTCAGCCAAGGAGCTCGTGGAGCTGCTCAGCCTCGAGGTCATCGACGAAAACCTCTTCCGGGGCCGCCAGCCCGACACCGACCGGCAGCGGGTCTTCGGGGGACAGGTCGCGGCCCAGGCCCTGATCGCCGGCGTGCGGACGGTGGACCCGGCCTACCGGGTCCACTCGCTGCACTCCTACTTCCTGCGCCCCGGAGACACCGCCGTGCCGATCGTCTACGACGTCGAGCAGCTGCGCGACGGGCGCTCGTTCGCCACCCGGAGGGTGGTGGCACGGCAGCACGGCCGGCCGATCTTCTTCCTGACCGCGAACTTCCAGCGGGAGGAACAGGGGTTCGAGCACCAGGACGTGATGCCCGAGGTCGCCCCGCCGGAGGAGGGCCTCGACTTCGCCGAGCTGGCGCGCTCGCGGGGCGGCGCCGAGAGCGATGCCTTCGTGCGGGAGTGGGCCGCCCTGGACGTGCGCTACATCGGCAACTCCCGGCGCGGTCTGCCGGAGGATCCCGACCACCCGGCGAGGGCCCGGCTCTGGATCAGGGTCAACGGGGAGCTGTCCGACGATCCGCTGGAGCACCTCGCGACGTTCACCTACGCCAGCGACATGACCCTTCTCGGCGCGACGCTCGTGCCGCACGGCGTGAACATCTCCACACCGGGGCTCCAGCCCGCGTCGCTGGACCACGCGGTGTGGTTCCACCGCCCCTTCCGGGCCGACGAGTGGTGGCTCTACGACCAGCACTCGCCCTCGGCCTCCGGCGCCCGGGGTCTGGCGCTGGCGCGGGTCTTCACCCAGGACGGTCGGCTGGTCGCGACCGTCGCCCAGGAGGGCCTGATCCGGCTTCGCGACTCCTGATCTGCGCGAACTTGGTGGGTCTGTCCCCTAGAGGCGGACCGCGCGCCCCAGCAGGTGGGGAGACCCGTCCCTGGGGCTGGTCAGCGAGAACGTGTGCCCCTCATCGGTCGCGGCGGTGGCGAACGACACCGTCCCCGGCAGCAGGATCGGCTTCTTGAACGCCACCTCGACGCGGACGGAGTCCGGCAGCCGGTTCTCGATCGCCGCGATGCACCGGGCCTTGCTCCACATCCCGTGCGCGATCTGGCGGGGGAAGCCGAGCGCCTTCGCGGTGAGCGGGTAGAGGTGGATGGGGTTGCGGTCGCCGGACACCGCGGCGTACCGACGCCCGAGGTCTCCCGGCAGCTTCCACTCGACCCCGCCCACGGGCATGTGGTCGAACTGCAGGCCCGCCGCGGCGGCCTCGGAGCCCTTGCCCCGCCGGAGGTACGTCGACGTCGACTCCCACACCAGCTCCCCGCCTACCCGGGCCTCGGTGACGAAGTCGACGACCTTGCCCTTGGCGTGGTCGCGGGGCGACGTGGCCCGGCAGGTGACGGACACGGTCTCGCCCACCCGGACCGGCCGGTGGCCGGTGATGGAGTTCTCCACGTGCACCGACCCGATGGCCGGGTAGGGGAACGCCGGATCGGTCATGATCGCCATGTGCAGCGGGAACGCCAGCATGTGCGGGTAGGGCAGCGGGGCGGTGTCCTTGCGCGGGAAGCCGCAGACCTTCGCGTAGGCGTCGACCTCTGACCGGGTGACCGCGACCGCGGGCCGGGTGAACACCAGGCTGCTGGGGTCGGAGCCCGAGTCCTTGCGGATGCCCGGGAGGAGGTTGACGACCGGCAGCGACGGCAGCGCGGCCTTGAGCACGGTGGTCAGGCCGGCGCCGCCCTCGACGACACGGGGCTCGCTCATGTGGATCAGGCTCCGAGCATCATCTGGCCGCACACGCGGACCACGTTGCCGTTGACGGCGGTGGAGCCCGGGTTGGCGTACCAGGCGATGGTCTCGGCCACGTCGACCGGCAGCCCGCCCTGGCTCATCGCGTTGAGCCGGCGACCGACCTCGCGGGTGGCGAGCGGGACGGCGGCGGTCATCTTGGTCTCGATGAAGCCGGGCGCGACGGCGTTGATGGTCGTGCCGTGCTTGAGCTCGTCGGCGAGCGAGTCCACCAGGCCGATGACGCCGGCCTTGGAGGCGGCGTAGTTGGTCTGGCCGACGTTGCCGGCAATGCCCGCGATCGAGGCGACCCCGATGATCCGCCCGTTGTCGTTGATCGCCTTCTGATCGAGCAGCTCGCGGGTGATCCGCTCGGGTGCGACCACGTTGACGTCGAGCACCGAGCTCCAGCGGTCCTCGTCCATGTTGGCCAGCTTCTTGTCGCGGGTGATGCCGGCGTTGTGGACGACGACGTCGACCCCGCCGTGCTTCTCCTTGACGTGGTGGGCGATCCGCTGGGGGGCGTCCTTGGCCGTGATGTCGAGGGTGAGGTGGTCGCCGCCGAGCTCCTTCATCACCGTCTGCAGCTCGCTGGCGGCCTGGGGCACGTCGACGCCGATGACCGTGGCGCCGTCGCGGTGGAGGACCCGGGCGATCTGCTCGCCGATGCCACGGCTGACGCCGGTGACCAGGGCGACCTTGCCGACCAGCGGCCGCAGCACGTCCTGGACGTCGGCGGCGCCGGTCTCGCCCGTGGCGCCGATCCGGATCACCTGGCCGGAGACGTAGGCGGACTTGGGGGAGAGCAGGAAGCCCAGGGTGGAGGCGGTGGCGGCCTCGGCCCCCTCGGCGACATAGACGAGCTGGACGGTGCCGCCACGGCCGAGCTCCTTGCCGAGGCTGCGGGTGAAGCCCTCCAGCGCCCGCTGGGCCACGCGCTCGCTGCCTTTGACTGACTCAGGCGGGGTGCCCAGCACGACGACCCGCGGGCAGGTCTCGAGGCTGCGGAGCAAGGGGGTGAAGAAGTCGCGGAGAGCGCCGAGCTGGGAGGTGCTGGTGAGCCCGGTGGCGTCGAAGACCAGGCC
>DASSJR010000285.1:0-15129 GCA_035691135.1 Nocardioides sp. | reverse complement strand
CGAGGAGGTCGACCTGCTCTGCGTCCCGGTCTCGGCGCCGTGGCTCAAGGCGGCGGAAGCGATCGACTTCGCCCGCGCGGTGAAGGCACCGCGCAACCTCGCGATCCACGACCGGATCTACTCCGAGGCAGGACTCGGCATCGTCGACGGGCACATGAACGCGTTCCTGCCCGACGCCGGCCAGGAGTACGTGCGGCTGGCTGACGGGGAGGGGCTGTAGACGCGCCGGCTCAGGCGTATGCGTAGTCCTCGAGCGGGAACGATTCGGCTTCCCGGTGGGCGCTGATGGTCGAGGTCGGCCGCAGCAGCGCGGGCTCGCCGTGCTGGTTGAAGTAGTAGCTGCGGGCCGTCGCACAGGACCCCAGGTTGAACACCGAGTCCTCCAGCAGTTCGGTCACCCGGCCGAGGAACTCCTCATTGGCCGGCTCCCGTACCTCGAACGTGGCCGCGCCGCGGCGGCGTACCTCACCCAGCAACCGGCCCATGTGCTTCATCTGGGCCTCGATCGTCGTGAAGTAGGACAAGCCGGAGTAGGAGTACGGCGAGGCCAGCGACAGGAAGTTGGGGAAGCCCGGTGCGGCGATCCCTTCGTACGCCTGGAAGCGGGTCTCGCGCCACCACCGGCCGAGGTTCTTGCCGTCCCGGCCGATCACGGGTATCGCCGGGAGGTTCTGCTGCCACATGTCGTAGCCGGTCGCCAGGACGAGCACGTCGACGGTCGCCTCGAGCCCGTCGGCGGTGACGATCCCGGTGGGGGTGATCTGCTGGATCGGGCTCGTCTCGAGCGTGACGTGGGGCTGGGTGAAGGTCGGGTAGTAGTCGTTGGAGAACGTCGGGCGCTTGCAGCCGAAGGAGTAGTCGGGGGTGAGCTGTCGCCGCAGCTCCGGGTCGGGGACCTGCCTGCGCAGGTGCCGCCGGGCGGCGAGGGCTGCGCCCCGGTTGAGGAAGCTCATCCGGCGGTAGCGCAGGGCGGCGAAGACCATCAGGGCCTCGAGCAGCGCGGTGTTGACCCGCCGGGCGAGGCGCTGGGTGGCCGGCACCCGGGCGAAGAGGCGGCGGACGGCTCCCGGGATCTCGAAGTCCAGCTTGGGGGTGACGAAGATCGGGGTGCGCTGGAAGACCGTGAGGTGTGCCGCACGGTTGGCGAGCTCGGGCACGAGCTGGACCGACGTCGCGCCGGTGCCGATGATGGCCACCCGCTTGCCGTCGAGGTCGGCGTGGTCGTCCCACTTCGCGGTGTGCACGACGGTGCCGGCGAACCTTTCGACGCCCGCGATGTCGGGAACCCGGGGTTGGGAGAGGAATCCGGTAGCGGTGATCAGGTACGACGCCCGCACCGGCCCTTCGCCGGCCACCGAGACCTCCCACACCTGGTCGGCCTCGATCCACCGGGCGCCGTCGACCACCGTGCGGAACCGCATGTGCCGGCGCAGGTCGTACTTGTCGGCGACGTGGGTGGCGTACTGCTTGAGCTCGGGACCGCGGGCGTACCAGTGTCGCCACCACGGGTTCGGTTCGAAGGAGTACGAGTAGGTCACGCTGGCGATGTCGACGGCCAGGCCGGGGTAGCGGTTGACGTGCCAGGTGCCGCCGAGGTCGTCCTCACGCTCGAGGATCACGAAGTCGTCGATCCCGAGCCGCTTGAGCTGGATCGCGGCGCCCATCCCGCCGAAGCCGGCGCCGACGATCACTGCCTGGTGCTGTGCCATCCCTATTGAATATCAGTCAATAGTCAGGCGTGACAAGGTGGAGCCCGGTGCGTGAGACGGCGCTGTGGAGGAACTGCCGCCCGCGCCCTGCGGCGCCGGCGCGCCCCGCACCGGTGGTTGAGCAGCGAACGCAGCGAGCGTCGTCGAAACCCCGGAAGATGCCCGGGCGTCAGCGGGGAGAGAGCGCGTCGCGGACCGGCACGAACTTCGCCTGGGCCTCGGCGAGCTCGGCCTCGGGGTCGGAGTCGGCCACGATCCCGCAGCCGGCATAGAGCCGCACCGTGGAACCGGAGAGGTGCGCGGACCGCAGGGCCAGCCCCCATTCGCCGTCGCCGGTGGCGTCCATCCAGCCGACCGGTCCGGCGTAGCGGCCGCGGTCCATGCCCTCGATCTCGTCGATCAGGGCGGTCGCGGCCGACGTGGGGGTCCCGCCGACGGCGGCGGAGGGGTGCAGCGACTCCGCGAGCCGCAACGACGACACCGTGGCGGCGTCGTGGACCACCCCGGCGACGTCGGTGGCCAGGTGCATGACGTTGGGCAGGTGCAGCACGAAGGGCGCCTCGGGGACGTTCATCGACGAGCAGTGCGGGTCGAGCGCGTCGGCGACCGAACGCACGGCGTACTCGTGCTCCTCGAGGTCCTTCGACGACCGAGCGAGCGCGGCGGCCAGTGCGAGGTCGCGCTCGTCGTGGCCGGTCCGGCGGATGGTCCCGGCCAGCACCCGCGAGGTGACCAGGCCGCGCTCGCGGCGGACGAGCATCTCGGGGGTGGCGCCGAAGATGCCGTCCACGTGGAACGTCCAGCACATCGGGTAGTCCTCGGCCAGCCGCCGGAGCGGCCAGCGCACATCGATGGGGGCGGCCGCGGTGGCGACCAGGTCGCGGGCCAGGACGACCTTCTCGAGTGCTCCGGAGCTGATCCGGCGTACGGCGTCACCGATCACCGACATCCACTGCTCGCCGTTGAGGGCACCATCGCCGAAGCGGACATCCACCGGCGCGCTCACCTCGGCGGCCCGGTTGTCCAGCGTGCCCGGTGCCGGGTCGAGGCCGCGGTGGGAGATGGTGGTGAGCCAGGTGGAGTCGGCGCGGCGGCCGACCACGATGGCGGGGGCGATCAGGACGGAGTCGCCGGGTTCGTCGGCGAAGGCGAACGAGCCGAACGAGACCAGTCCGGTGCCCGGTTCGTTGACCTCGTCACGGACGACGGCACCCTCGGAGACCTCGGCCCACCACTTGTCGGCATCGGCGAAACGGGTCGCGCCTTTGGTGCGGATCTCCGCCGCCACGCCCCAGCCCACGAGGCCCGCACCCTGACGGAGCCAGGAGACGGCATGCTCATGGGGGAGCAGGTCGAGGAGGTTGGCCACGGAGTCCGGGTCGAGGCGGACGGTGCGTACGACGAGCGACGGCGGCTCCGTGGCCTCGACGAGCGACATGACCTGCAGCCTAGACCGGGGCCACACATGCCTCCGCGCCCGGACACCCATCACTGAGGGTGTCCGGACGCGCGGACTGGCGCAACCTCCTACTGCACCTTGTACCTGGTCTGCATGCCCGCCAGGATGTGGTCGTTGACGTGGCAGTGGAACAGCCACGTGCCGGCGTCGTCCGGTGTCATGTCGGTGACCATCATGTCGCCGGGCAGCAGGTGGCTCATGTCGGTGCGCATCCCCATCGACAGCAGGGTGTTGCCGTGCCAGTGCGGGGTGTGCAGGTCGACCTCGGTGCCCAGGGTGAAGACGTACCAGCGGACCCTCTGACCCTTCTGCAGCGTGACCATCGGGCCATTGCCGTAGACGTAGCCGTTGATGGAGTGCATCAGGTTGCTCTCCTCGAAGCCCTCCTCGTCGTCAGGAGCAACTTCGTGCGGCGCCTGAGCGAGCTCTTGCAGGTTCTGGTCGAGGTAGGGGCTCTGGTTCTCGTTGATCACCGAGAAGTAGGAGAACACCTCCTTGTCCACGTCGATCGGGCTGCCGTCGGGCTTGGCCGAGCCCTTCCGGGTGATCACCATCGGGCCGACCAGGCCAGCGTTGGTGTCGGCGACCTCGTCGGTGTGCGAGTGGTACATCCACAGCACCGAGCTTCCGTCCATCGGGCCGGGTCCGGCACGCTCCGGGACCTCCCAGGTGTAGGTCACCGTGCCGCCGGGCGGGACCGCGTCGTCGGCCTTCGCCGCTCCGTTGGTGCCGTCGGCGTAGGGCGCGCCCTCGGAGTTCTTCTGGTAGAAGACGCCGTGCGGGTGGATCGAGGCCGGGAAGGAGGCGTTGTTCCTGTACACCACCTTGATCGTGTCGCCGACCTCGGCCCGGATCACCGGGCCCAGCAGGCCCAGATTGGGGTCGGCAGGCGCGCGGGTCTGGAACGTCCCGTCGGTGTACTGGCGGTAGAGCGCCTTGCGGTAGACGTGGCCGATGCGGGTCGGACCGTTCTGCACGAAGACGTTCTCGTCGTCGGTGAACGGCTTGCCCGTGACCTGGTTGCTGCCGGTGGGTGCGTAGTCCCACAGCACCTCGTCCGCGGCGATGTAGTAGGTGCGGACCTTGCCCGGCGTCACGGCCGCCGCCTTCAGGTCGCCGCCGAGCAGATGGGCCGGCCGGTGACCGGTATGCGCTCCACCCGAAAGGCCACGCGTTCCAGTGGTCGGCTGCCCGCCCCATACGCTTCCCAGGACCAGGCCGACCAACGCGGTCATGACCAACAGCAGGATGTTGTTCAGCTTCAATGCTTTCGTCATCAGATTCCCCCGCGGGATCTTTGCGGGAGCTGCCCGTCCGCAGCTCCCAGGTGTGGAACACGATGGGGCCGGGGCAGGGGGGCCGGCAGGCCAATGACGAGCACGTCACTTAGCCGTGGCTTTCCGGCGGGGAGAGGTCAGGCGAGTGGCAGCGAGAGCTCGAAGCTCGCACCCTCGCCCAGGGTGCTGCGCACGATGAGACTGCCGCCCATGGCGTGCGCCGCGGCCCAGGCCATCGCCAGGCCCAGCCCGCTGCCGGGCATGACCCCCGGTGGGCGGCGGTGCCAGAAGCGCTCGAAGACGTGGGGCAGGTCCTCAGGTGCGATACCGGCACCGGAGTCGGCAACCGTGATCGTGCCGAACCGACCTTGGCGACGGTAGGAGATCTCGATCCGGTCCGTGGCATCGGTGAAGTGCACGGCGTTCTCGACCAGCGCGTCGACGGCGAGCTCCAACCACTCCCGGTCGGCACTCACCCGGACGTGCCCAGGTTGGTGGGGCTCTCGTCGCTCGACGACCCACGCGCGCTCGGCGGTGCCGGTCCAGTTGGCGCCGATCTGTTCGACGAAGCAGTCGAGGTCGAGTGCTTCCCGGCGGATAATCCCCCCGGAGTCCAGCCGGGCCAGTGCCAGGAGTCGGGTCGAGAGCGCGTCCATCCGGTCCAGCTGGCGCAGCACGACGTCGCTGTCGTCGTAGGCCAGCGGGTCCGTGAGGCTGCCCTGGATCAGCTCGACGTGGCCGCGTGCGATCGCCACCGGCGTACGGATCGCGTGCGAGGTGTCACGCAGGAACTCGCGTTCCCGCTGCAGCAGGCGGTGACGCTCCTCCGCCATCTCCTCCACCTGGCGCTGGGCTTCGGCACGCCGCCGGGCATGCCAGACCATCGCGGTCAGCAGCATGGGCATGAGTGGCACCTCGGAGAGCTCCGGCGCGTCGATCCGGCCGGCTGTGTAGTGCGTCCAGAAGATCGCACCGGTGATCACGGTGATGGCTCCGATGACGAGCAGCGTGGGCGCCATGGGCCACACCCGGAAGCCGTAGACCAGGGTCACCGCCAGGAACATCAGGTGGTAGGGGATGGTCTCCTCGCCCGGCATCGCCACCATGGCGGCGAGCATCGCGACGGAGAACACCGCGAGCGTCAGGTCGACGACCAGTCCGGTACGCCGGGCGTGCGCGCGTTGGTCTCCGTCGTCGCCCTTGGTCGGGGCAACGGCCTCAGACGGCCTGGACTCGGTAACCAACATTGCGCACCGTCCGCACGACCTCGCCGGGCAGCTTGCTGCGCAGCCGCGCGACGCAGGCGTCCACCACGTTGGTCCCGGGGTCGAAGTCGTATCCCCAGACCTCCGACAAGAGCTCGGCGCGCGAGCACGCGCCACCTTCCCGGCGCATCAGGCACTGCAGCAGGAGGAACTCACGGTGGGTCAGCTCGCAGACCCGGCCGCGCACGCGCAGCTCACACCGGCGCAGGTCCAGGGTGAGGCCGCCGAGCCGCACGAGGTCCTGGGTGCCGGCGACCGGGACGCCCCGCAGCCGGGTGCGCACCCGGGCCAGCAGCTCCCGGACGGAGAAAGGCTTGGGCATGAAGTCCACCGCGCCGCGCTCCAGGCACTCCACGCGGGTCTGCACGTCGGCGGCGGCGGAGAGGACCAGCACCTTCTGGTCCGGGTCGTGGGCGATCAGACCGCCCAGGACTGCCTGTCCGTTGACACCGGGCATCAGCAGGTCGAGGACGACCAGGTCCGGGCGTTCGGCCAGGGCACGACTCAGCCCCTCCGCGCCATCGGTGCTGGTCACCACGCAGTGGCCCTCGTTCTCCAGCGCACGGTGGATGAAACGCACCATCTCGGGTTCGTCGTCGATGAGCATTATTTTCCCCACGGACCAGAGCATGTGGAGCAAACGTGAAGAGATCATCAACAAGGCCGCCGCCGCGCTCCTCACGACCAGTAGACGATGACCTTGTCTCCGACCCGCACCTGGTCGAACAGCTCGACCATGCCCTCGTAGTCGCGGACGTTGACGCAGCCGTGCGAGGCGCCGTTGTAGCCGGTGGCTGCGAAGTCCGGCGAGTAGTGCACCGCCTGGCCGCCGGAGAAGAACATCGCGAGCGGCATCGAGGTGTCGTACAGGCTCGAGACGTGGTCGCGCGACTTCATGAAGACGTTGAAGGCGCCCTCCCGGGTCGGCAGCTCCTCGGAGCCGAACCGCACGTCGAAGGTCGAGATCACCTCGCCGTCGATCACCCAGCGCAGGGAGTTGGAGGACTTGTCGACGCACAGCGCCCGGCCGGTGGTGCAGCGCGGGTCGAGTCCGGGCAGCTTCGGCTCGATGTTGTGCATCTGCTCGTACGTCGGCGTCGAGGTCATGGCGTCGAGCCGGTCGAGGGTGCGCTGGTCAACCTCGCCCGTCACCGGGATCTGCCGCTTGTCCTGGAAGCCCCGGACCGCCTGGACCGTCGCGGAGTCGTAGGTGCCGCTCACGTCGCCGAAGATCCACTGGATCTGCACCATCCTGGCCTGCAGGTCGCGCACCTGTGCGCCGCGGTCGCCGGCGGACAGGATCGCCGGCCCCGGGTGCAGGATGTTGAAGAGCTGGTCGTGGGTGGGCTTCTTCGTCATCGCAACCAGCCGGTCCCAGGTCTGCTGGTCGGTGATCCCCGTCGCCTCGAACCGGCGCTTGTCCTGGAAGCCGCGCACCGCTTCCTGCGTCGCGGGGTCGTAGCGGCCGGTGGTCAGCTCCGGGAACCATGCCAGTTGGTAGAGCCGTGACTGGAGCTCGCGGATCTTCACGCCGTGATCGCCGGGTTCGAGCCGGAACTCGGGGGCGAGGTCCTGGCCGGGGACGGTCCGGCGGGCGGGCAGGGCTGGCTCCGGGCTATCGGTGGGCTTGGTCGGCCCGGCCGAGGGTTCCTTGTCCTGGTTCGGTGACAGATCGTGCGTGCGCAGCACACGACCCGCGCCGTACGCCGTCGCGCCGAGCACGCCGACCAGCAGGACGGCCATCACCAGCGTCCGTAGTGCCTTCATCACGTCTCCCTTGACCCGAGAGGGGTCTTCCAGTGTCACGAAGGAGACGCAGAATCCGTGGATTTGGTTGCGTTTTCTTGATAGTCCCGCACGTTCTGGTTGCTTTTCGTTCAGATCGGCAGCCATTTCGTCCGGGACTATCCCCTCCGGGGGAAGCGAGGAGACCCGCCTCTAGGCTCTCCGCGTGGCCCGTGCCGAGCTCGACAAGCAGCCCACCGACGTACGCCGGATGTTCGACGCCGTCGCGCGTCGCTACGACCTGACCAACGACGTTCTCTCCCTCGGCCAGGACCGCCGCTGGCGGCGGGAGGTGATCGACGCGGTCGCTCCCGAGCCGGGGGACCTGGTGCTCGACCTGGCCGCGGGTACCGGAACCTCGAGCGAGCCGTTCGTCGAGCGCGAAGCCACCGTCGTGCCGTGCGACTTCTCGCTCGGGATGCTCCGGGTGGGCAAGCGGGCCCGGCCATCGCTGGCCTTCACCGCCGGCGACGCGACCCGGCTGCCTTTCGGCGACGACACCTTCGACGCGGTCACCATCTCCTTCGGGCTGCGCAACATCGTCGACCCGGGTGCCGGACTCCGGGAGATGCTGCGGGTCACCCGGCCCGGCGGCCGGTTGGTGGTCTGCGAGTTCAGCCACCCCACCAACGCGGCGTTCCGTACGGCGTACCTGGAGTACCTGATGAAGGCCCTCCCCGCGATCGCCCGGGCGGTCTCGTCGTCCCCGGACGCCTACGTCTACTTGGCCGAGTCGATCCGGGCCTGGCCGAACCAGCGTGGCCTCGCCGCCCTGATCGCCGACGCGGGCTGGCGGGGCCCTGAGTGGCGGAACCTGTCGGGCGGCATCGTGGCTCTCCACCGCGCCACCGGGTAGGTCCGCAGTACGACAGTTGTTGTGTCGCGCCGCCGACGGAACGCGTGCGCAATCCCGGTGACAGTGGTGTCGTCGCAGAGAGCGACCAACTGACACAGGAGCTCACGATGAACAAGACCTTCACGTCCAGGATCCGCCGGGCTACCGCAGTTCTGATTGTCGCGCTCGGCATGGTGGCCGGCAGCATGGGCACCGCCAACGCGGTCTCGGTGCCGTCCCCGGGCTGCATGTCGGCCAGCGCCGACTTCTACTCGGTCGACAACAGCGGCATTGACCGCTCGTTCCGGATGTCGGGCAGCCTCTACAAGAGCTGCGGAACCTACGCCGCGCTGCAGTACAAGATGAACTTCGGGCCCGGTTCCTCCACCGGCTGGAAGACGGGCATCAGCAAGTACACCAATGGCAGCGAGTCGCGGGTGTTCGGAGACAATTTTTACTACTCGAACACTGCCCGCGGTGCCTGGGTGCGCCTGTGCGGCTACTGGAGCTGCAGCGACTACACGGCCTACGTCGACAACCCGTACAACTGAGGGCCAGCGATCGCAGGACGACCACTGAGGGGCGGACCACCATGGGGTGGTCCGCCCCTCAGGCGCGCGCAGACCGTCGGGAGATGAACGCCCCACCCCGGCAGGGCAGCGACCCGGCCGGTGGTTGAGAAGCGAGCGTCGTCGAAACCCCGGAACCCGTGGCGGGGCGGTGACCGACCGCGACCCTGTCCACAGGCCCCGAAACAGCGCGGTTCAGGTACGGCGTGGGAGTGGAGGGTCGTCGGCATGGGGTGGGCACATCATCGAGTGCGCCGACGACTCCTACTGCGTCGGCAGACGGCGTGGATCTGGAGCGACGGATCAGCGAGCACAACCTTGGGCTGGGTGCGAAGTGCACCCGGATCTCGCGACGAAGGCCGGTCAGGCTCGTGTGGTCGGCTCAGTCGACAGGATCGACGATGCGTTCTGGTTCGAGAAGCAGCGCCACGGGTGGAGTCGTGGGACGCGGAGGGCGCTATCGAAAGTCGCATTCAGGACCTGCCCGGGCTGGCGCGGCCTGTGCCGACGACCCCTGTCGCCTGAACCTGGTGACTGAACTCCGGTGACGGCTTCTGCCCACGGTTCCGGGTTTCGACGACGCTCGGCGCTGGGGCGCCTCGCTGCTCAACCACCGGATGTCGCGGTCGCTGGGACGCGTCGGGAGGTGGACGCCCGGATTGTCAGGAAGCAGACAGTATGTGACCGCGGCTGATGACATGGTGGGCCTCACGAAACCAGCCGTTCAGGGAAGGATTGACATGAGCGAGAACCAGAAGCAGATCGAGGACACCGAGGGCCACGGGATCCGGGGCGCGGCTGCCCTGCCCGATGAGCGAAACGATGAGGCTACCGAGGGCCACATGGTCGAGGAAGAGTCGGACGAGACCGAGGGTCACGGCGCGAGGTTCAACGGCGCGCTGCCCGAGGAGGGCGACGACGAGGGCACCGAGGGCCACGCAGGAAGCCGAAACTTCTGAACCAAGTCGGGGGCCGTGATACGGCGGGGGCGGTCGCGGCGTGCTGGGGCATGGTTCCTGGCCCACGGGGGTGGACAGGAACCTGCCTCAGCTCTCGCCC
Source organism: Nocardioides sp. (assembly GCA_035691135.1). GTDB lineage: Bacteria > Actinomycetota > Actinomycetes > Propionibacteriales > Nocardioidaceae > Nocardioides. The sequence goes on along the minus strand of DASSJR010000285.1, from coordinate 5,171 downwards.
GCGGTCGCCTCGTCCGCCAGTCCAGCCTGAGTGAGTCGCCGGGTCGGATGGGTGCGGCTCAGGCGCAGCGAGGCGCCGTCGAGCAGCGCTGGGGACGGCGTCTCCTGCGTGAGGGCGGCGACGAAGGCGTCTCCCGGGATCCTCAGGACGGCGCCGTCCGTCTCGGCCCTCACGGTTGCGGTGCGCGGGATGCGCTCGATCAGACCGATCTCGCCAAAGGTGGCACCGGAGGCCATCGCCGGCAGCCCGACGACCTCGCCGCGCTCGTCCGTCGCGCTCACGGCGTACTCGCCGGACTCGGCGACGTAGAAGGCATCGGCCGCTTCGCCCTGCTCGATGAGCACGGTCCCGGCCGCCACGTCGACGCGCTCGGCCTGCGCCGCCAGTTGCTCCAGGGCTCCCTCGGAGACGTCCGCGAACAGGTCTGCCCGCGAGAGCAGGTCGACGCGGGGAGCCAGCTCTGCGCGACGGGCGGCTGACTCCGCGTCCATGCGACGCAGCGCCGGGAGGCCGGCCAGGCACAGCAGGGGTACGCCGAGACCGGTGAACCAGAGCATGGCATCCAGTCCGAGGGTCTCGAGGCCGAGCGGGATCACGGTCGAACCGATCAGCACCGCCACGATCATCAGGCCGTCGAAGGCGCCGAAGACGCGGCCAAGTCGGTCGGGCGGCACCGACCGTTGCAGCGCGGTGATCGCGAGCACGTCGACCACCAGCGTGGCCGCACCGCGGACGCACTGGGCGGCAAAGGCGATCGCGGGCTCGTCGACCACGAGGAAGATCAGCGTCGGCAGGCAGTACCCCGCCATGCCGAGCAGGATGACCGGACCGAGTCGCGGGCGACGCTCCAACCGGGTGACCAGCCCGGCGGCGGCGATGCCACCGACGCCGAGCCCGGCGAGGAGATAGCCGAAGCCCTCCGCTCCGGTGCCGAACCGCTCGTCCGACAGCACGACGAACAACACCGTGTCGGTGCCGAACACGAACGTCGCCACGATGCTGAAGGCCACCAGGACCGCGGTGCCGGGAGACTCCGCGATGGTGCGGACTCCGACCGTCACCTGCTTCAAGGGGCCTGCCTCGCCGCCCTCGGTGACGTCGACCGGCTGGCTGCGGACGCTGACCAGCCCGATCAGCGCCGCCGACGCGGCAAAGGTGAGGGCATTGAGCAGGACCGTCAGCCACGGGTCCGCGAGCAGCAACACGCCGGCACCGATGGCGGGTCCGGCGACCACGCAGACGTTGTCCACCGTGTTGCGTAGAGCGTTCGCGGAGCCCAGGTCGCCCTCGGGGACAAGCTGCGGGGTCATCGCGGCAGCCGCCGGCTCGTAGACGCTCGACAGCGTGGAGGAGATCGCCGCGGTGGCGACGACCAGCAGCGGTGGTGCCCCGACCAGCATCTCGGCGGCCAGCACGAGCATGCAGAGGCAGAACACCACGTCGAGGCCGACCATGAGTCGCACCCGTTCGAACCGGTCGGCCAGCACGCCGCCGTACACGCTCATCACCAAGGCCGGCGCAAAGCGCGCCACCGTGGAGGCCGCGACCCAGCCGGCGGACCCGGTCTCGTCGAGGAGCCACACCGCCAGAGCGACGCTGTAGGCCCACGACCCGACAGACGACGTGGTGAACGCCGCAATGAACAATCGATAGTCGCGGTGCCGGAGGCTGGTCAGCAGGGAAGGTTTGCCCGACCCCCGCCGGTCCGTCACGAGCCTGCCTTGCGCGCCAGCGCCTGCGGGTTGAGCACGACCACCCGGCCTCGACCGAGCTCGATGATGCGCTGGTCCTGGAGCCGCTGCAACACCTGGTTGACCGACGGGCGGGTGCCTCCGACGAGGTCCGACAGCTGGTCCTGGGTCATCGGGATCAGCGTGGGGGGAGGTCCGTCGGCGTAGACCAGGCCGAGCCGGAGGAGGCAGCGGTACACCCGGCGGTCGAGCCCGACGTACATGGTCTCCAGCAGCCGGTCGCTGAGCTCGCGGACGCGGTCGGCGAGCAGGTCGACCAGGATCTGGTTGACCGCCGGGAACTTGTCCCGCACGGCGTGGAAGGCAGTCGCCGTCAGTACGCGCGTCTCTGCCGCGTCGAGGGCGAGGACGGTGGCCGATCGTTGGCGCGGCGCGTTGTGGGGCATCAGTGCCAGCTCACCGACGTGGGCGCCGGCGCCGAGGACGTTGAGGGTGGCGCGCTCGCCGTCCGGCGTGGCGACCTGGACGGCCAGGTGTCCGGACGTGACCAGGTGGAGGGCGTCGGCCGGGTCGCCTTCGTGGAAGACGACCTCGCCCTTGCGGAAGGTGCGCCGTCGCGCGGCCGAGACCACCGCGTCCCGCGCATCGGGTGGGAGGGGCGCCAACAGGGGCCAGTCCATTCGCGAAGGTCTACCACATCGCATCGGTGCGCAAGGGTGCGATTGCTCGCCAGATTGGTGCCTGGACGCGACGGGCCAGGTGGCCGATAACGAGGCGAACACTGCTTGAGAAAGCGGGATCGGCCCGTTCGGCGGGCGATTGCCTCGCGGACGGGTCCCCCATCACGGCCGAGAGGAGCTGTTCCGGACCCGACGCCTATTCGCGGCGCGTGGGGGGTGTGCTCGAGCCCGGTCCACGCAAGACTGCCGCCATGACGAACCCCGATGCCGACCAGGTCGGCCTCGTCGCGCGGCTCGGCGATGCCCTCGGCACTGCTGTTGCTCCGGGGAACCTCGACCGTGAGCTGGCCACCGCCGTTCGGGGCATCCGGGAGGTCTTCGGCTCGGCCGCCTGCTCGTTCGCGCAGGTGCAGCCGGGTGGCGAGACGCTGCGGTTCGTGGCCGCCGACGGCGCCGGGGCCGACCAGATCGTCGGCGTCAGCCTGCCGGTCAGTCGCGGAATCGCCGGCTGGGTGGCCATGTCGGGCGAGCCCATCCAGGTGGCCGACGTGGCGGCCGACCAGCGCTTCGCCCGCGACGTCGCGGAGTCGACCGACTACGTCCCCACCACGATCCTGGCCGCGCCCGTCGAGGACGAGCACGGTGACATCGCCGGCGTCGTCGAGGTGTTGGACCCGGCCGACGCCGGCGACCGGGACTCCGGGCACGATCTGGCCGTGCTGGGGCTGGTTGCCTCCCAGCTCGGCTCGATCATCCGGCTCTCCGCGTTGTACGACGCGGTCGGGGTCGGCCTCATCCGTTCGCTGGTCGACCCGGAAGCGAGCGGAGCCTTCGACGAGGCGCTCGCGTCTGTGGCTGCTCCCGAGGAAGGGCTGGCCCTGAGGGGCGTGGCCGAGGCCTTCCGCGAGCTGGCTAATGCGGGGCCGGCGGCGGCGCGGATGGCCGAGCGGGTGCTGAAGGAGGTGGCGACGTACGCCAGTCAGGCGACCCGGACCACCGGCCGACGTCCGACCCCGCCACGTCGATGACCGAGCTGCCTGAGTGGTCGGCCGCCTTCCTGGGCGACGGACCGGGCCGGACGACCGGGCTGCCGCTGCCCGAGGAGCGGCGCGACTGGGCCTGGGGTGGAGCGACCGGGGCCGGGGTCAGGGTGGCCGTGGTCGACAGCGGCGTGGACGCCGGCCACCCGGCGGTCGGCGGCCTGGCCGGCTCGGTGGCGATCGAGCCCGATGCGGACGCCGAGGACGGCTACCGGGCGGTCGAGGGAGACCACGAGGACCTCTACGGTCACGGGACCGCGTGCGCGGGGATCATCCTGGCGCTGGCGCCGGAGGCGGAGATCTACAGCGTCCGGGTGCTCGGCAGCAACCTCAAGGGCAAGACCTCGGCGTTCTACGGCGGCATCGCCTGGGCGATCGCCCACGGCATGCACGTGGTCAACATGAGCCTGAGCTCGAAGAGCGAGCAGTGGTACGCCGCGCTGCACGAGGTGGTCGACGCGGCCTACTTCGCCAACGTGATGCTGGTGTGTGCGGCCAACAACATGCCAGGCCCGACGTACCCCTCGCAGTTTGCCTCGGTTTTCTCCGTCGCGGCGCTGGGGGGCCAGAACCCGGAGGCGTTGTCCTACAACACTTCGCCGCCGGTGGAGTTCGGTGCGCGAGGTCTGGACGTGGACGTCGCCTGGACCGGGGGAACCACGATCCAGGCGAGCGGGAACAGCTTCGCCACCCCGCACGTGGCGGGGATGGCGGCGCGGATCTTGTCCAAGCACCCCGGCCTGACGCCGTTCCAGGTCAAGGCCGTGCTGCACGCGGTGGCCGACAACGCCGACTGACGTCCTTTTCGAGCTGGCGCCCTAGAACTTGAAGCGGTGCCCCTCGGTATCCTCGTCCTCGGGAAGGACCCGGCCGGAAGAAACGCCGTGGCCTTCGGTGTCCTGGTCCTCGGGCAGGGCGCGGCCCGAGCCGATGGCGTGTCCTTCGGTGTCCTCTTCCGGGGGCAGCGCGTGGCTGGCCCGGGCACCGTGGCCCTCGGTGTCGTCGTCCTGGGGCAGGGTGCGGCCCGAGTTGATGGAGTGCCCTTCGGTGTCCTGGTCCTCGGGCAGGGCGCGGCCCGACGTGATGGCGTGGCCTTCGGTGTTCTCGTCCTCGGGGAGTGCGCGGTTGGAGTAGGTGCCGTGGCCTTCGGTGTTCTCGTCCTCGGGGAGCGCGCGGTTGGAGTAGGCGCCGTGGCCTTCGGTGTTCTCGTCCTCGGGGAGCGCGCGGCCCGACAAGCTGCCGTGGCCCTCGACTGTCTCGTCCTCGGGCAGAAGCTTCCCGCCGATGCGGATGGGGTTCCCGTGGCCTTCGGTGTCCTCGTCGTCGGGAAGGGCGCTGCCGCGCAGGGTGCCGTGGCCCTGGGTGTCGTCGTCGGGAAGGGCATTGTGGCGGAAGGCGTGCGCTTCGACCTCGCTCAGTGCGCTGTCGTCGGTGGTGGGCCGGTGCGTGTCGGCGGTGTGCTTGTCGTCGTTCATGATGTCCTCCGGGTCTCGGTGTTCACTGGATGGTGCGTGGCCTCAGCATGAACCAGCCGGCGCCGGCGTTCCGTCGGTTTGCCGACACTTGAAGCGTTCGACTCCCGACGAGCTGTGGCGATGGCAGGGTCCGGCTGCGTGAGTGCGGGGGTTTCGACGACGCTCGGCGCTGGGGCGCCTCCCTGCTCAACCACCGGGCTGTGTCGGCTACCCGACACACCCAGTGTCGGCGGGCTGACGGAGCGCCGGCCGTCGCGGGGGGACGCTCTGCATCCATCGCATCGC
>DASSJR010000284.1:0-9900 GCA_035691135.1 Nocardioides sp. | reverse complement strand
GGTGGCCCGAAGGGTGTGGGCGACGCGGTCAACGAGTCCGTCGTCATCACCTTCATGCTCCTGTTCGTCGTCAACTTCGTGATGAGCGCGATCTACTTCCAGCTCGTCCCACCGAAGACGGGTTGACGCCATGGCAGACGTGAAGCAGGTCTACCAACGCCCCGCCAGGCAGCTCGACCACCTCGGCGAGGAGCTCGCCTTCTACATCAAGGCGCTCGCCTGGACGCCGCGCACGATCCGGCGCTACAAGAAGGAGATCCTCCGGATCCTGGCCGAGGTGACCCTCGGCTCGGGTGCGCTGGCGGTCATCGGCGGCACCGTCGGCGTCATCACCGCCATGTGCTTCTTCACCGGCACCGAGGTCGGGCTGCAGGGGTACGCCGCGCTCAACCAGCTCGGCACCGCGGCCTTCTCCGGCTTCGTCTCCGCCTACTTCAACACTCGCGAGATCGCACCCCTGGTGGCCGCGATCGCCCTCGCCGCGACGGTCGGCTGCGGCTTCACCGCCCAGCTCGGCGCGATGCGGATCTCCGAAGAGGTCGACGCGCTCGAGGTGATGGCCATCCCGTCGATGCCGTTCCTCGTCACGACCCGCATCATCGGCGGCCTGATCGCCATCGTCCCGCTCTACGTCGTCGGGCTGCTGTCGTCCTACTTCGCGACCAGGCTGACGGTCACCGGGTTCTTCGGTCAGTCGACCGGCACGTTCGACCACTACTTCAACGTGTTCCTGCCACCGGGCGACGTGCTGTGGTCGTTCGGGAAGGTGCTCGTCTTCGCCGTCGTGGTGATCCTGATCCACTGCTACCACGGCTACACCGCCACCGGCGGGCCGGCGGGTGTGGGCGTGTCGGTGGGCCGCGCGGTCCGCACGAGCATCGTGGCCATCAACGTGATCGACTTGTTCCTGTCCATGGCCATCTGGGGCACGACCACGACCGTCCGGCTGGCAGGGTGATGTAGCGATGCGCCTTGCCCAGAGCCACAAGCTCCTCGGTCTCCTCTTCCTCGTCCTGCTCGCCGGGGCGATCTGGGGCACCAACGCGATCTTCACCAAGAAGTTCGTCGACTACGACGAGGTCACGCTGCAGACCTCCAAGATCGGTCTCCAGCTGCCCACCCGGGCCGACGTGAAGATCCGGGGCGTCATCGTCGGCGAGGTCCTCTCGTTCGATTCCAACGGCGACGGAGCCGTCCTGACCCTGGGCATCTACCCCGAGGAGATGGACACCATTCCCGGCAACGTGACCGGCTCGATCGTGCCGAAGACCCTCTTCGGAGAGAAGTACGTCGCCCTCGAGATCCCCGAGTCCGGGCCCGAGGGCCAGCTCCAGGTCGACGACGTGATCGACCGCACCGACGTGTCGATCGAGGTCGAGAAGGTCCTCTCCGACCTCTACCCGCTGCTGCGCACTGTGCAACCCGCCGAGCTCAACACGACCCTCAATGCCATGGCCACCGCTCTCGAGGGCCGCGGTGAGCGCCTCGGCGAGAACCTCGAGATCGTCGACGACTACCTCAAACGGCTCAACCCGCAGATCCCCGCCATCGTCGAAGACCTGCGGCTGACTGCTGAGACGTCCGACCTCTACGCCGACGTCATGCCGGAGATCGCCTCGATCCTGCGCAACACGATCACGACCACGACGACCCTCGAGAGCCGCGACGCCAAGGTCCACGCCCTCTACACCGACGTCGCGGCGTTCGCCGACACCTCGCAGGAATTCCTCGCCGAGAACGGCGACAACCTGATTCGCCTCGGTCAGGTGAGCGCCGCCCAGCTGCGGGTCTTCGCGAAGTACGCGCCCGAGTACCCCTGCCTGACCGGCGGCATCGTCAGTGCCGGCAAGCTGCAGGCCGAGGCGTTCCGAGGCTTCACGCTGCACATCGTGCTCGAGCAGCTGCCCGCCCAGCCGCGCGGCTACACTCCGGCGGACCGGCCGCGTTTCGGCGAGACCCGTGGCCCGAACTGCCTCCACCTGCCCAACCCGCCGTGGTCCCAGTCCAACCCGGTGCGGCACCAGCCGAACATGGACGACGGCATCGACGAGCCGACCGGCAAGGGCACCAGTCGAGTCGCCCCCGGCTACGCCTACCCCACCAACGGCATGGGCTTCGCGGGCAGCGACGCAGAGTCCGGCATGCTCAACTCCCTGATCGGGCCGACCCTGGGCGTCTCCGCCCGTGACGTGCCCGACCTCGGCGCCCTTCTGGTGGCGCCGATGGCTCGCGGAGCGGAGGTGAGCCTGCGATGAGCCGAGCCGGACTGGACAAGAAGACCATGGTCGACCTGACCAAGCTCCTGATCTTCATCGTGATCACGACCCTCGCGACCGGGCTCCTCGTGATCACCATCGGCAACATCACCTTTTCGGGCACCAAGGAGTACAAGGCCGAGTTCGTCGACGCCACCGGGGTCGTCAAGGGCGACGACATCCGGATCGCCGGCGTCAAGGTCGGCTCCGTCAGCGACGTCGAGGTCATCGACCGCACCCGTGCCCTGGTGACCTTCGACGTCCAGGACGATGCGGCCGTGACCGGCGCCACCAATGCCGAGATCCGCTTCCGCAACCTCGTCGGCCAGCGCTACATCACCTTGACCCGCGGCATCGGTGACACCGAGGCACTCCCGGAGGGGTCCACGATTCCCGTCGAGAGGACCTCACCGGCGCTCGACCTCACGGTGCTGTTCAACGGCTTCAAGCCACTGTTCCAGGCCCTGAGTCCGTCCGACCTCAACAAGCTGTCGTTCGAGGTCATCCAGGTGTTCCAGGGCGAGGGCGGGACCCTCGAGGGCCTGCTCGACCACACCGCCTCGGTCACCCAGACCCTCGCCTCGCGGGACCAGGTGATCGGCGACCTGATCGACAACCTCAACGAGGTGCTCGACCACATCGGCGACCGGGACCAGCAGCTCACCGAGCTGATCAAGTCCTTCCAGGTCTTCATCGGGGGACTGAAGGATGATCGCAAGGCCATCCTCGGCTCGCTCGACCAGATCTCGGCCCTCTCGGTCCAGACCGCGGACCTCGTCGACGGGATCCGCGAGCCGTTCGTCGACGACATCCGGGAGCTCCGCGAGACCGCCGGCAACCTCGACGAGAACAAGGCCGAGCTCGACCGCGCCCTCCAGGTCCTGCCGATCAAGCTGCAGAAGGTGGGACGGACCGCGATCTACGGATCCTGGTTCAACTTCTACCTCTGTGACTACAGCGGCCAGATCCGGGTCGGCGGACAGACCCTCAACATTCCCGCGCAGCACACCGGTTCGGAGAGGTGTGATCTGCCATGAGCACCCCGTTCCGCGAGCGCAACCCCGTGATCATCGGGGCGGTCAGCCTGGCCGTCATCGCCGCGCTCATCCTGGCCGCCTTCCGTGCCCAGGACCTCCCCCTGATCGGTGGTGGCGACGTCTACTACGCCGCTTTCAGCGAGTCCGGCGGACTCAAGGCCAACGACGAGGTCCGGATCGCCGGCGTCCGAGTCGGCAAGGTCGAGGAGGTCACGCTCGACGGTGACCATGTCCGCGTCGCTTTCCGGGTCGACAGCGGCAACCAGTTCGGCACCGAGACTGCGGCGGCGATCAAGATCAAGACCCTGCTCGGCTCCATGTACCTCGCCCTGCAGCCGGCCGGTTCCGGCCAGATGGCGGAGGAGAGCGAGATCCCCGAGGAGCGGACCCAGTCGCCGTACGACGTCGTGGAAGCCTTCTCCGGCCTCGCCGAGACGTCCGAGAAGATCGACACCGACCAGCTGGCGCAGGGGCTCACCACCCTGGCCGACCTGATGCGCAACACCCCGGAGGAGTTCCGCCGGGCCCTGGACGGGGTGTCGGCCCTGTCCGCCAACGTCGCCGCGCGGGACGAGCAGATCAACCAGCTCCTGGGCAACCTCGAGCGGACCTCGAAGGTCCTCGACGAGCGCGACACCGACATCATCCATCTGATGCGCGACTCACGCGTGCTGTTCAAGGCGCTCGTCAAGCGGCGTGAGGCCATCCACAACCTGCTGGTGTCGACGAGTCGCCTGTCCAGGGAGCTGACCCTCCTCGTGCAGCAGAGCAGGGCCGATCTCAAGCCGGCGCTGACCCACCTCGAGAACGTCGTCGCGGTGCTCAACAAGAACGAGGACAACCTTGACAACAGCCTGCGGCTGATGGCGCCGTTCTACCGCGTGTTCGCCAACACCCTCGGCACCGGTCCGTGGTTCGACACCTGGATCCAGAACCTGCCCCCCGCTCCGGAGGTGTCGCCGTGAGCATGCTCAGACGACTCCTCATCCCCGGTCTGATCGTGGCGCTGCTCGCCGCGGCGGCGTTCGTGATGTTCCAGAGCGAGGACCGCAAGACTCTCACCGCCCACTTCCCGCGCACGGTCTCCATCTACGAAGGCAGTGACGTGCGGGTTCTGGGCGTGCCCGTCGGCAACGTCGACACGGTCACCCCCTCGGGCACCGACGTGGTGGTGACCATGTCCTACGACGCGGCGACCAAGGTCCCTGCCGACGCGAAGGCGGTCATCGTCGCCCCCTCGGTCGTCGGAGACCGGTTCGTGCAGCTCACGCCGGTCTACGAGAGCGGCGACGAGGTGCTGGCCAGCGGCGAGACGCTCGAGCAGGACCAGACCGCCGTACCGCTCGAGCTCGACCAGATCTACGACAGCCTCGACGAGCTCAACGTCGCCCTCGGCCCGACCGGTGCCAACCGCAACGGCGCCCTCAGCGACCTGCTCGAGACCACCGCCAAGAACTTCGGTGGCCAGGGTGAGCAGTTCCACCAGACGATCGAGGACTTCGGCAAGTTCAGCGCAACCCTCGACAACAACAAGGAAGAGCTCTTCGGCTCGCTCGCCGCGCTGGAAGGGTTCATCAGCACCCTCGCCAAGAACGACAAGACCGTTCGCCAGTTCAACGATTCGATGGCCCAGGTCTCGACCATGTTGTCCGGTGAGCGACAGGAGCTGCGTGCGTCTTTGCACAACCTGGGCATCGCGATGAGCGAGGTGTCCACCTTCGTCCAGGACAACCGTGCGATCCTCGGCCGCAATATCGAGGGTCTCAACCGGGTGGCTCGGGTGCTGGTCAAGCAGCGCGGTGCCCTCGACCAGATCCTCAGCTCGGCGCCGCTCGCGCTCAACAACCTCTACATGACCTACAACCCGCAGAGCGGCACGCTCGACACCCGCTCCAACCAGGGCGAGACGCCGGGCCAGATCTTTGCCGACCCGGCCGCGTTCCTCTGCGGCATCGCCGGCCAGGTCGACGACTCCGGTGCGTTCTGCGACCAGATCAAGCAGGCCAAGTTCCCGTCGTCGGCCAAGCTCCCCAGGGCGGCCACGTTCGGTCAGGGCGGCGCGAACTGGCAGGACCAGTTCGATCCCAGCCTGGGCGGCCTCGTGGAGGTGCGGCGATGAACGCGCTCAAGAGCCGACTCAAGGCGCTCCTCCTCCTGCTCGTCGCGTCGGTCGCGCTCAGCGGGTGTGACTTCAACGTCTACGAGCTGCCGCTGCCGGGTGGCACCGACGTCGGCGACAACCCGATCGAAGCCACCGTGATGTTCGAGGACGTCCTCGACCTGGTGCCCAAGTCAACGGTCAAGGTCAATGACGTCAGTGTCGGCCAAGTGAGCGACATCCAGCTCCAGGGTCAGGTCGCCAAGGTGACGGTCGAGCTCCAGGAGGGCACCAAGCTTCCGGACAACGCGGTGGCTCAGATCCGCCAGACAAGCCTCCTCGGCGAGAAGTTCGTCTCGCTCAGCCCGCCCGAGAGCGGTGCCAGCGACGAGCTGCTCGAGAGCGGCGACGTGATCCCGCTCGAGCGCAGCGGTCGCAACCCCGAGGTGGAGGAGGTCCTGGGTGCCCTGAGCCTGCTGCTCAACGGTGGCGGCGTGGCGCAGCTCCAGACCATCAACCAGGAGATCAACAAGGCCCTCGAGGGCCGTGAGGACTCCGCCAAGTCGGTGCTCCACCAGATCGAGCTGCTGATGGGGCAGTTCGACGAGCACAAGGCCGACATCGTCGACGCGATCGAGTCGCTGAACCGCCTCGCTGTCTCGGTCAAGGCCCAGATCCCCACCATCGACGCAACGCTCGAGCAGCTCCCCAGTGCGTTGCGCACCATCGACGCGCAGCGCGGCGACCTGGTCAAGATGCTGAAGGCCCTCGACAATCTCAGCAACGTCGGGATCCGCGTGATCAAGGCATCCAAGGACTCGACGATCGAGTCGTTCCGGCAGCTCGTGCCGGTGCTCACCGAGCTGAGCAACACCGGCGACAACTTCGCGAAGTCCTTCAACGTCTTCCTGACCTACCCGTTCGTCGACGACGTGGTCGGCCGTGACCCGCAGGTTGCCCGCAACCTGCACATGGGCGACTACACCAACCTCTCGGTCAAGCTCGATGTCGCCCTGCCCGTGGGTGGTGGCGGCGGACCGAAACCGCCGATCCCGACCAACCCGGTGAAGGTGTGCACGAAGCTCAAGGAGATCCCCGACAACACCCCGATCGGGAAGCTGCCGAAGGACCTGTGCCAGGCGGCGGTCAAGGCGATCAACCGCTGCATCAATCACCCCTCGAAGAAGAACTGCAAGGGTGTGCCGAGGGCCATCGTCAGGCAGGTCGCCAAGTCCATCTGCCAGGCCCGCCCGAACAATCCGCTGTGCGACGTTCTCTCAGGGCCCCTCCCTGATAATCCCGGCGGCCCCGGCGTTCCACCGGTTCCCGGCCCCGGGCTCCCCACGGTCGGCGTGCAGCGGGCCGGCTACGGCCCGGCCGCGAGCTGGTCGACCGCACGAGGTCCCACGATCGGTGACCTGTCGCGGGTTTACGACCCCGATCTCGTGGCCCTCCTGATCCCCGGGATGGTGACCCGATGATCACCCGTCGCACCAAGATCCAGCTGATGATCTTCGTCCTGATCACGCTGCTCGGTGTCAGCTACGTCGGTGCGCGCTATGCGCGCCTCGACCGGCTGTTCGTCGATGACACCTACACCGTGGTCGCCCACTTCCCGGACTCCGGTGGCATCTTCGCCGGCGGCGAGGTCACCTATCGCGGTGTCCGGGTGGGCGAGGTCACCTCGCTCGAGCTCACCAACGAGGGTGTCGACGTCAACCTCGACATCGACAAGGAGTTCGACACCATTCCCTCCGACACTCTCGCCATCGTCGGCAACCGCTCCGCGGTCGGCGAGCAGTACGTCGAGCTGCAGCCGCAGGCCGACAGCGAGCCCTATCTGGGTGACGACTCGGAGATCGCCACCGAGAACACCCGGACCCCGATCAAGGTCGAGACCCTGTTGACCCACCTCTCCGACACGGTCGAGTCGGTCGACAAGGACGCCTTGAAGACCACGGTCGACGAGATGGGGAAGGCCTTCGGGGGCACCGGTCAGGATCTGGGCCGCATCATCGACTCCGGCAACTCCTTCATCGAACAGGCCAACGCGAACTTCGACGTCACCACAGCGCTGATCCGTGACAGCAACACGGTGCTCAGGGGGCAGATCGCCAAGGAGAGCGCGATCCGTACCTTTGCCCGCAACCTCCAGCTGTTCAGCAGCACGCTGGCCGGATCCGACGCCGACCTGCGCAAGGTCATCGACAGCGGCTCGGTGACCGCCAACGAGCTGCGCACCTTCATCGAGGACAACAAGGTCCAGCTCGGCGAGCTGGTGAGCCGGCTGGTGACGACCGGCGAGGTCGTGGTCAAGCACCTCGACGGCGTCGAGCAGATCCTGGTGCTCTACCCCTACGTCGTGGAGGGCGGCTTCACCGTGGTCTCGAAGTCACCCAACGGTCTCTACGACGCCCACTTCGGCATGATCCTCACGCAGGACCCCCACGTCTGCAACCACGGCTACGAGAGCACCAACCGGCGGGACCCCAACGACGGCAGCAACGCTCCGATGAACATGAACGCGCACTGCGCGGAGCCCCCGGCCCAGAGCAACGCCCGTGGCGCCCAGAACGCGCCGCAGCGCGCCGGGGCGGCCTACCGCGCACCGGTGGTGGCCTCGTACGACCCGACCAACCACCGCCTCCACTGGGGCAGCAAGGTGCCCGGCGAGTTGAGCTCCCCGGGTACGTTGGCCCCCAGGACACTCGGAGAGGAGTCGTGGAAGTGGCTGTTCCTCCAGCCCCTGATGAAGACTCAGGAGTGACGAGCAGCAACCCCCACGAACGCCCGCAGTCCCCGGCCCTCCGGCTGGCCTTGCTCGGTGTGCTCGTGGTCGCCCTGCTCGCCTCCGCGGGCGTGCTGATCTGGCTGCTGTCCGACCGGACCGGCGAGGCCGAGGACCTCCAGTCGCAGCGCGAGACCGTCATGGCCCAGACCGAGCAGTTCATGCTGCGCATGGGCACCTTCGGTCCCGACATGCTCGACGACCAGAACGAGATGCCGGAGTACCGCGAACAGGTGAAGGAAGTGATCACGCCCAAGTTCGAGACCTCCTTCGACAAGCAGGTCGTGGCCGCCGAGCAGCTGGTGGCGCAAGGCCGCGTCTCGCGAGATGCCGAGGTCTTCGCGACCGGCGTGTCGGTCATGGACGAGGACTCCGCGACGGCGCTCGTCGCGGGCTCCTTCACCGACTCCTTCCCCCAGGGCAAGAGCGGCAAGCCCGTCGCGGGCGAGCCGGTCCCGTTCCGCATGGAGGTCGACCTGGTCAAGACCGGCGGGAAGTGGCTGGTCGACGACTTCACCCCGATCACGGGGGACGAACAGTGACTCCCACCTCCAGCCCGAGCCTCTATGACCTGCTCGACGTCGACAGCACCGCCTCCGGCAACGAGATCCGGGCTGCCTGGAAGGCCGCGATCGCCGATCTGGACCCGAGCGACCGCCGGTTCCGCGCCTACAACCAGGCCGCCGAGGTGCTGCTCGACCCGGAACGGCGGGCCGCCTACGACGCCGAGCTCACGACGACCGGCGACGCGCCGGAGCCTGCCGTCGCCGAGGGCCACGGGCCCGCGCCGACCGCGGTACCACCGGCGGTCTCCAGCGACGCAGGACCGGGCCGGGGAGGGCTGGGCGCGCGCCTGACCGGCCTCAAGACCAGGCTCGCCCGCCCCCGGCCGGCCGCTGCCACCACCGTCACCTCCGCGAGCGTGGCTCGCTGGCCGGTGCCCGCCTGGCTGCTCATCGGCCTGGCGGTGCTCGTGGCCGCTCTGATCGCCGGGGTCGTCTACTTGGCCAACCAGCCGTCCGACACCGACATCGAGGAGTCGACGCGAGCAGCGCAGAGCGCGGCCGAGCGGGCCATCGTGCCGGTCCTCTCCTACGACGCGAAGACCCTCGACGAGGACCAGGCGGCTGCCCAGGCGCAGATGACCTCGGACTACCGCGAGGACTACGACAAGCTTTTCGAGTCCGTCAAGGAGAACGCCCCCGGCACCGGGACGGTGGTCGTGGCGGATCAGCCATTCGCCTCCGGGATCGTCCGCTCGGGCGAGGATCGGGTCCAGATCCTGCTGTTCGTCAACCGGACGGTGACCAACAAGGCGCGCCCGGAGCCGGTGGTCTTCCGGGACCAGGTCACCGTGACCATGCAGCGGGTGGGCGGCGACTGGCTGGTCGACGACCTCCAGACTTCGCCCGTGGCCCCGTAGCCGACCCAACGCCCACCCGGCAGGGTGCTTGACTCGGGGCGCCCGCAGCGTTCATCATCGTCACGGCGGGTCCGATTCTCCGGATCCAGTGGCCAGTTTGTGGTGCGCCCACATCCGCGCTAGTCTTCTTCTTTGCGCCTCCCCTCAAATGCCCTCTTGGCCTGCCCGGTGGCTGGATGGTGGTGGGCTGGCGCCACTCCCAGAGCGACCCTCAGAAGGACACCTCTTGGCCGCGCGCACCGCCACCGCCCCTTCCAAGGCGAAGAACCACCGCATCTCTTTCGCAAAGATCAAGGAAC
>DASSJR010000283.1:0-10133 GCA_035691135.1 Nocardioides sp. | reverse complement strand
AGCCCTCGCCCAGGTAGTCGGAGGCGGCCGGCTGCCCGGGTCGGGGCAATCGTGCCTCCACCACCAGGTGGCCCACCTGCCGCTGGACCTCTTCCACTCCGTGAACGGCTCGGACCCGGCCGCGTCCCATGCCGCGCAGGTACGCCGTACCGGCCGCGAACCGTCGTTCGGGCACGTCGAACCTGCCCAGCACCACCAGGCCGGCCCACGCCTGGTAGAGGTCGAACTCGTGTGTGTAGCCGTGCATGTTGGTGAGCTGCGCCCCGGGCGGCCGCGCCGCGACCTCCGAGATCGCCACGGACCCGTCCGGTCGACGGAACCACTCCATGTGGGTCAGGGCGTCCCTGACCCCGAGGGCGCGAAGGGCGGCCGGTCCGACCGCATGGATCCCGTCGTACTCCGGCCCGTGGATGTCGCGCGGTAGCAGCACCGTCCACTGGATCCACGGGTTGCGGAGCACGTCGAGCGGCGGCGGGGTGTAGTCGGCGATCGACGACCACACGGTGGCGTCGCCCACGGTCACGCTGTCGAACGTGTGCTCCTGCCCGACGAGGAATTCCTCCAGGAGGGCGGGTGCGTCGGGTCTCGGCGGCATCACGTGCAGCCATCCCTCGAGCGACCCTTCGTCGTCGAGGCGATGGGTCGCCTGAGAACCGGCACCAGCGGGCGGCTTGGCAACCAGCGGGAAGCCGACCTCCTTGGCGAAGGTTCGCGCCTCTCCCGGGTCATGGACGAGTGAGTAGCGGGCGCAGGGCACCCCGGCTGCGGTCAGCACCCGCTTCATCTGGGCCTTGTCGCGCACGTTGTGGGCGGTGTTGACGTCCATGCCCTCGATGCCCATCGCCTCGCGCACCTGGGCGAGCGGCACCTGCAGCTGCTCGAGCGCTCCGACCAGGCGCTCGACGCGGCCCATCTGGCCGGACAGCCCGGACACGCCCTCGGCGATCTGGCGGGGGTCCAGCGCGTTGTCGACCCGCCAGTGACCCGACAGCTGAGAGCGCAGCCCCGGGGGTATGTCCTCCAGAGCGGAGCTGGTGATGATGCCCAGCCGCACACCGGGGAGCGAGGCGGCAGCGGCCACGAAGCGAGCGGTGGCCTCGAGCAGGTACGGCGCGACGAAGGCGGCGGCGACCATGCGCCGGACACTACCGGCGGGGGCATGACGGCGACAGGGACGGTTAGCATGACGGCCGTGCGCGTCATCTTCGTCGAGCCGTCGTTCCCCAACAACCAACGCCAGTTCGTCCGGGCGCTGGCCGAGGCCGGTGCCGAGGTCATCGGCATCGGCGAGTCACCCCAGGAGGCGCTCGACGATCAGCTCAAGGGCTGGATGGCCCACTACCACCAGGTTCGCAGTGTGATCGACGTGGGAGCGATGGTCGACGTCGTCCGCTGGATCCAGGGCAAGACCTGGGTGGACCGGCTCGAGACGACGATCGAGGCACACACCCTGCCGGTGGCGCAGGTGCGGGAGCAGTGCACCATCCCGGGCACCTCGGTCCGCACCGCGTGGCTGTGCCGCGACAAGCCGTCGATGAAGGAAGCCCTGCGCGAGGCTGGCGTACCGACCGCGGCCTCCGCCGCCGTCAGCAGCGCCGAGGAGGTGTGGGCGTTCGCGAACGCGGTTGGCTACCCGATCATCCTCAAGCCGCGCACGGGTGCCGGAGCCCTCGACACCACCCGAGTCGACAGCCGCGACCAGCTGGAGACGGCGCTCGGCATGTTCGGCAGCCAGGGCGTCAGCTCGATCGCCGTCGAGGAGTTCGTCGAGGGCCACGAGGGCTTCTACGACACCATGGCGGTCGACGGCCAGGCGCCCCTGGACTTCGTGTCCCACTACTACCCCAACGTGCTGGAGGCGATGCGGACGCGCTGGATCTCTCCGCAGTTCGTGTCCACCAACCGGGTCGACACGGTCCCCGAGTACGCCGAGCTGCGGGAGCTGGGCCACCGGGTGGCCGAGACCCTGGGGATCGGCACCAGCGCGACCCACATGGAGTGGTTCTTCGGTCCGAAGGGCCTGAAGTTCTCGGAGATCGGCTGCCGGCCCCCGGGCGTCGGCGCCTGGGACCTCTACTCCGCGGGCAACGACCTGGACCTCTACCGCGAGTGGGCCAACGCGATCGTCCACGGACAGGTGAGCGCCCGGCCCTCGCGCCGGTTCGCCAGCGGAATCATCGCGCTGCGGCCCGACCGCGACGGCCAGATCACCGGCTATTCCGGGGTCGACGAGGTGCAGGCGAAGTACGGCGAGTGGGTGCTGGACGCCCATCTGCCCCACCCCGGCACCCCCACCCAACCCCCCGAGGCGGGCTACATGGCCAACGCCTACATCCGGATGCGGCACACCGACTACGACGTCCTCCGCGGGATGATGGACGACGTCGGCCGGACCGTTCAGGTCCACGCCACGTGAGCAACTCATGAGCCGCGAGGTCGTCCTCCTCGGGTCACAACGGCGACCCAGCGTGCAGCACGTGGTGCGGGACCTGGACCCTCACGCGCGGATCGCCACGGTGACCGCCGGCTGGCGGGAACGGGAGCCCGACGACGCCGAGATGAACGAGCTCCTGGGCGGTCGCGCAGTGAACCTGTCGCTCCATGCCCGCTGGCAGGACCTGCTCGAGAAGGACCGCGACTACGCGGTGGCCGAACGCGAGCACGACGCCGCCCTCGAAGAGCTGCGCCAGCTCTACCTCACGCAGCTGGATCACGCCCTGGGCGCGACCTACGAGATCGCCGCCGGCAAGGAGGGCAGGCCCCGGTTCCGCGAGCGCGTGCTGGCCGACGCGCTCGAGCTGGTCCGGGCGGCCGACGAGCAGCACCTGGTCCGGATCCGTGAGGCGCACCTGGAGTTCTACGACGCCTGGCAGCCCCAGGGGCGACCCGTGGTCGCGGCTCACCGGGAGCAGGTCCGGGAGATCCTGCAGTCCGCCACCGCCGTGGTCATCGCCGGAGGCCACGTGGGTGACCTGGTCAAGGTGCTCCACCTGTTCCACGTCGAGCCCCACCTGCCCGGCCTGGTCGTCGCCTGGTCCGCCGGTGCGATGGCCCTGAGCGAGCGCGTCGTGCTCTTCCACGACTACGTTCCGCACGGCGTTGCGCAGACCGAGGTGCTGGGGGAGGGGCTGGGACTGCTCCAGAACCTGGTCCCGCTGCCGGACGCGCGACGCCGTCTGCGGGTCAACGACCCGGTCCGGATGTCGGTGCTCGCACGACGGTTCGAACCCGCCCACTGCGTCGTGCTCGACGACGGTGTCCGGCTCCGGCTCGCCGACGGGGACCTCCCGCCCGAGGCCCGCGTGGTCGACCGCGAGGGTCGGATCACCGAGTTCGAGGCAGCGTGACCCACGCCGCCGGCGCGGGGCCCCGACGCCTCGCCATCAACCAGCTGAAGGACCAGAAGCCGCTCGACGCGGCGGCGGTCGACGAGTTCCTGGCCAGTCACGACGTCCCCATCGTGGAGGGGTCTCGCTGCACCTTCCTGTTCCGGGGCGAGGCCGACGAGGTCCACGTGTCACAGCGGATCGTCGGTCTGGCGGACCTGCTGCCGCTGCGCCGGCTGTGGGGCACCGACCTGTGGTATCTCGTCCTGGAGCTGCCGGAGGGCTCGCGAGTCGACTACCAGCTGGAGATCCGGCGGGGCGAGCATGTCGAGCGGATCAACGATCCGCTCAACCACGATCTCTCGCACAGCCCGGTCGGCAGCTCGTCGGTGTGCTTCGCCCATGGCTACGAGACACCCGAGTGGACACTGCCGGATCCGGAGGCACGCGAGGGCGACCTGGTCGAGATGACGGTCCCCAGCCGCGCCCTGGGCCGCGACTGCCCGGTGACGCTGTACCTGCCGGCCCGCTTTCGGCGGACGACGACGTACCCGCTGCTGGTGGTGCACGACGGTCCCGACTTCCTGCAGTACGCCGCGGCGAAGACGGTGCTGGACAACCTGATCCATCGGCTCGACGTCGCCGAGACCGTCGTCGCCTTCCTCCACCCGCAGGATCGGCTCACCGAGTACGCCAACTCCACCGCCCACTCCCGCTTCGTCAGCGACGAGCTGGTGCCGCGGCTCGAGGCGGACCTACCCCTGATGGGGAAACCGTCCGGTCGGTGTCTCCTCGGCTCCAGCTTCGGGGGAGTGGCCTCGCTGTCCGCGGCCGTCAAGTCACCCACGACCTACGGCTCGCTGATCCTGATGTCCGGATCGTTCGTGTTCACCGACATCGGGGCCGCCGACCACGGCGGAGGCCCGGTCTTCGACCCGGTCGTGAAGTTCGTCAACAAGTACCGCGCGCGACCGACGCACGTCGCGGACCGCGTCTTCGTCAGCTGCGGGGTGTTCGAGCCACTGATCGTGCCCAACCGGTCGATGGTGCCGACGTTCGAGTCGGCGGGGATGACGGTCCGCTACGTGGAGGCGCGGGACGGGCACAGCTGGGAGAACTGGCGGGACCGGCTCCGGGACGCGCTTTCGTGGGTCTACCCGGGGCCGCAGAAGTTCGTCTACGAGTGATCGAGGGAGCCGACGTCCCCGAGCGCGGACGCCAGTAATTCCAGAGCGTGGTCCGCCGTGGCCTCGAGGATCTCCTCCGGATCGCCGTCGAGGTCCAGCTCCCGGACCGTCGTCGAGTCACGCACGGTGACCGCGACGTAGACCGTCCCGGCCGGTTTGCCCTCCGACGGGTCCGGGCCACCCACCCCGGTGGCGGCGACCGCCACGTCAGCGCCGAGCAGCCGGCCGACGCCCCGGGCCATCCCCTCGGCACACTCCGGGTCGACGACGGGCCCCGGCCGGACTCCGAGCACGTCGAACTTCACCGGCTCCTGATAGGCGACGACCGATCCGCGGAACCACTCCGAGGCCTCCGGCCCGGCCCCGAGCCGACTGGCGATCAGGCCGCTGGTGAGTGACTCGGCCGCAGCGATGGTCAGGTCGTGTTCAGCGGCGAGACGGGCGATGCGCTCGACCGCAGGTTCGGGAGAGTTCATGCCCCGCACTGTGTCCAGATGAAGGCTGTTGCATGCGCCCGACCGGCCGCCTCGTCAGCTGAACTCGTGGAAGCTGGCCGCGGCTTCGGTGGGGTCGGTGTCGAGGACCTCGAGCGCCTGCTTGAGGGACGCGACCCGGCGAGCGACCCGCTCCGCGGAGTCCCGGACGATCGGGTCGGCGGCCGGCTGCAGCCCGATGGAGAGCACCTCGACCGCCTCCTCGACCTCGGCCACCCGCTCCCTGAGCTCACCGAGCACGTCGACCGCTTCCTGTCCTCCGCCCCCGATCTGCCGACGGAGGAAAGCGGCCTGGGTCGCGAGCCGGCGGCCCGCCACCCACAGGTCGACGAACACCTGCACCTTGGCCCGCAGCACCCACGGGTCGAACGGCTTGGCGATGTAGTCGGCCGCGCCGGCGGCGTAGCCACGGAAGGTGTTGTTCTTGTCGGTGTCGACCGCGGTGAGGAAGATGATCGGCACGTTCTTGGTGCGGTTCCTGCCCTTGATCCGCGCCGCGGTCTCGAAGCCGTCCATCCCCGGCATCCGGGCGTCCAGGAGGATCAGCGCGAACTCGTCCTTCAGCAGGGCCCGCAGGGCCTCCTCGCCTGAGTTCGCCCGCACCAGCTCCTGGTCCAGCGCGCTGAGGATGGCCTCGAGCGCGAGGAGGTTCTCGGGCCGGTCGTCGACCAAGAGGATCTTGGCTCGCTCGGTCATGACGACAACCACAACCTGAGGAGGGTGAGCAGCCGATCCATGTCCACCGGCTTGGTGACGTAGTCGGACGCTCCGGCGGACAGGCTGTTCTCACGGTCGCCCGGCATTGCCTTCGCGGTCAGGGCGATGACCGGCAGGCTGCGGAACGCCGGTACCTTCCGGATCTCGCGCATCGCGGTGTAGCCGTCCATGCCCGGCATCATCACATCCATCAGCACGAGGTCGATCTCCGCGTCCTGCTGGAGCATCTGGATGCCTTCCTCGCCGCTGCCGGCGTAGACCACGTCGAGGTTGTGCTGCTCGAGGGCACTCGTCAACGCGAAGACGTTGCGGACGTCGTCGTCGACGATCAGGATGCGCTTGCCGGTGAACACCTCGTCGTTCTCGTGCACGTGGTCCTCGGACTTCGACTCCGGGGCCGGCAGCTCCACGTCGGACCGGTGGAGGAAGAGCGCGATCTGGTCGATCAGCTGCTCGACGGAGGACGGGTAGGCCACCACGGACTTCTGGGCGTACTGACCGAGCCGCGTGAGGTCCCGCTTGGACGGCGAGTCACCGGTGCTGACGACGACGGGGATGTCGCGCAGGGCCTTGCGTGCGCGCATCCGCTTGATCACGTCGAAGCCCGTGCCGCCGGAGAGCTTGAGGTCCACGACCACGCAGTCGTACTGGCCGCTCTCCAGGGTGGAGATCGCGTCGTTGACCTCGGTCTTCACCCGGAGGACGACGTCGGTCACCGCTCCGAAGAGGGCGATCACCGCGGTCGTCTCGTCGACGACGTTGCTGGTGACGACGAGGAGCGACCTCGTCCTCCGGTCGAGGTAGGCGCTCAGGTCCTGCAACGCGACCTCGATGCGCTCGGTGGTCGCCGGCTCCTCGATGACGTCGAGGGCCCCGCTGAGCCGGCCCTCGTGGGCGTCGTCCGCGGCGTCCGGAGTCATGACGCCGACCGTTGGGATGTGCCGCAGCTCGTGGTTGTGCTTCAGTGCGCGGAGAAGCGACTCCCCGCTGTCGACCCGCAGGTCCATCCCGACCAGGATCCCGGCAGGGTGGTGCTGCCGGGCCGTCATCTCGATGCTCTCCGGTTTGGCGCTGGCGATCGTGCGGAACCCGCTCGCCTCCCCGAGCTCGACGACCTGATGACGCAGGTCGTCGTCGGCGAGCGCGACCAGGAGGACCCGGCCGCTGCGGTCGACCTCGTCCGGCACGTCCTCCCCAGCGGGCACCGCCCCCTCGGCGGTCTCCAGTGCCGGGGCCGGCGACTTCGAGGTCGTCTCGGCCAGCGCGCGCCTGGGGACATAGAGGGTGAACGTGCTGCCCCTGCCCGGCTCGCTCTCGGCGTGGATCTCACCACCGATGAGCTCGGCGATGGCCCGGCTGATCGAGAGGCCGAGCCCGGTGCCACCGAACTTCCGGCTGATCGTGCCGTCAGCCTGCTGGAACGCTTCGAAGATCACCTTGAGCTGCTCGGGCGGAATGCCGATGCCGGTGTCGGTCACCGAGAACGCGATCACCTGGTCGGCCTCGGTCAGGGACGGGGCGACGAAGTGCTCTTCTGCCGTTGCCGCCCGGATCACCATCCGGACCTCGCCCGAGGCGGTGAACTTGACCGCGTTGGACAGCAGGTTGCGCAGCACCTGCTGCAGACGGTGCTGGTCGGAGTAGAGGGTGCGATCCACGTCGTCGGACATCGAGACCGTGAAACGCAGATCCTTCTCGGCCGTCAACGGCCGGAACGTGGCGTCGACGTACTCGACGATGCCCGAGAGCGCCACGTCGGCGAAGTGGACATCCATCTTGCCGGCTTCGACCTTGGACAGGTCGAGGATGTCGTTGATCAGCTGGAGCAGGTCTGTGCCCGCGGTGTGGATGGTGCGGGAGAACTCGACCTGGCGGGAGTTGAGGTTGCCCTCGGCGTTCTCGGAGAGCAGCTTGGCCAGGATGAGCAGGCTGTTCAAGGGCGTCCGGAGTTCGTGCGACATGTTGGCCAGGAACTCGGACTTGTACTTCGAGGAGAGCGCCAGCTGCTCGGCGCGGTCCTCGAGGCCACGGCGGGCGTCCTCGATCTCGAGGTTCTTGATCTCGATCGCGCGGTTCTGGGCAGCCAGCAGGCTCGCCTTGTCCTCGAGCTCGGCGTTGGTCTGCTGGAGCTCCCGCTGCTGTGACTCCAGCTCGCCGGACTTCTCCTGCAGCTCCGAGGCCAGGCGTTGCGACTCGACGAGCAGCTCCTGGGTGCGGGAGCTGGCGATGATCGCGTTCAGCGAGACGCCGATGCTCTCCATGAGCTGCTCGAGGAACTGCATCTGCACGGCGCTGAACTGGTTGAACGATGCGAGCTCGACCACGCCGAGCACCTGCTCCTCGAACAGCACCGGCAGGATCACGATGTTCACCGGCGGTGCCTCGCCCAGGCCAGAGGAGATCCGGATGTAGTCGCCCGGCACGTCCTTGAGCAGGATCGGCGTGCGTTCGAGCGCCGCCTGCCCGACCAGGCCCTCGCCGAGTGGGAAGACACTGGGCACACCCTTGCGCGGGCGGTAGCCGTAGGACGCCATCCGGCGCAGGGACACCTCGCCCTCCGCGTCCTCGTCGCTGAGGAAGAACGATCCCTGGCTGGCACCGACCAGCGGAGTCAGCTCGCTCACGATCAGCCGGGACAGGTCGAGGAGGTCGCGGCCTCCCTGCATGTGACCGGTGAACTGCGCCAGGTTGGTCTTCAGCCAGTCCTGGTCCTGGTTGGCCCGCGTCGTCTCGCGCAGGTTGTCGATCATCTGGTTCAGGTTGTCCTTCAGGTCCGCGACCTCACCCTGGGCCTCGACGCTGATCTGCTGGCTCAGGTCGCCCTGGGTCACCGCGGTCGACACCTCGGCGATCGCGCGGAGCTGGGTGGTGAGGGTTCCGGCGAGCTGGTTGACGTTCTCGGTCAGCTTCCGCCAGGTCCCGGACACGTCGGCCACCTGTGCCTGGCCGCCGAGCTTGCCCTCGGTACCGACCTCGCGGGCCACACGGGTGACCTCGTCGGCGAAGGAGGACAGCTGGTCGACCATCCGGTTGACGGTCGTCTTGAGCTCGAGGATCTCCCCGCGGGCATCGACGTAGGTCTTCTGCGTCAGGTCGCCGTTGGCCACCGCCGTGGTGACCAGCGCGATGCTCCGCACCTGGCTGGTCAGGTTGCCCGCCATCGAGTTCACCGACTCGGTCAGGTCCTTCCAGGTGCCGGCCACGCCGCGGACGTGGGCCTGGCCACCGAGGATGCCCTCGGTGCCGACCTCGCGGGCCACACGGGTGACCTCGTCCGCGAACGCCCTCAGGGTGTCCACCATCGCGTTGAGGGTGCCCGCGAGGGCCGCGACCTCGCCGCGCGCCTCGATCGAGATCTTCTGGCTCAGGTCGCCACGCGCGACGGCCGTCGACACCAGGGCGATGCTGCGGACCTGGTCTGTCAGGTTGTTCGCCATGGAGTTCACAGAGTCGGTGAGGTCGCGCCAGGTGCCGGCCACGCCGGGCACGGCGGCCTGGCCGCCCAGCCGACCCTCGGTGCCGACCTCGCGGGCCACACGGGTGACCTCGTCGGCGAACGCGGAGAGCTGGTCGACCATCGTGTTGATGGTGCTCTTGAGCTCGAGGATCTCCCCGCGCGCGTCGACGGTGATCTTGCGGGTCAGGTCGCCCCGAGCGACGGCGGTGGTGACCTCGGCGATGTTGCGCACCTGGGAGGTCAGGTTGTTCGCCATCATGTTGACGTTCTCGGTGAGGTCCTTCCAGGTGCCGGAGACGTCGTGCACGTCGGCCTGGCCGCCCAGCCGGCCCTCGGTGCCCACCTCGCGCGCCACACGGGTGACCTCGTCGGCGAACGGGGAGAGCTGGTCGACCATCGTGTTGACGGTGCTCTTGAGCTCGAGGATCTCCCCACGCGCGTCGACGGTGATCTTGCGGGTCAGGTCGCCGCCGGCGACAGCGGTGGTGACCTCGGCGATGTTGCGCACCTGCGACGTGAGCGTTCCGGCCATGAAGTTCACCGAGTCGGTGAGGTCGCGCCACGTGCCGGAGACGCCGGGCACGGCGGCCTGGCCGCCCAGCCGGCCCTCGCCACCCACCTCACGGGCGACTCGCGTCACCTCGTCGGCGAAGGCGGAGAGCTGGTCGACCATGACATTGACGGTCGTCTTGAGCTCGGAGAGCTCGCCGCGCACGTCGACCGTGATCTTCTGGCTCAGGTCACCGCGCGCCACCGCGGTGGTGACCTCGGCGATGTTGCGCACCTGGTTGGTCAGGTTGCTCGCCATGAAGTTCACCGAGTCGGTGAGGTCCTTCCACGTACCGGCCACACCCGGGACGTCGGCCTGGCCACCGAGCATTCCGTCGCTGCCGACCTCGCGAGCCACACGGGTGACCTCGTCGGCGAAGGCGGAGAGCTGGTCGACCATGAC
>DASSJR010000282.1:0-3055 GCA_035691135.1 Nocardioides sp. | reverse complement strand
GGTGGACATCAACGGCCTGCCCGACCTCGACCACGTGACCTGCTCAGACGACGGGGTCCGGGTCGGGGCGCTCGCCCGCCACGCCGACGTACTCGCCGACGAGGAGGCCCGGCGGGTGCAGCCCCTGGTCGCGCTGGCCCTTTGCCAGGTGGCGCACGCGACGATCCGCAACCGCGGTACGCCGGTCGGCTCGCTGGTCCACGCCGACGCGGCTGCCGAGATGCCGGTCGTCCTGAAGCTGCTGGGCGGGTCGGTGGAGGTGGCTTCGTCGTCGGGACGGCGGACGATCGCCGCCGACGACCTGTTCGCGGGGCCGCTGGAGTCGACGCTGGCCCACGACGAGATCGCGCTGGAGGCCTTCTTCCCGGCCCTGCCGGCCGGGGCCGGGGTCGCGTTCGACGAGGTGTCCAGACGGCACGGCGACTACGCCCTGTGCGGAGCGGCCGCGTTGGTGGACGATGACCGGGTGAGCGTGGGCTACCTGTCGGTCAGCGATGTGCCGACGGTCGTCGACCTCTCCGGGGTCCCGGAGTCCGACCTGGGAGATGCGGCGCTCGAGCACCTCGAGCCCGCCGACGACATCCATGCCACTTCCGACTACCGCGCCCAGCTGGTCCGCGTGCTCACCAGCCGGGTGGTCCGGGCTGCTCGTGAGTCGGCAGGGGGCTTGTCGTGACCGAGGAGCTGCACGAGGTCCGGCTCACGGTCAACGGCGCCGTTCAGGTGCTGCGCGTGCCCGCGCGACGGCTGCTCTCCGACGCCCTCCGCCACGACCTGGGTCTGACCGGCACACACGTCGGCTGTGAGCACGGCGTCTGCGGCGCCTGCACGGTGCTCCTCGACGGACGACCCGTGCGTTCCTGCCTGGTGTTCGCCGTGTCCGCGGTCGACGCCGAGATCACCACCGTCGAAGGACTGACCAGGGCCGACGGCTCGCTCGGCCCCGTCCAGCAGGCGTTCAAGGAGTGCCACGGCCTGCAGTGCGGCTTCTGCACGCCGGGTTTCCTGACCACCATCACCGCAGGCCTCCGCGACAACCCCACACCCACCCGTGACGAGGCGAGGGAGATGGTCGCCGGCAACCTGTGCCGGTGCACCGGCTACCAGAACATCGTGGCATCGGTGGAGCGGGCCGCAGCGTTGGCGTCCGAGACACCGGAGGCGCCATGACCACCAAGCTGTTCGGGACCGGGGTGCAACGGGTCGAGGACGACCGGTTTCTCCGGGGCAAGGGCCGCTACGTCGACGACGTCCTGGTGGGTGCGCAGACGCTCCACGCGGCGGTGCTGCGTTCCCCCCACGCCCACGCCCGGATCACCGACATCGACGTCTCAGACGTGCTCGACGTGGAGGGCGTCCACCTGGTGTGGACCCACGACGACCTCACCGGCGCGATGGCCGAGCCGCTGCCGCTGCTGATCCCGCACCCGGCGCTCAGCCACGGCCGCACGCAGCACGCGCTGGCGAAGGACGAGGTCAACTACGTCGGCGAGGCGATCGCGTTCGTGGTCGCCGACGACCGCTACGTCGCCGAGGACGCGGTCGGGCGGATCAGGGTGTCCTACGACTTCCTGGAGCCGGTGGTCGGCATCGATGCGGCCCGCGCCGCGCAGAGCCTGGTGCACGACGACGTACCCGGAAATGTGGGCGCCCGCCTCGAGCAGGAGAACGGTGACGCGCGGGCGGCGATCGACGCCGCACCACACACGCTGTCGCTCGACCTGACCGTGGAGCGCAGCGCCTGCACCCCGATGGAGGGCCGGGGTACGGTCGCCCGGTGGGATCCGGACGTCGGCCGGATGACGGTGTGGACCTCGACCCAGACCTCCACCGGCGTGCGTGCCGCCGTGGCGGCCAAGCTCGGGCTCGACCTGGCCCAGGTGGACGTCATCACGCCCGACGTCGGCGGCGGCTTCGGCGTGAAGATCAACCACCCGTGGCCCGAGGAGCTGCTGGTCCCACTGGCGGCGCGGGCACTCGCGCGACCGGTGAAGTTCACCGAGGACCGGCGCGAGCACTTCATCTCCTCGGCCCACGAGCGCGGGCAGGTGCACCACGTCGAGGTCGGGTTCGACGACGAGGGCCGGGTGCTGGGGCTCGACGTGACGTTCTGGCACGACCACGGCGCTTACACGCCCTACGGCCTGATCGTCCCGATCATCACCTCCACCCAGCTGCTCGGCCCCTACAAGCCCGGGAGCTACCGCGTCGTCTTCGAGAGCCTCTACACCAACACGGTGATGGTCACGCCCTACCGCGGCGCCGGGCGGCCTCAGGGCTGCTACGTCATGGAGCGGACGCTGGACGCGATCGCGGCCTTCCTCGGCAAGGACCGCACCGAGGTCCGCTCCCACAACTTCATCCAGCCCGACGAGTTCCCCTATGACCAGGGGCTGATCTTCCAGGATGGGCGGGAGCTGGAGTACGACTCCGGCGACTACCCCGCGTCGCTGGCCCGGCTCAAGGAGCTGGTCGGGTGGGATGAGTTCCCGGCGTTCCGGGAGGAGATGGCCGCCGAGGGCCGACGGGTGGGGATCGGGCTCGCGTGCTACGTGGAGGGCACTGGCGTCGGCCCCTACGAGGGCGCCCATGTGCACGTCGAGACCTCGGGCAAGGTCAAGGTCGCGACCGGCCTCACCACCCAGGGGCAGGGACATGCCACGGTCTTCGCGCAGATCGTGGCCGACGAGCTCGGCGTGAGGCACGAGGACGTCGAGGTGGTCACCGGCGACACCCGCCGGATGCCCTACGCCGTCGGCACCTTCGCCTCGCGCGCGGCGGTGATGAGCGGCTCGGCGATCCACCTCGCCGCCAAGCGAGCCCGCGAGAAGGCGCTCCGGATCGCGGCCGAGGCCCTCGAGGCGTCGGTCGACGACCTGGAGATCTCCGACGGGGTGGTGACGGTTCGCGGCACCGGGGCCTCGATCGACCTCGGTACCGTCGCGGTGCTGTCCAACCCGCTGCGCTACGCCTTCGACGAGGCGTCGAAGGCGGCGACGCAGTTCACGGTCGGCGATCCCGGCAAGCCCCCAGTGGCCGAGGACGACGAGCCCGG
>DASSJR010000281.1:0-15658 GCA_035691135.1 Nocardioides sp. | reverse complement strand
AGTGCGAACTCAGCGATCGTTCTGGGTTCTTGCCACCGGCGGCAGCTCCGTTTCTAGCCAGCGCATCGCGGCGGCGGTCGCGGTTCCCGGGTTGAAGAAGAGGTCATCCACCAGAGCCCGGCGGATGTTGGAACACCCGTCAGGTGTTGTGAGCCCTGCCTCCACGGCCTCGATCGCGGTGGGCACGTCGGGGACGACGACACCGCCCTTGCGGCCCCAGGTCTCCAGGTCCAGCAGCGCGCCCTTCCGGAGGGTCAGCTCGATGAGCTCGGGTACGTCGATGAATACGATCGGACGATCGAGGAGCGCGAATTCGTTGGCCACCGACGAGGCGTCGGTCAACAGGAGGTCGGTGATCGAGAGGGTCCGGATGACGTCCGGCTCGCGCACCACCCGCACGTGCTCGCTCTCGAGCGGTGCGAGCCGGGACCACCAGTCGATGTCGGCGTGCGGGTGGTCGTGTGGCTTGACCAAGAGGTCGTAGCGGTCGACCGCGGCCAGCTTGGCGATCAGTTCCTCACCCATCGTCTCGAGTGAGTTGTGGTGCTCCCCGGTGGGGGCGTAGAGCACGACGGGGCGGTCGCCGGTGATCCCGTGATGGGCCAGCATCTCCGCGCGGTCCAGCGATCCGTCGAGCAGTCGATCGGTCTTGGGGAAGCCGATCTCGAGTGCGCGCGGGTCACCAGGACTCAGCAACCTTGCCGACTCGAAGCCGCGCTTCATGTACGGGCCGAGCAGGAAGTAGAAGTCGGCGCCTGCGGTCTCCGGTCGGATGGCCCGGTTGCGGAACGACATGCCGTGGAAGATCTGGATCCGGGTGCCGACATGTCGCGGCTCGATGCGTCGGGTGTTGGCCGAGAACAGGACGTCGTACTCCGCCCCGTTCAGGCTGGCGATCGGCAGGACCGCTCCTTCCGGCAGCGTGAACCGGCGGTACATGTCCTCGTGGTCGTACAGGTATCCATCGACGGTGTGCGGCGACTTGGTTCGGGTGCCGCCGGAGAGGCCCACGTCGAGCCCGGGCATCCCGATCAGCCGTTCGTAGAGCGGCCTGAAGCACAGGAAGTGGACCGGGGCGTACCCGGTGAACAGGACCCTCATGCCGGCTCACTCCTTGCGAGCCCGTCCGCCACCTGGGGGAGGACCTCCGTCCGAGCACGCTGGAGGTCCTCTGGGAAGTCGATCTCCACCCACGGCCACCCGACCACGTCCAGGCACCTGATCCGATGATCGACCGCCACCCGGTTGATGGCTGACGCCAACCACGCCCGCTCGCCACCGTCGGCGGCGATGGCACGAGCGGCAGCGAAGGCGTCCTCGACGGTCGCCGGTACGAGGTGCAGCATCCCGACGTTCTCGCCGCACACCAGGTCGCTGGACAGGGCCTTGGACATCTCGACCAGGCGTCCCTGTGACACCCGGACCTTCATCTGCTCCTCCTCGTCGCCGGACCCGGAGTCGTAGAGCAGCGCGTCACCGCCCTGGTCGAGGAGTCGCGCCACGAGTGCAGGGTGGAAGAACAGGTCGGAATTCATCACCAGCACGTCCTCACGGACCAGGCTTCGCGCGAGCAGAAACGAGTACATGCTGTTGGTCTCGGCGAACCGGTCGTTGACGACGTATCGGACCATGGTTCCCACGGACTCGCGAATCTGGTCCTGGCCGAATCCGACCACGATCACCACGTCATCGATGCCGACCGCCGCCAGGGCATCGAGCTGGTGCCGCACGAGTGGGACCCCGCCGACCTCGCGCAGACACTTGGGCCGACCGTGCGGGTCGGCAAGTCGGCGGCCCTGACCGGCGGCGAGGATCACCGCCTGCATGATCGCTCCACCTTCGGGATCATCGGCCGTCAACTCCCGCGTCGCTGTCCAGGTTCGCGTCCGGGGGATGCCCGGAGCCGGCCCGATCGCTGGCGTTCGCGTCCGTGTCCGGGTCGACCGGGTCGACCTCCGGCCTGGGATCGGCGTCGTCAGCCGAACCCGAGCTGTCGTTGGCCGGGTCCGTGCTTTGGTCGGGGGCGGGGCTGCCTTGCGAGTCACTGACGTTGGGGTCGGTCTGGTCCTGCTCGGCTCCGTCCTGGCCGGTCTGGCCTTGCGGCGCCGGCGCCTCTGGCCGGCTCCCCTCGACGCCGCTGCCCGGCGAAACTGTGTGGTCCTGGACGCTGTTCCCGGTGCCGTTCGGGTGGTGTTCGGGGCCCTCGTCCAGGTCGTGCGGAGCGAGGTCCTCGTCGTCTTCCTCGAAGCGTTCATCGGGCTCGCTCGGGCTCGCCGGCTCGACGGTGTGGGTGGGCCCGACCGGCGCCCGCTGGTCACCGCCCAACCGATCAACCGCGTAGGCCGCGCCGACCGAGACCAGGGCCACGCTTACGATCACCGCGGCGATCTTGACCCGCAGGGCGGCCCTGCCGACCCGGGATTGGTCCGCGGCGGGTGTCGACGACGCGGCCAGGTTCGCGAGCACCGCAATGAACCGGTCGTTGGCGACGACGCGCGGAGTGTCCGCGCGCAGGTATCTCCCTATCTGGGAGTTCCGTTTCGAAGGTCCCACGACATGTACATGTCGTGGGACCCTGTGTTTGTAACCAGTTCACGAACAGGTCACCAAGAAGGAGGGAGTCAGGGGGGCGACCAGCCGTGAGGAGGTGAGCCGACAGTGCGGCCGTCCCCTGTCGACGACCTGGTCGCGCGCGCCAAGTCCGGCGACGAGGCCGCATGGCGTGATCTCTACGAGGCGAACGCGGGTCGGTTGCTCCTGTGGCTCCGAAGCCGACCTTCAGGTGATGCCGCAGTGGCGTACGACGACGTCGCCGCCGAAGCCTGGCTCACGGCTGCGCAGCGCATGGCCGACTTCTCGGGCAACAGCTCAGACTTCGCCGGTTGGCTGTTCGGAATCGCCCGGAACATCGTGGTCAACACAACCCGAAGGGCAGCTCGTCGCGCCACGTACCCCTCGACGCTGGACGGCCTCGCCCACGGCGACCCGGCTACCAACCCCGACGCGATCACCGATGTCGACGGAGCCGACTGGACCCGGCGACTGCTCGCTCACCTGCCCCCACGGGAGGCCGAGGTCGTCACCTGCATCGACGTCGTCGGGCTCGATGTCGCCGCGACAAGCCAGGCGCTGGGGATCAGCGCAGCCGCCGTACGCGTCAGCCACTCACGAGGGCTGAGACATCTTCGCAGGTACCTCGACACCCGCCCCAGAGCAGTGCCCGCACCGGATACCGGCAGCTGAACCTGCTCATGCCGCGATCTCGGCGTTCTGCCGCGAAGCCGGCCACCCAGCCGCGTCCGCAGCGGCAGCCGCTGGAGCCGGAGTTCAGCGCGGGTCGCCCGGGCGGCCTGCGGGCCGGTCGACGCGGTAGCCGGCGCCTCGCGCGGTGGTGATCGTGTTGGTTCCGAAGGACCGGTCGATCTTAGCGCGGATCGAGGCGAGGTAGACGTCGATGACGTTGCTGCGCAGGTCGGTCTCGCCATCCCACACCTCGTCGAGGATGGCGTACCGGGACAACACCTGACCGGCGCGCGAGGCGAGCAGGTGAAGGATGTCGAACTCACGGGCGGTCAGCGTCACCTCGGTGCCGTCGCGAGAAACTCGCCTCTCCACCGGGTCGACCACGAGGCCGGCGATCTCGGCGACAGTCTCCTCGGCATACGTCGACCTGCGGCGCAGCGCCCGCAGCCGGGCCAGCAGCTCGTCCACGTCGAACGGCTTGGCCAGGTAGTCGTGGGCACCCGCATCCAGGCTGTCGATGCGGTCGCGGACCTCGCCCCGGGCGGACAGCATCATCATCGGTGTCGTCTGCCCCAGCTCTCGAAGCCGCCGGCAGACCGTCACGCCATCCATTCCGGGCAGCATCCAATCCAGGAGCAGCACGTCGTAGGGGACGCCGTCGGGCAGGGCCCGGTCGTAGGCGGAACGGCCGTCGTGGACGACCTCGACCTCCCAGCCTGCCTCGGTGAGGGACTGCTCGAGCACGTCGGCAAGCCTCACGTCATCCTCGGCAAGCAGGATGCGCACGATCCCCTCTCTCTCGCCCGGTGTTGTCGTCCTCCAGCATGCCTGCCAGGGCGCGACTTCATCGTCCCTTCATCCGCGCCCGCCTAGGTTCCGTGGGATGAACGACGCACTCGCGGTCGAAGCGACCGATGTGACCAAGACCTTCGGTCGCGCAACCCGGCTGTCGGCATCGCCGCACCGGTCGTCCCTCAAGGAGGAGTCGACCGCGACCCTGTCGGTGCCCCAGCCCGTCCCGGCAGGCACCCAGGAGGTCACCTTCGAGGTCACGCCAGACGCCCGGGTCGGGCCCACGAGTCCCGTCTCCCTGCCCGTCCAGTGACGCTGCCGCGGCCCCGGCGGCTGGGATCGTTCGGCCGGCCAGTGGAACGACGCGCTGCCCCCTGCATCCTGGGCGGCGCTGTAATCGCCGGGCTCGCCGCGGGCTTGGTCGGCGCACACGTCATGCGGGGTGCCCTCCCCAGGTCCCGTGGTGGGTGAACGTGCCCCGTCCGCGTGCTCGCCTCCCCTGGTCGGGTGGTCGTCGCGGGAGGCAGCATGGCGACCCTGGAAGTCGACGCACCCCCGCGCCCACCCGTCCTGGAGCGGGTGCCCCGCCTGGTCCACATCGCCGTCAACTTGCGCGTGTACTGGCTCGATTCCACCAACAGGAGCCGCGGATGATCGCGCAGCGAGCAGCCCAGCACCCAGGACACTGGCCCGAACATGCACGCCCCTGGACTGGCTAACCTCCACGCCGAAAACCTGGTCGCCTCTCAGCGCGGTAATGAGTCTGTCGTGATGGTCGGCGCTCTGCCTGAGGGGGTGCTGGTGACCAACCGGCGCCTCGCAGCGGTTACCGCGAGCGCTGCGTTAGCCATCGCGTTCGCCCGACGCTACGCCGTCGCGCACTCCTTCCCCGATGCCATCGTCGGGCTGCTCTTCGGTACAACCGGGACCGTTCTGGAATGCATCGGGCCGCAGGGGCCGCTGGTCCCCTCTGGCGCTGTGTCGGCCGGGGCGCCGCTGCGTCCTCTCCTCACCTCCACACGAGCGAGCATCGTTCGATGATGACCGCGATAGCCTCGCACATCCTCGCGCTCCCGCTGTGGGCCGCGCTGTTGGTCGTCTTCGCGCTCCCCGCCCTGGAGTCGTCGGCATTCGTGGGGTTCATCTTCCCCGGCGAGATCGCCCTGATCCTCGGCGGCGTTCTCGCCTACGAGGGCCGAGTTCCGTTGGTCGCCGTCCTCGCCGCCGGCATCGCCGGTGCCATCGTCGGTGACAGCATCGGATACGGCGTCGGGCGCCGCTTCGGCCGAGGGATCCTGGACGGAACGTTGGGCCGGCTCGTGCACAGTCGCCACCTCGATCGGGCGGAGGTCTACCTGGCAGAACGCGGCGGCAAGGCGGTGTTCTTCGGCAGGTTCACCGCTGCCCTCCGGGTCATGATCCCCGGCCTGGCCGGCATGTCCGGGCTGCGGTACCGGACGTTCCTCGCCTTCAACGTTGCCAGCGCGGTCGCCTGGGGCACCCTGTCGGTGATGCTCGGCTACCTCGGTGGCAGCAGCTGGCAACACGTCGAGCACATTGCCTCCCGCATCGGGCTCGTTGCCCTCGCTGCCCTCGTTCTGGCCGGAGTGGGCGGGGTGCTGCTGCGCCGCACCGGTCCCGATCGGTTCAAGCGGGCGGCCGCGGCTCTGGGATCGAGCTCTCCCGTGCGGCTCATCCGGGAACGGTTCCCGCACACCTCCGGCTGGGTGGTCGCCCGTCTCGATGCGACCGGTCCAACTGGGCTCGCGCTGACCGCTGCGATCGCTGTGGCCATCGCGGCCACGTGGATCGCTCTCGGGATCAGCCAGGACGTCCTGGGCCACGAGGAGCTGGCACTCCTGGACCCGCGGATCCATCAGTGGGTCCTCGCCCACCGAACGCCCGGGCTCGACGTCTTCTTCGAAATCGTGACCTGGCTTGGTGCCACCGCGGTGACAGTGCCGGTCCTGACGGTGGTCGGAATAGTCCTGGCGCGACGTCGCCGGTCCTGGGCTCCGGTCCTCGACATTGCCGTGGTCTATGGGACTGCGGTGTTCCTGCATGCTGTCGTCGGTCAAGTCGTGCACCGGAGCCGGCCACCTGCCACCGACTGGCTCGTATCGGCGCATGGTTGGGCCTATCCGTCCGGGCACACCACCCAGGCCGTCGCGGCGTGGGGGATCCTGGCTGTCCTCGTCGCGTCGCCGCGAAACCGGTTCCTCGCGGGCGCAGCAGCCGCGGTCATCGCCATCCTTGTCGCCGCCAGCCGTGTCTACGTCGGCGTGCACTGGACCACTGACGTCCTCGGCGGGGCCGCGATGGCGACTGCCATCCTGGCGCTGTGGAGCGGCTTTCGACAGTCCTGGTTCGCAACCAACACCCAGCCCGACATCTCGCACCTCCGATCGATCTGCATCACGACAGGCGGCGCTCATTCGCCCGGGCGGGACAACAGGCACACCCAAGGTTCGTCCGCGGGCCCCGCCCCACGCCGCAACGTGGTGCGCGAAAAGCGCTCTCCTCCCACGTCGGTCGTCCAGGCCCGCGGGGTGAAGGCGACAGCGTCCTCCTCGCCGGCCGGACCTGCCTGCGCTGACGCGCGACTTCCCAGCCGGTCCGCCCCCTCGGATGTTGGGAGTGGATGTGCGGAACTGCCGGTGTGGGGTGGCACTCTCGTCGGTATGCACCACGAGGTTCACGCCACCACGCCTGCGAACACCGAGGTTCGCGGATGGTTTCGTGCCTACGGTCTGCAGGTCGTCCTCGCGATCGGTCTTTACGGCGCCGCGGTAGTCGTTGCCGGGATCTATCATCTTCCGGTCCGGGATCCGGATGACTCGATCGTGGGGCCGTTCTACATTCGGCTACCCCTGATCGCCGTCGCGTGTTTCCTCATCGACGTGGGCGCGCGTTGTCTTCACGGCGGCCTGGTCGGGTGGCGATCACGGATTGCGGCGGTCGTACGCGAGCGGTGGCATGTCCGGCGGGTACGGCTCGTCCTGATCGGCATGGGCAGCTGGTATCTGGCCTACGTCGGTTTCCGGAACCTGAAGAGCTACGTCCCATTCGTGCGGCCGCACTTGATGGACGACGACCTGCTGCGTCTGGACCGAAAGTTGGCCTTCGGACACGACCCGGCCACGTTGCTGCACGACCTGTTGGGCACCGGAGTCACCGCCCACCTGATGTCGATCACCTATGTCGCGTGGATCGTGTTCCTCACCCTGTCGCTGCTGATCGCACTGTTCTGGACCAGCAATCTCGACACGGCCTGTTGGTACGTCACCGCGGTCGCGGTCAACTGGGTGTTGGGGGTCTCGATCTACTATCTGGTGCCCTCGACCGGCCCGATCTATGCGCACCCCGCAATGTTCGCGGACCTGCCGCACACGCAGGTGACCGATATCGCCCGGAGCTGGCTGGCCGACCGGACCGACATGCTCGCCGATCCGTTCGGGACCAGCGCGCTTCAGACCATCGCGGCGTTCGCGTCGTTGCACGTGTCTGTCATGGTCACGGCCTCGCTGATCGCGATGATGATCAAGCTGCGCCCGGCCTTCCTCCAGTGGGCTCTGTGGTTGTTCCTGGTCCTCAACATCCTGGCCACGGTGTATCTCGGTTGGCACTACGTACTGGATGTCTTCGGCGGGATGGCGATCGGGCTGGCCGCGGTATGGACAGCAGCCTGGGGCACCGGCAACCAACATCGGTTGCCGGCTCTTCTGTCCCTCCGCCATGAGCACGACAACGTCCTGACTTCCGAAGCCCGGGTGTCGGACAAGAGCATCGGCATCCCCGGCTTGGCGCGACCCGAACGCGAACGGTTCTGGACCTGGGCGACCGTCGTGACCATGGTGCGGACGATCGGCTCACTCACCCTGATCGTCCTGGCCATTCGGGGCCATTCCATGAGCGTGCTGCTCGGCGGTCTTGCCGTTTACTGGGTGGGTGACATCCTCGACGGCTGGCTGGCGCGACGTCTGGATCAAGAGACAAGGATCGGGGCGGTGGCCGACATCCTCAGCGACCGCCTGTCGGTGGTCCCATTCTTCGTCGGAGTGGTCTGGCTGGAGCGCACCTGGGCCGTGCCGGTTGGGGTATACCTGGCCGAGTTCCTCGTCGTCGACCTGCTGCTCTCGCTGGCATTCCTTGCCTGGCCGCTGGTCAGCCCCAACTACTTCTACCTGGTGGACCATCGGATCTGGTGCTTCAACTGGTCACCGCTGGCCAAGGCCCTCAACTCGGCAGCCTTCATCGGCATCCTGCTTCTCACCCAGGACGCCGTGCTCGCCACCGCGTTCGCCCTCGCCCTGCTGATGCTCAAGTGCCTGTCCGTGGCCAGATTGCTACGCGTCGGGCTGCCTGCCGCCGCAGCGCGCGACCGCCCCTTCCGCAACGCCGTCCCACAGCCGACGCGGAGGGGGTCTTGGTGAGCGTGCCCGAACTGCCACCGCGCTCCGGCGAGGTCCAAACGCGCCACCAGAGGGAGTACTGGTGGGTTGCCCGGGTGTGGCTACTCGTCGTCCTGTTCGCGATGGTGACCGTCGTGGGTTCCCAGCACTTTGGTGTCCCGGTCAGGGACCCTGGGGGTGCATGGTTGCGACGGCGCGTCGTGATCTCGCTGTGCCTGTTTGTGCTGCTCACCTTGGTGGACGCCGGTGTCCGCGCCGGCCGAGAGGGGTGGACGCTCAGAAGGACCCTCGACGTGCTGCGGGGTCGCTGGACGCGTGGCCGTCTGGCCCTGGCCACGACTGGTCTGCTGGCTTACCACGTCGTGTACCTCTGCTACCACAACCTGAAGAGCTGGAACGTCTTCAACGATCCCCGTGACGAACTGCTCGAACGGTGGGACCGGTGGCTGTTCCTCGGGCACAGTCCCGCCGTGCTGCTGCATGAGCTGCTCGGCCAGCACGTCGCGGCGTACGTGCTGACCCTGATCTACGTGTCGTTCTCGTCAGTCGTGTCGCTGTCGTTGGTCTCCGCGCTGGCGTTCACTGAGCGGGTTCGGCAGGGATACGTCTTCATCGCCTCCGCCATGTGGGTGTGGGTCCTAGGGGTCGGCGCGTACTACCTGATTCCGTCGCTGGGGCCGTTCAGTAGCTCACCGCAAGAGTTCGCCGGCCTTCCTCACACGACGATTCAGGACAAGCAGGCGCACTACCTGACCCAACGAGCGCATCTGCTGGCAGAGCCGCAAGCACACGACGCGACCGCGCAGATCGCTGCCTTCGCGAGCCTGCACGTCGCCATCGTGGCCATGATCTTGTTGATGGCCCGCTACTACCGGCTCCATCGAACCACGCAGGCAATGACCGTGTACCTCGCCGGCACGGTATTGGCAACGGTCTACCTGGGCTGGCACTTCGCAGTCGACCTTGTCGGCGGATTCGCGATCGCGTACGCCGCGGTCTTCCTCGGCACAGTGATGGTCTACCCGCAGCGCGCCCCTAGGTGGGTTCCACGGCGGAACTAGCGGCACCCGGCGCGCCGGGCACGCGGCGGTCGGTTCGAGTCAGGGTCGTCCGTCGAGGAGCATTCGCAGCAGGGTGGACGTGTGGGCGGTGTCGCCAGGGTTGTGGCCGTTCGCCGCCCGGCACGCCAGCCGAGCCGGATCGCCAACCGGGACCCGGCGACCAGGTTGCGTCGTACCGTTCGGCGTGCGGCGCGAGGTACGCCTGGAGGTAGGGCTCAGTGTCTTCGCAGTTCTGCACGTCGTCGACCCTCCAGGCGATGACGCCCTCGAGGGTGACCGAGAGGGTGAAGAAGGGTGGCAGATGCAGGCGTCGCCCCGATCCATGACCAGATCTTTCCGTCGCAGACGAAGAGTGTCCGTCGTTGAGGTCGTCGTGCTCCAGAAGGACCGGCAGGTCGCCGAGCTTCCTACGGCCACGTCCCGCGTCAAGGCGTCGCTCAGAAGACCCGGTTCCAGTCGACGCTCATCGTGAGCAGCTGGCCGTGCTCCACCTGCCGGGCCGGGTCGGAGAGCCCGGCACTGGTGTGGATCTGGGCGTCCAGCAGGAATGTGCCGCTGCCCATCAGGTCGGCGACGTCGATGATGCCGCTGGACTCCTCGTCGATCGTCCTCGGGTAGCCCGTCGCGCCGGAGGCGAACCGCGCCGGGTCGAACTGGGCGAGGGTCGTGATCGAGCCCGACCCGATGTCGTAGGCCAGGACGCGGGCCAGGTGGGCGTTGCCGCCCGGGTCCTCCTGGATGAGCAGGTGGCCCTCGTGGTCGATGTCCATGTTGTCGGGCTTGTTCAGGTAGGGAGCCTCGCTGCCGTCGAGCACGAGCTCGAGGGTCATCCCGGCCGAGGGGTCGCTGACGTCGGCGAACCGCAGCCGCCACAGGCCGCCGCCGTCGCGGGTGATGGGGGCGCCGGTGACCGGGTCGTTCTCGCGCGAGGTCTTGTCGCCGCCCTCGGTGGTGAAGAAGTAGAAGTCGTTCGGGTG
This sequence comes from Nocardioides sp., assembly GCA_035691135.1. GTDB lineage: Bacteria > Actinomycetota > Actinomycetes > Propionibacteriales > Nocardioidaceae > Nocardioides. Next base: position 5,173 of record DASSJR010000281.1, on the reverse strand, counting down.
CTGCGGGTCGAAGGCTCCGTCCTCGATCCGGTTGAGGTTCAGGGCCTTGGCCGAACCTTCGGCCTCCTGCTGGGCGCCGGTGGCGTCCCAGGCGACCTGATTGGCTTGGACAGGAGTGGGGTTTCCTTTGCCGTAGGTGCTGCGGTAGCCGCTGTCGGTGCTGACCGCCTGGTTCACGACGTCGAGGACGTGCAGGCTGCCATTGGTCAGGCCCGCCTTGTCGACCGCCGTGCCGCTGCGCTGCTTCTGTCCGGTGTAGATGCGCAGCTGACCGGAGGCATTGTCGTCGGTGCCGATCACCAAGGTGGCCCTGTTGCCGGTGTCGGCCACCAGGGTGTTCTCCCAGGCAAACAGGCCGAGGCGGGGGAGCTGGGTGGCGATGCCGTCCTGGGTCACCGCGAAGTTGCGGCCTTCGGGGTTGTTCTCCTCGTTGCCGAAGTAGAGCTGACCCTTCAGTCCGGCCTTCGAGGTCTGGTCGTACAGGATGCCCGGGTCGCTGAGCGAGCCGGAGCAGAAGCGGTTGAACTCGGGGGTCCCGCTCGTGGGGGATTCGACGTAGGAGTGGGTCCCGTAGTCGTAGTAGCGCACGTCCTGGACCAGGTCGGTCGTCTCCTTGACCCGCCCTGTTGCGGGGTCGATGACGTTGCGGGAGACGAAGGCACCCGTCTGGCCGTGAGCGTGAACCGCGCCGGCGGTGGCCGGGAACTCGTGGTTCATGTAGAGGACGAGGTCGCGGCCCGCGCCGACCGCGCCGAGCCCGTCGGGGATCCCGACCATGTCTACGCCCTTGTCGGCCCGGTCCTGGTCGTCGACGGTGAGTAGCGAGGTCACCGTCACCGCGTCGTTCGCGGGGACCAGGTACGGCGACACGCTGGTCGACGGGCCGGTCTCGGCCGGAACGGCGCTCGCGGGTGCGGTCGTCGCAGTGATCGCGAGGGTGAGCGCACCGACGCCGGCCGCGGTGCGGCGGATGTTCGTGGTCATGCGGGAGTCTCCTCGGGGGTGGGGGACGGGTCCGCGACCGGGGTGGCCGCGCGACCGAGAGCTGGTCCGCCCGAACGTAAGCCGGTCTCGGCGACCCTCCGGCAGCCTGCTCCTGAACCCGGGGTGAACAGTGGTCCGTTCGAGCTGTTTCCGACCTCGGAGGAATCCCGTCTAGCCAAGCTCGGGAGAGGGGGGATCATCTTCGACCGACGTCTGTTCACCGATCAGTCCGGGATTGGTCGGCCCGAAGTGGCCGAATGGCAGCGTCGCGTCCTGTCCGATGGCCGCGAGGACGCTGGGGAGCAGCGCTTTGGCCGTGCGGCGGTACCCCGCCCCCGACGGATGGAACCGGTCGATCGCGAACATCGCGTCGGGCTGGGCGAGGAAGAACGGGCCCACGACGTGGGCGAGCGAGACGGCTCGGGCGCCCATGTCGGTGACCACCGTGCGCTGGGCCCGCGCGAGCCGACGCGAGCTTCTGCCGCCGAGGGCGCGCAAGGGCTGAGGCACAGAGGTGAGGGCGGACAGGTCTGGGCAGGTGCCGACGACCACTTCGCAACCGTGCTCGCGGAGCGCAGCCACCGCCTGTGCAAGGTGACTGACTGACTCCGAGAGGCGGACCCGGTGCGTGACGTCGTTGCCGCCAACGACGATCACGGCGACATCCGGACGGTAGCCGGTCGGCAGACCGGCCAGTTGTGCCCGCAGCATGGAGGTCTCCGCGCCGACCATCGCAGCGGTGTGCACCCGCACGGTCCGACGGGTGTGCTTCGCGAGCCGCTTCGCCAACTGTGCACCGAGGGTGTGCCGCGGTTTCTCGGCCCCGAGTCCCGCGGCGATGGAGTCGCCGAGCACGAGCAGCTCGATGGGGTTGCCGTACTTCTTCTTGTGGGTGCGGTCGGCGCTGTGCGCCTCCTCACCGAGGTCCTTCCCGATGGTGCGGCGGGCCAGCCTGGCCTGTGTCCGGAGGAGCTCGCTGGCGGCGACTGAGCCCCCTGCGAGGACCAGAACTGCCGCCATCGCGGCCGCTCGAGTCCGGGCGGCAGAGTGCCGAGGTTCGGGGAGCGGTCGGTTCAGGGTCACGTCAGATCAAGACGGCGGCGTCTGCAGCCCGCGAGGGCGCCGGCAGCTGCCTGGGGCGGCCGATCCCCTGGATGGTCCAGCCGGCGCCGCTCCATCGGTGGGGGTCGAGCCGGTTCCGCCCGTCGAGGACAACGCGCCGCCGTACCAGTGATGCCGCCCAGTGTGGGTCCATCTCGACGAACTGCGGCCACTCGGTGAGGTGCAGCACCAGGTCGGCATCCCGGAGGGCCGACTCGAGGCTGGCCACGTAGGTGAGTTCTGGCGCAACCGCCCGGGCGTTGAGGGCTGCTTCGGGGTCGAAGACGCGTACGTCGGCTCGCTGCGCGTGCAGCCGGCGCGCGACATCGAGTGCCGGGGAGTCCCTGACGTCGTCCGACAGTGGCTTGAACGCGGCACCGAGCAGCGCGACCCGTCGCCCTGCGATGTCGCCGCCGCACAGGTCGCGGGCGAGCTCGGCGACCTTGGCACGAGCTCGCAGATTGATGTCGTCGACCTCGCGGAGCAACCCGGTTACTGAGTGTGCCCCGAGCTCGGAGGCTCGTGCCGACAGTGCCCTCAGGTCCTTGGGAAGACAACCACCGCCGAATCCGACGCCGGCGTCGAGGAACCGCCGTCCGATGCGGTGGTCGTCACCGAGGATGTCGGCGAGCGCCACTACATCGGCGCCGGCCCGGTCGCTGATGTCCGTCATGGAGTTGATGAAGGAGATCTTGGTCGCGAGGAAGGCATTGGCCGCTGACTTCGCGAGTTCGGCGGTCGCGAGATCCGTGACGTGCACCGGGACACCACGAGCAATTGCCTGCTCGTAGATCGTGCGCAGGGCGAGCTCGGCGTCGGGGGTGGAGACGCCGAAGACGAGGCGGTCCGGGTGCAGTGTGTCGTGGACGCCGTGGCCCTCCCGGAGGAACTCTGGGTTCCAGGCGACGCTCGCCGTGATGCCACGCGGGGCGAGGCGCGCGAGCTCAGTAGCAAGGCGGTTCGCCGTACCGACGGGGACGGTGGACTTGCCGATGACCAGGCAGTCACGGGTGAGGCTTCGGGCCAGCTCCCCTGCGCCCTGCCAGACGGCACTGAGGTCGGCACTGAGACCTGAGCCCGCCTGCGGCGTGCCCACGCACAGAAAGTGCATGTCGGCGAACGCCGCTGCCTCCCCGATCTGGTTGGTGAATCGCAGCCGGCCGGTTCTGACGTGCCGGTTCAGCAGGTCGTCGAGCCCCGGCTCGGCGAACGGCGCGGCTCCCGCGTTGAGGCGACCGACCTTGTCGGGGTCACGGTCGACGCCGACCACCTCGAACCCGAGGTCGGCAAGACAGGCGGCGTGTGTCGCACCGAGGTACCCGGTGCCGATGACGCTGATTCTGAGGTTCATGGCCTCAGACCAGCGCCCGCATCTGACGCGATCGCACCCGCGAGGTGGGTGTTGGATGGCCGTCTGGTGTACACCGCGGTCCACTTGACGGCCGCTCGCGTTGTGACATTCGCCCGGCGCTCACTGCCTGTTCACTCGGTCTACCCACCGTGGAGTCATGCGAGTAGCCATCGTGACCGAGTCGTTTCTGCCCCTGGTGAACGGCGTCGTGAACTCCGTGCGCCATGTCGTCGACCACCTCATCGAGAACGGCCACGAGGCGCTGATCATCGCGCCGGGCCACGGCCTGGCCGACTACCGCGGCGTGCGGGTCGTGCGCGTGCGGTCCGCGGCCGTTCCGATGTACAAGACGTTCCCGATGGGCCTGCCGGACCGACAGATCAAGGAGGCGCTGGCGGAGTTCCAACCGGACGTGGTGCACCTGGCCTCGCCGATCGCGCTCGGCTGGCTGGGCCTACGTGCGGCCCGCAGGCTCGGGATACCCACGGTCGCGATCTACCAGACCGACCTCCCCGGCTACCTGCGCCAGTACAACCTGCCGGGCGAGGCGGCTTGCGCGAAGTGGGTGGCGCGCATCCACAAGCGCTCGACGCGCACGCTGGTGCCCTCGCGATCCGCGCACGCCCAGCTCGAGGCTCTCGGTGTCCCGAACCTGCACGTGTGGGGACGTGGTGTCGACCTGGACCTGTTCGGTCCCAGGCACCGCGACCGCGATCTTCACGACGCCTGGGCGCGCGTCGGCAAGAAGAACGGCGACCAGCTCGTCGTCGGCTACGTCGGTCGACTTGCCGCCGAGAAGCAGGTCCGCCGGCTCAGGGAGCTGGCAGGCGTTGCAGGCACCCGCCTCCTCGTGATCGGTGACGGACCCGAGATGGGGTGGCTGAAGAAGAAGCTGCCGGCCGCGAAGTTCACCGGGACCCTCACGGGTGTCGAGCTCGCCACCGCGTTCGCCTCCCTGGACGTGTTCGTGCACACCGGCCAGAACGAGACGTTCTGTCAGACCATCCAGGAAGCGCAGGCCAGCGGTGTGCCTGCGGTGGCTCCGGCCAAGGGCGGCCCGTTGGACCTGATCCACCCCGGGCACACCGGCCTGCTCTACGACCCCGCCGACGCAAGCTCACTGCGCCACGCAGTGCAGCGGCTCGTGCGGGACGACACCCTGCGCGCGAGCCTCGCGGCCAACGGCCTTGCTCGGGTCACCACCCGAACGTGGGCGGACACCATCGACGAGCTGATCACGAAGCACTACCGGGGCGCGATCGGCCCCGACGTCACCGTCCGGGCGGCCTGACATGACTCGTTGGTTCAGCGCCACCGGGCCGAAGGGAGCCGCTTCGTGACGACGTCAGCACTCCAGAACACCGATCCAGGGCCGCCCCGGGTCCCGAACCCCGGGGTACAGGTGATCGCGCACCGTGGAGCCAGCGCCACGGCGCCGGAGAACACCCTCTCCGCGGTCCGGGCGGCCGTGGCCTGCGGGGCCGACGGGGTGGAGATCGACGTGCGCCGGAGCCGGGACGGCGAGTTCGTCGTCGTCCACGACGCAACACTGGGGCGAACCACCGACGTGCCCAGGCACCGCTGGCGCCGTTCGGCTCCCCGTGTGGAGGAACTGACGCTCAGGCAGCTCCGCCGTCTGGACGCCGGCTCATGGAAGGGGCCGTCGTTCGTGGGGGAGCGCATCCCCACGCTGGCTGACGTGATGGAACTGGTCGCGTCGACGCCCGCGCGGCTGCT
>DASSJR010000280.1:0-2335 GCA_035691135.1 Nocardioides sp. | reverse complement strand
ACCGTCTCGGCGTAGAGCCACGCGCCGCCGTCGGGCAGGTCGTCGCGGGCGACGCCGGTGATCGTGGCGTAGCGCAGACCCATCTTCCGCACTGACTCCGCCACCCGGCGGGGCTCGTCGCGGTCGAGCGGCTCCGGCTTGCCGGTGTCGATCTGGCAGAAGTCGCACCGGCGGGTGCACTGGTCGCCGCCGATGAGGAACGTCGCCTCGCGGTCCTCCCAGCATTCGAAGATATTGGGGCACCCGGCTTCCTGGCACACCGTGTGGAGGCCCTCGGCCTTGACGAGTGACTGCAGCTGCTTGTACTCCGGTCCCATTCTGGCCCGGGTCTTGATCCACTCCGGCTTGCGCTCGATCGGGGTCTCGGAGTTGCGGACCTCGAGTCGAAGGAGCTTGCGGCCTTCGGGTGCTGGGGCGTGCGTCACGTCGGCCAACTGTACGCCGGGAGCCCATCCGGTCCGGCATTGGCGGACCCCCGTACGGTCTGGTCATGACCGCCTCGCTGCTTTGCCGGAACCAGCTCGGACGTGCCGTCGCAGGAGTGCTGCTGGGTCTGGTCTGCGCACTGCTGGCCGCCTGTGGCTCGCCCACGGAGGAGCCCCCGACGCCCGAGACCAGCGAGGCACCCGTGAACCCCGACGCACCGCCGTTCGCGGTCAAGCTCGACGGCCCGGACACCGCGGGTGTCGGCGACCAGGTCACCGTGACGATCACCAACGTCGGCCGGCTTCCCGACGCCTACCAGATCGAGCCCGAACCTCTCGGCGCGGCGAAGATCGCCGAACCGAACCTCCACGCCTCGCCCGACGAGTCCGTCGACGTGGAAGTCACGATCAAGCAGACCCCGCTCACCCTCGTGGTGAAGAGCATCGGCGGCGGCCAGGGGGAGCCGGTGGGTCAGCTGACGATCAACTGACCGGGGCTAGGGGGTCACCAGCTCGATGCGAGGAGCCCGCCCCGGCTCGGGTCGCGGCTCGTAGTCGGGTGTGGGGGTGTAGGGGCCCCAGGCGAGGTACCCCGCGAGGTGCCGCTCGACACTCGGCAGCACGTCGGCGACGGTGACCGGATGTCCGACCTCCTGGCCCCGCTCGTGGCCCAGTTCGTTGGTCAGCGAGGTCACGCCTGCGTCGGCGATCCCGCACGGGACGAACCGGTCGTACCACCCGAGGTCCACGTCGCAGTTGAGGGCGAAGCCGTGCATGGTCACCCCACGGCTGACCCGGATGCCGATCGCGGCGACCTTGCGCTCGGGACCGCGGTCGTCGGCGCGGAGCCAGACCCCGCTCCGGCCGGGGATCCGGGCCGTGGTCACGCCGAAGTCGCGGCAGACCGCGATCAACGCCTCCTCGATTCGGCGCACGTAGTCGACGACCTTGACGTGGTCGGGCAGCGTCACGATCGGGTAGCCCACCAGCTGCCCGGGCCCGTGGAAGGTGATCTTGCCGCCGCGGTCCACGTCGATCACGGGGGCGCCGCCGGGGTCGGCCGGGCGTTCGTGGGGGTCGGTGCGCTTGCCGGCGGTGAAGACCGGTGGGTGCTCGAGCAGCAGCACGGTGTCGGAGGACTCGCCGGCGACGACCGCGGCATGCACCTCGCGCTGGAGGTCCCAGGCAGCGACGTACTCGACGGCGTCGGCACCGAGGCCGGCGATGCGGAAGTCGAGAGACACGCCCGCAGCCTACCCCTGTGGATGAGCACCGGGCCGTCACCACGAAGTGGGGTAGGAGTAGGGCGTGCGACCCATCCGGCTCCTGTTCGTGGCGCTGCTGACGACCCTGTGGGGGGTCGGCACCGGGGCGTTCGCGCTGCGAGGACCCGATCCCGCCCCGCCGGTCGATTCCCGGGTCGATGCGATCGCAGTGCTGCGGGCGTGGGACCAGCGCCGGGCCGCGGCGTGGGAGTCGGGCGACCCGGAGGCCGTCTCGGCGCTGTATGTCGCGGGTTCGGCAGCGGGACGCGCCGACCGCACGTTCCTGGCGGCCTACGCCGCCCGCGGGCTACGCGTCGACGGGCTGGCCATGCAGGTGCTGGCCGTCGACGTCCTCGCCGCGACCACCGACCGGCTGGTGCTGCGGGTGACCGACCGTGTGGCCGCCTGCGTGGCGGTGGGCCGGGGCCGTCGGATCCGGCTGCCCCGCGACGAGCCCTCGACCTGGAAGGTCGTCATGGTGCGCGACGAGGCGACCTGGCTGGTCGCCCGGGCCATTCAACCCGCCAGGTGACCCCAGGCCGGTGCCAGCTCGGCCCACGGGCCGGTCGCGGCCACCCGGCCCTCGGCCAGCACCACGACCCGGTCGGCCTGCGCGAGGGCGGCCGCCTTGGAAGTGGCCCCGAC
>DASSJR010000279.1:0-20773 GCA_035691135.1 Nocardioides sp. | reverse complement strand
TGACCTACTCCTACTCCTTCGAGCCGAACCCGTGGTGGCGCCACTGGTACGCCCGCGGTCCGGAGCTCAAGAAGTACGCCGCGCACGTCGCCGACAAGTACGACCTGCGCCGGCACATGCGGTTCGACACGGTCGTCGACGGCGCCCGCTGGGACGAGGCCGAGCAGGTGTGGGAGGTCTCGGTCGCCGGCGGCGAACCGCTGCGGGCGTCGTACCTCATCACCGCGACCGGCTTCCTATCGCAGCCGCGGGTGCCCGACATCGAGGGCGTCGAGGAGTTCGCGGGCACCGTCGTGCACACCGCGAAGTGGGACGACGCCGCCGACCTCGACGGCAAGCGGGTGGCCATCATCGGCACCGGCGCGACCTCGGTCCAGCTCGTGCCCGAGCTCGCGAAGCGTGCGGCACACCTGACGGTCTTCCAGCGCACCCCGATCTTCGTCACCCCCAAGCTGGACTTCGAGATCCCGGGAGCCTTACGCAGACTCTTCGCCCGGGTGCCGGCCACCCAGCGCCTCGCCCGGCGGGTCAACACCGCGCTGCTCGAGGCGCTGATGGTCTTCGCCGTCCTGCGCTACCGCCGGATGAGCTTCCTCAACCGGGGCGCGGCGCTCGCCGCCGCACGCCACCTGCGCAAGCAGGTCCCCGACCCGGAGCTGCGCCGGAAGCTGACACCCGACTACTCCTTCGGCTGCAAGCGGCCGACGTTCTCCAACGACTACTACCCGACCTTCACCCGACCCAACGTCGCCCTCGAGACCACATCGATCGAGCGGATCACCCCCACCGGGATCGTGACCGCCGACGGGCTCGAAACGACGGTCGACGTCCTCGTCCTGGCGACCGGCTACGACATGTGGCAGCAGAACTTCCCGGCCATCCCTGTGGCCGGCCGGGACGGCAAGGACCTCGGCCGGTGGTGGCGGGAGACCCGGTTCCAGGCGTACGAGGGGATCACCGCGCCGGGCTTTCCCAACTTCCTGTCGCTGGCCTCGCCGTACTCCTACTCCGGACTGTCCTACTTCACGACGATCGAGGCCCAGATGAAGCACATGGGCCGGCTGCTGGGTGAGGTGCGCCGCCGCGGCGCGGCCACCTTCGAGGTACGGGAGCCCGCGAACGCGCAGTTCCTCGGCCGGGTCACCGAGCTGCTGGAGGACTCGGTGTTCAACCTGGGCTCCTGCGCGACCGCGCGCAGCTACTACTTCAACCAGCACGGCGAGCCGGCGCTGCTGCGACCGACCTCGACGATCAGCGCCCACCGGGAGGCCGAGTCGTTCCCCCTCGAGGACTACGCCTACGCCTGATCCGGGCGTCCGGATACCGAAATGTCCGATCGGACATAGTCCGGTAGTCATTTGCCGTCAACTTTGCAAAAACCAGCGCGCCTGACCAGACCAGCCCCCTACGTTCATGCCCACGTGCCACCGAGAGTCGGTGGTTGGAATGACCCAATCTTGGGGGGAAAACACATGCGCATCCCGACACTCGGTGCCCTGACGCTGGCAGCAGCCGCTGCCGTCGTCGCGGTGCCCACCGCCGCGAACGCGGCGCCGCTCGCGAACCCGGACTCCGCAACGACCACGACCGGAGTAGCGAAGTCCTTCAACGTGCTCACCAACGACACGAAGGACGCCGCCACGACGTGGGCCTCCATTTCCACGACCACCCCGGGTCACGGCGCGGTCTCGTGCGCCACTGACGGCAACTGCACCTACACACCGACCACGGGCTGGTCCGGCACCGACAACTTCACCTACACCGTTGCGGACAGCGCGGGCGGCAGCGCCACCGGCAACGTCTCGGTCGAGACCGTGGCCGTCAGCAACATCACGATCGCGTCCACGCCCACCACCAACCTGGCCTGGCCGAAGTTCGACCCGGCCGCTGCTCCGGTGGCGCCCACGGCCAAGTTCACCGGCGTCGTCAAGAAGAGCACCTCCGCCGGCAGCGTGGTTGCCCAGGGCGTCGAGGTCCAGCTGATGGCGAAGCCCACCGGTGCCAGCAGCTACACCGCGGTTCCCGGCAAGGTGGCCGTCAGCTCCGACAAGGGCGTGGTGTCCGTGTCGGGCGTGGCTCCGAGCACGTTCACGAGCTACAAGTGGAAGGCAGGCAACTACCTTTCGGGCCTGAGCTCGCTCAGCGTGACTCCCTCGCTGACCACGAAGTTCACCCCGGGGACGCTCGCCCGCACCGCGACCGTTGCTGTCAGCGGCATGTCCGGCCCGGCCACCGGCGGCGAGACCGTGGAGCTCCAGCGCCGCAACGCCACCACCGGGGTCTGGGAGTCGACGGGAATGCTCACCACCCTGGGATCGCCCACCGACGGGTACGCCGGCTACAGCTTCGAGCTGCCGAGTGACGTCAGCGGAAAGTTCACCTACCGCGTGGTCCGCCCCCAGGCAGGCGGGCTCAACGCCGTGGCCTCCGGGCAGACAAGCATCAAGCGTTACGACGCCAAGGTCCAAGAGGTCCACCCGGCGGATGCCGACGAGACCGTGATCGTCAAGAACAACGGCAAGGTCGCGGTGAACCTCCTGGGCTGGGCCCTGCGCCAGGGCACCAAGGAAGCCGTTCTCCCGAAGTGGACCCTCGCCGTCGGCGACACCGTGATCATCCACTCGGGCAGGGGCATCAACAAGGGTAGGAACCTCTACCTGAAGGGCGCCGACCGCTGGAACGCCTCCGGCACCGTCACGCTCTTCGACAAGCGCAACGTCGAGCTGCACCACCTCGACTACTGAGCCACACGCAACACCGCCTGGCCGGCGGTGCCTCTCGGGTCTCGGGACTCGGCGCCGCCGGCCAGGCGCATTTGCGAGCTCAGAGCTCGGCGCCGTCCGCCAGCCGCACGTACTCCTGGCCGGCGTCGGGCAGGAACGCGTTCATGTGCCCGTCGACGATGCCGAGCCCGGCCTCGGAATAGATCCGGTCGTGGATCGCGAGGTTGCGCGGCGCCTTCACCGCGCGTGCGAAGTCGATCGCTTCCGCCGCCTTGAGCCATGGCGCCGAGACCGGGACGCACAGGAGGTCGACCTCCTCGTCGGGCCCGGTCAGCGCGTCACCGGGGTGGTAGACCTTCTCGTCGCCCGCGGTCAGGACGTAGCCGGAGTTGTAGAACCGCGGGAACTCCGGGTGGATCACGGCGTGGAGCTCCCCCACGGCCCGCACCGGCAACCCGGCGTCGAACTCTTCGCCCGGCGCAACGACCGTCACCCGCTCGGCCACCTCGGGTGCGTCCTCGCGGATCTTCGCCGCCACCGCGTCGATCGTGAAGACCGGGGCCTCGGTCGCCCGGAGGTTGTCGGGGAGGTAGTGGTCGGCGTGCTCATGGGTGATCAGCACGGCGTCGGCACCGTCGAGGGCCGCGATCTCGGTGAAGACTCCCGGGTCGATGACGACAGCGGCACCGTCGTACTCCACCCGGACGCAGGCATGTCCGAACTTGATGATCCGCATGGCGCCGACCCTAGGCCTCAGCCGGTCACGTGGTCGAGGTAGCACCAGCGCCAGTCCTCGCCCGGTTCGGCGGACTCGATCACCGGGTGCCCGGTGTCGCGGAAGTGCGCGTCCGCGTGGCGCCGGGGCGAGGAGTCGCAGCAGCCGACCTTGCCGCAGCTGAGGCACTCGCGCAGCGACACCCACTGCACGTGCTCGGCGAGGCACTGCTGGCAGACCGGCTCGGGCGTGGTGTCGATCGCGGGGTACGACGCCAGGTGCTCGCAGTCGTCACCGGTCCGTCGCGGCGAGGATCCCGGGACGGCGAGCTCCTCCCGTTCCTGAGTGGCCGCATCGAGCATCGACTCCTCCACGTCGAGCATCGCCAGCACCTCGCCCACGACCTCCGCAGCGACGTTGCCGGTCTTGCGGATCTCCAGGATCCGGGCGCGTTCGGCGCCGAGCATCTCCAGACGCAGCCGGGAGTACATCTCGCTGGGTGCCTCGTACTCGGCGTGGGTGGCCAGCCGCTCCCAGGCCGCGAAGTTGCGCTCCTCGAGCCGTTGCCGGATCAGGTCCGCGACGCCGTGCTGATCGTCGTAGTCGCCCCGGTCGAGCACGGCGAGACCGGCCCGGGACGCCTGCTCGAGGAGCGTGGCCCGGGCGAGCGCGTCCTCGGCCGGGTCGGGTCCGGTGACGTGGAGCCGCCGGACCAGCCAGGGCAGGGTGAGGCCCTGGCCGAGCAGCGTTCCGGCCACGACCGTGAAGGCCACCAGGAGCAGCACCTCCCGGTAGTCGGTGCCCGCCGGGATCACGAACGCGGCCGCGAGCGTGACCACGCCCCGCATTCCCGCCCAGGCGAGGAGCACGGTGTGGCTCCACGGGCCGGCGATCCGGCGGAACAGGGTCAAGCGCGCCAGGATCATCCACACGAAGCGGAGCACCACCACGCCCACGAGCGTCGCCGCGCAGACGAGGGCGACTCTGCTGGCCGGCGTTCCGCCGTCGCTGACGTCGCCGAGGATCCAGCGGGCCTGAAGCCCGATCAGGAGGAACACCGCGTTCTCGAGCAGGAACGCGATCGTGCGCCAGTTCATCCGGTCCGCGATCCGGGACTGGGCCGTCTGGAGGACCGGCGCCTTGTGGCCGAGCAGGAGTCCGGCGATGACGACGGCGAGGACGCCCGACGCCTCGAGCTCCTCGGCCACCAGGTAGGCCACGAACGGCGTGACCAGGGAGATGGCCGAGTCGAGCACGGGGTCGGTCAGGTGCTTGCGGAGCCACGCCACCACCACGAAGGTCGCGACACCGAGCAGTACCCCACCCCCTGCCGCGAGCAGGAAGTCGAGCCCCACGTCGAGGAACGTCACGCCGCCCGCCCCGGCGGCCAGGGCGGTACGCAGGGCCACCAGCGCGGTCGCGTCGTTCAGCAGCGACTCGCCCTCGAGGAGGGTGACGATGCGCCGCGGCAGGCCGATCCGGCGGCCGATCGAGGTGGCGGCGACCGCGTCGGGAGGCGCGACGACGGCGCCGATGGCGAAGGACGCGGACCAGGAGATCCCGGGCAGCAGGGCATGGACGAGGACGCCGATCCCGGCGGCGGTGAAGACGACCAGACCCACCGACAGCATCAGGATGGGGCGGCGGTTGACGTTGAAGTCCACCAGCGAGGTCTGGAGAGCGGCGGCGTACAGCAGCGGCGGCAACAGCCCCAGGAGTACGACGTCCTGGTGCAGATGGAGCTCGGGCACGCCCGGCACGAAGGAGGCGGTGATCCCGGCGGCGATCAGCAGCAGGGGTGCCGGGATCCCGAGACGTCCGGCGAGCGCCGTACCGGCCAGCACGCCGGCGGCGATGGCCACCAGCAGGAAGGCGATCTCCACGCGCCCATTGTGGCGGTCCCTACGATGACCGGATGCCGCTGCCCACCGGAGTGGAGATCCGCCGCGCCGTGCCCGCCGACGCGGAGGCCCTGACCCGGCTCCACCTGGACTGCTGGGACGACGCCTTCACCGGGCTGATGCCCCAGGAGATCCTCGACGCCCGGCGCGACGACCTGCCGGCGCGCGTCGACCGGTGGCGAGAGGCCCTCGCCAACGGCCACACGTCTGTGGCCGAGCACGGATCGGGCCTGATCGGCTTCGTCAACGCCGCTCCCGGCACCGAGCTCCCCCAGTTCGAGGTCCAGCTGTTCGCCCTCTACGTACGGGCTGCGTGGTGGAGCACCGGAGTCGGCCACGCCCTGTTCGTTACCGCGGTGGGCGACCGGTCGGCGTACCTCTGGGTGCTGGAGGGCAACGACCGGTCGATCCGGTTCTACGAGCGGCAGGGCTTTCGGTTCGATGGGGCCGGGGAGACCGAGCCTTACGGGCGGCGAGTCCGGATGGTGCGGGAGGCGGTCTGACCCGCACCGGTCACCAGTTCGTCAGACGACCTCGTTCGCGGGTTGGCCGAACCAGGTCGTGAGCGCGCCGCGGAGCCCGGACTGGTCTCCGTCCCCGACCCAGGCCACGTGGCCGTCCGGCCGGACCAGGACAGCGGCCGGGGCGGTGACGTCTCCGACGACCGGAAGCTCCCACGGGCCCGTCTGGGCGGCATCGACGTACCGGACCCGATCCGCCCAGGGGGTGATGTCGATGCTGCCGGGCGCTACGAGGTCGAGCAGCAGCGGCCGGGCGTCGTGGAGCAGGTCGAACACCCGCTGCGGACCCTCTGTTGTGGTGAGCTCGAGGTCGGGCATGCGGCGCCCGAGGAGGGGGTGCCCCTCGCCGAGGTCGTAGCGCACGTCGAGACCGGACAGGAGCCCGGCGAGCTGGACACGTGGGCCGTCGAAGCTCAGCAGGTCGGTGATGGTGTCGCGCATGGCGTCGGTTCGTGCGTCCCCTCGCTGGAGCATGGCCTGGGCCATCACGTTCTTCAGGACGCGGGCCGTGGCAGGGTGCCGCTCCGCCTGGTAGGTGTCGAGGAGGTCGTCCGGTGAGACGCCGTGGATGACCTGGGCGAGCTTCCAGCCGAGGTTCACCGCATCCTGCACCCCCAGTCCGATCCCCTGCCCGCCGGTAGGTGGATGGACGTGCGCGGCGTCGCCGGCGATCAGCACCCGGCCCTTCCGGTACGCGGTTGCCTGCCGGGTGGCGTCGGTGAACCGTGACATCCACCTCGGATCGTGGATACCGAAGTCGGTTCCGTAGACGGAGATCAGCGCTTCGCTGAGGTCCGCCAGCGACGGTTCGACGCCGGATCCGAGCTGCTGCTCGGTCACGACCATCCCGACGGTCTTCCCGTCCTCCATCACGTTCATCGCATGGATGCCGACCTCGTCGAGCCGGATCCCGGTGGGAGTCTCCTCGGTCACCTCGACCTCGGCGATCAGGTGGCTCCGGGTCGCCTCCGCCCCGACGAAGCCGATGCCGGCCGCCGTACGCACGACACTGCGGCCCCCGTCGGCCCCGACCAGGTACGCCGTGCGCAGCGTCTCGCCGTCGGCGAGCCGAACGTCGACGCGGGAGTCGTCCGGCGCGAAGCCGGTGACCTCGACCCCTCGTCGAATCGGCACGCCGAGCTCCTCGACCCAGCCGAGCAGGATCTGCTCGATGCGGCTCTGCCCGAGCCCCAACGTGTAGGGGTGCCTGGACGGGAGCTCGCCGACCTCCAGTCGGGTGTTGGCGAAGCCCAGCACCTGGGCCGTCTGCCCCTCGGCGAGGAACCGGTCGACGATGCCGCGCTGGTCGAAGATCTCGATCGTTCGCGAGTGGAACCCCCGGGCGCGAGTGCCGACCAGGTCCGAGGTCGAGCGCCGCTCGAGGATCTCGACCTCGACCCCCGCGAGCGCCAGCTCTCCACCCAACATCAGACCGGTCGGCCCGCTTCCGACGATGGTCACCTCGTTCATCCCAACCCCTCACTCCTCGGCACAGCCCGAGCAGTCTGGGGCACGCCCGGGGCCTTGCCGCAAGACCCCCTCTCCGCTATACCTTGGAAGTGGCAAGGGGCAGCAGGCTCCTTGCCTTTGTCGTGCCCGATCCATTCAGGGGCTCCACACGGCGTGGTCGTGGGCGAAGACGACCCGTTTCGGGTCGAACTGCAGCAGTCGATCCATCCAGGGACTCGGCCGGGGCAGTGGTGGCTGGTGTCCCAGCTCCAGCGCTCGGGCTGCCAGAACGTCGGCCGACCAGTCGGAAGCAACATCGTGGGCCTGTCCCGCCAGCACGATGGATCCGTCCTCGCACTCGAGGACCACCGATTGATGTCCGTCCACGTGCCCGGGCGTCGGGATGATGTGGACGGAGGACCCGACCTGTACCTCGCCGTCGAGCAGCTCATAGTGCGCTCCGGCGAAGTCGACCAGGGCGGGGAACGTGTAGTCGGTGGTGCGCGCCGTGTCCAGCTCGCGACGCTGGCAGAAGATCGGCCGGCCGGCGAAGGCCGGGTTCCCCCCGATGTGGTCGAAGTGGAGGTGGCAGTTGACGACCAGGTCGATGTCGGCCACGGTCAGCCCGACGGTCCGCAGCGCGTCCTCGATCCTGACCCGGCTCGGCCGGTACCAGGCATCCGTCTCCTCGTCCCCTTCGCCCAACCCCGTGTCGAGCAGCAGAACGCCCTCGGGTGTCCGGGCGACGTAGCCGAGCACCGTCTCGACCCGATGACGGTCCGTGCCGGTCTCTTCGGGAGGTCGGACGAAGGATCCCAGCTCGATCCTCGCCACATCATCGACCCGCATGCCCCAAAGTTAGATCCTGCGAACATGTGTGGGTCGTGTGCCCGCGAGTGCGCCCCAGCGCTCCGTCAGGCACACGACCCAGATCTCGGGAACCGGTCAGGTCGCCAGCGCCCGGATCCGCGCATCCAGTTCGCGCCGGTTGTCGCGCCGGACGGCGACCTCGACCACGTCGATTCCGCCGTTGGGGCTGGCGATCGCCTGCTCGAGCTCGGTCAGCGACTCGACCTTCCAGTGTGGGGTTCGGGTCGCCGCGCAGAGGCTGGCGAGGTCGACGCCGTGCGGGGTGCCGAAGAGGCGGTCGTAGCGGTCGGCGTATTCCCCGGCGCCCTGCTCGAGCATCGCGAAGATGGAGCCGCCGTCGTCGTTGACGACGACGATCGTCAGGTCGGGCGCGGGTTCGTCGGGTCCGAGGATCAGCCCGTTGGCGTCGTGGAGGAAGGTCACGTCGCCCATCAGCGCGAGGCACCGGGTGCTGTGGGGCCGACCGAGGGCGGCGCCGACCGCGGACGACACGGTGCCGTCGATCCCGGACAGGCCCCGGTTGGCGAGGATCTTGCGGCGGTCGCCGACGGCGTACTTGGGGACCATCAGGTCGAGGTCGCGGATCGGGCTGGAGGCGCCGACGTAGAGCAGCCCGCCTGGGGGTACGCCGCGACCGACGGCGCCCGCCACCTCGTGCGGGGTGATCCCCTCCTCGGCCGCCAGCAGTCGGTCGAGCTGGGCCGACACCTCGCGGTCCGCGGCCCGCCACTCCTCCAGCCAGTCGGTGTCGGCTGTCACGTCGACCTCGAGCCGATCGAAGGTGGTGTCGACCCGGAACGGCCGCTCCGCCCACGCACCCGCCGGGGGCCGGGACCACACCTCGACGTCGTCGCGGGCCAGCAACCGGCTCACCGGGCGGGAGAGCGTCGGGTGACCGAGGACCACCACACGCTCGATCCGCTGCCCGAGCGGTCCGTCGAGGAGCAGCCGGTAGCAGCGCACGGCGTTCTCGCCGGTGCGGGATCCACTGGTGGGCTCGGCCAGCAGCGGCCAGCCCCCGTCCTGGGCCAGCACCCGCGCCGGCGGGCCTGCGTCGTCGCCGGCAACCACGACCGTGGCCGGGCCCTGGGAGATGCCGTTTGGTACCAAACGGTGAGAATCCGGGTCCCCGGCCTGCCGTTTCTCCCCAATGGCGCCTGTTCGGAGGCGCGGCCGGAGGTCCCAGCCAGCGCCCTCGACGGGCGGAACGAGGGGGTCGTCGAGCTGGACGTTGAGGTGCGTCGGACCCCGACCGTCCGCCAGCGCCACCACGACGGACGACTCCGACCCGAACGGGGCGTCACCGGCCAGGTCGAGAGTCGGGACCAGCGGCCCGAAGATGCCGACATGGTCCGTCGTCTGGTTGGCGCCGGTCCCGCGCAGCCGGGCCGGCCGGTCGGCGGTCGCGACCACGAGTGGGAGCCCCGAGTGGGCGGCCTCGAGCACCGCCGGGTGCAGGTTCGCGACGGCCGTTCCCGACGTACAGACGACCGCCGCCCGGGCACCGACGCGGGTCAGCCCCAGCGCCAGGAACCCCGCCGAACGCTCGTCCACGCGGGTGTGCAGGCGGACCAGGCCCGCCGCATCGGCGTCGTACGCCGCGAAGGACAGGGGCGCGTTGCGCGAACCGGGCGCGAGGACGACCTCGGTCACCCCGGCCTCGACCAGCGCGGTCACCACGGAGCGGGCCAGCTGGGTCGAGGAGTTGCTCACGAAGGTCGATCCTGCCGGACCGCGCGCACCTCGGCGAGCCGGGCCGCCCACCACTCCACCCGGTCCGGAGGCGCCGCGAGCCGATCGAGCGCCGCGTGGTCGACCGTCGGTCGGCCGACCCGGAGCGCCCCGTCCACCGGGAGCAGCGGCGCGGCGACCACGTCGTCGGTCAGCAGCTGCACGGTCGCGAGCCCACACGCATGGGTCAGCTCCGGGAGCGCCGCAGCCAGGGCCAGTCCGGCCGCGATCCCGACCGAGGTCTCGAGGGCCGAGGAGACCACGACCGGGAGCCCGATGTCCTCGGCGATCCGCAGGCAGGCCGCCACCCCGCCGAGGGGCTGGACCTTCAGCACGGCGATGTCGGCCGCCGCCAGGTCCCGCACCCGGTAGGGGTCCTCGGCCCGGCGGATCGACTCGTCGGCGGCGATCGGTACGTCGACCGCGCGGCGGACCGCGGCCAGCTCCTCGACGGTGGAACACGGCTGCTCGACGTACTCCAGCCCGCCTGCGGCCCGCTCCAGCACCCGGGTCGCCGTGACCGCCTCGTCGACGTCCCAGCCACCGTTGGCGTCCACCCGGATCCGTCCGCTCGGGCCGAGCGCATCCCGGACGGCCTCGACCCTGGCCTGGTCGTCACCGAGGGTCTGACCGGGCTCGGCCACCTTCACCTTGGCGGTACGGCACCCGCCCGCGGTCACGATCTCGTGGGCCCGCTCCGCGCCGACCGCTGGGACGGTCACGTTGACCGGCACCCACTCGCGCAACGGTTCCGGCCAGTCCCCGGCCGCCGCCTCCTCTGCGCAGCGCAGCCACGGCTCGGCCACCTCCGGCGGGTACTCCGTGAACGGGCTCCACTCCCCCCATCCGGCCTCACCGCGCAGCAGGACGCCCTCGCGCACCGTGATCCCCCGGAACCGGGTCCGCATCGGGATCGCGAACACGGTGCTCATGCCCGCTCCCGGAGGGCCATCCGGTCCACCTTGCCGTTGTCGAGCATCGGCAGCTCGTCGACGGAGACCACCTCGCGCGGCGCCCAGGTCCGCGGATGCTCCGCGGACACCCAGTCACGGGCGGCCTCGACGGAGATCTCACCCACGACGAAGGCCACCACCCGTTGCCCCCACTCCGGGTCGGGTACGCCGACCACCTCGGCGGCGGTCACCTCCGGGTGGATCCGCAGCCGCGCCGCGACCGCGGGCAGCGGGACGTTCACTCCCCCGCTGACCACGACGTCGTCCACCCGGCCGAGCACGTGCAGGCGACCGTCCTCGTCCAGCCGGCCCGCGTCAGAGGTCAGGAACCACCCATCGACGAGCACCTGCGCCGTCAGCTCGGGGTCGCCGTCGTACCCGTCGAACAGGACCGGCCCCGAGATCCGGATCCGGCCGTCGGAGTCCACGGAGACTCCGACGCCGTCCAGCGGGTACCCGTCGTAGACACAGCCGCCGGCCGTCTCCGCCGACCCGTACGTCGCCACCACCCGCAACCCCTCCTCGGCCGCCCGACCCCGGAGCACAGGATCGATGGGTCCGCCGCCGAGCAGGATCGTGTGCAGCCCCCGCAGAGCGGCCACGGCTCCCGGGTCTTCGAGCAGTCGGTGCAGCTGGGTGGGGACCAGCGACAGGAAGCTTCCGGGCTCGAGCGAGCTGGCCAGCGACTCGTGAGAGTCCACCAGCACCGGTTCGCGGCCGGCGACGAGCGACCGGCAGATCACCTGGATACCGGCGACGTACGTCGGGGGCAGGGCGAGCACCCAGCGGCCAGACCCGCCCAGCCGGTGCACCGTGGCGGTGACCGACGCGAGCACTGCCCGACGGGAGAGCAGCACCCGCTTCGGCACACCGGTCGACCCCGAGGTCTCCACGACGAGCGGCGCCGGCTCCTCCGAGGCGGTCAGCCAGCCCCGCAGGCCGTCGACCACGACCCGGCTCGGGGTGCCGCTGGGGAAATCCACGCGACGAACGCTAGTGGGCACTGAGAGAATCCCCGCGATGACCACCCGCACGCCCCGCTGGCTCTCCTCGCTGATCCCCGACACCCCGCTGGCGCGCAAGCTCTCGCTCCAGTCGATCCTGTTCGCGCTCGGCGAAGGGGTCTTCCTCACCGGCAGCGCGGTCTTCTTCACCCAGATCGTCGGCCTCACCGCCTTCCAGGTCGGCGTCGGCATCACCGTCGGCGAGGGCGCGTCGTTCCTCGTGGCGGTGCCGCTCGGCAAGGTCGCCGACCGGATCGGACCGAAGCGGATGTGGGCCATCGGCGCCTTCGGCGCGGCCGCCCTCTACGCCGTGTGGCCGTTCATCGACGGCTTCACCATGTTCCTCGCGATGATGGTTGTGCTCCAGATCGTGGAGACCGCCGGGCACTCCGGACGAGGGGCGTACACGCTGGACGTCTTCCCCCGGGAGGAACGGGTGCGCTCCCTCGCCTACATGCGCGCGGCGCTCAACGTGGGCTTCACCTTCGGCGCGTTGATCGGGGGCGTGGCACTCGCGTTCAACAACGACGACGTCGTCCGCGCCGTGCCGTTGTTCACCGCCGTGGTGCTGGCCCTCAACGCCCTCTACATCACGGGCCTGCCCGATGCCGCCCACGACCTCGCCTCGAAGCCGAACGAAGAGCTGCTCAACCCCGGCGCGCTGCGCAACCGAGGGTTCGTGTCGCTGATGACCCTCGACGGCGTACTCGGCACCAACCAGGTCCTCCTCAACATCGTGATCCCGCTGTGGCTGGTCGAGGAGACCGACGCGCCACGGGTCCTGCTGGCGTGGCTGTTCGGTACCAACACCCTGCTCGCGGTGCTGCTGCAGGTCGCCGCGGCCCGGGGCGTGAACTCGGTCGAGCGTTCGCTGCGCGCCGCCCGGATCTCGGCCTCCTTCTTCGTGTTGTCCTGTCTGATCGTGCTGGTCACCCACGACACCCTCGGCTGGGTGACCATCGCCCTCGTCTGGCTCGGGCACGTGACCGTGACCGGGGCGGAGCTGTACCAGTCGGCGGCGAGCTGGGGCTACCAGTCCGAGCTCTCCGACCCCGACCGCCGCGGTGAGTACCAGGGCGCCGCCCACATCGGGCACACGCTCGGGTCGGTGTGGGCGCCGGCCGTCTACACCTATCTCGCCATGGAGTGGGGCACGCCGGGATGGCTGGTCATCGGGGGCATCGTGGTCCTCGCCACCCTCGCGATGAAGCCCTCGGCCGGAGCCGCCGAGCGCTTCCTGCAGCGGGACGCACCACCGGCCCGCGTGGCCGACCCTGCTTGAATCTCCCGGTGGCCTCCCCTGCCGAATGGCTCGCCGGTGCCCGCCCACGCACCCTCCCAGCCGCCTTCGCGCCCGTGCTCGCCGGCACCGGGGCCGCGGTCTGGGTCGACGGCGCGGTCTGGTGGAAGGCGGCGCTGGCGCTGGTGGTGAGCCTGGCCCTGCAGGTCGGCGTCAACTATGCCAACGACTACTCCGACGGTGTGCGCGGGACCGACGCCGACCGGGTCGGTCCGATGCGGCTGGTCGGGTCCGGCGCGGCCGCGCCCGGCACGGTGAAGGCAGCGGCGTTCGCGGCCTTCGGCGTGGCCGCGGCCGCGGGCCTGGTGCTGGCGGTCACGACCGCGTGGTGGCTGGTCGCAGTCGGGGCTGTGTGCATCGTGGCCGCCTGGTTCTACACCGGTGGAACCCGCCCCTACGGCTACGCCGGGTTGGGGGAGGTCATGGTCTTCGTGTTCTTCGGGCTGGTGGCCGTGGTCGGGACGACGTACGTCCAGACCGAGACCTTCGAGCTCCCCGCTCTCTGCGCGGCCGTCGGCGTCGGCGCTCTCGCGTGCGCGATCCTGGTCGCCAACAACCTGCGCGACATCCCGACCGACCGCGAAGCCGGCAAGCTCACCCTCGCGGTGAGACTCGGTGATGGCGCCACCCGGCAGCTGTACGCCAGCCTGGTCCTGGTCGCCATCGCGGCCACGATCGTCGTCGCCCTGCTGACCACCTGGTGGGCCGTGCTGGCCCTCGCCTACGCCGGCACCGCGGCCCCGGCCGCCCGCGCAGTCATGGACGGCGCTCGCGGCCCGGAGCTGATCCCGGTGCTGCAGCAGACCGGCGTGGCGGAGCTGGTGTTCGGCGCCGGACTGTTCGTGGGCCTGCTGGTCGGCACGGTCTGAAGCGCGACCTCCGAGCCGGGGACGTCAGGCCCGGTAGGCAGCCCACGCGTCGTTCATGCGCGCGGTCTGGCCGGAGGTGAACTCGGTGTAGCAGCTGTCATAGCTGTAGTCCATGTAGTTGTGGATCGGGTCCAGGCCCGGCAGCGGGCAGGAGTCCCGCCCCTCGGGACAACCGCTCGTGGGGCCCGACTGGGCCGGGGTGTCGGCGACCTCGTCGTTGAGCTCGGTGCAGCCACCCTGGAAGGTGTGGTAGAGCCCGAACCAGTGACCAGCCTCGTGGGTCGCCGTGCCGCCCAGGTTGAAGTTGGTGATGCTGCCGCCGGGCAGGGAGTCGTAGTTGACCCTGATGCCGTCGATCGCACCCTTCTGGGCGTAGTCCCAGGGGAACGTCGCGATCCCGAGGTACTTGAAGTCGACCAGCCAGATGTTCAGAGCGTCGGCTCCGCCCTGTCGGGTCTGCGAGCGATAGCCGGCGGACTGGTGGTCGGTGTGCCAGGTCGTGTTGTTGTATCGGTCGACGCCGGCCAGGGCGAAGGAGTAGGGGGTGTTGGAGAAGTCGCTGTTGAGCACCGCGACCTGCCGGCTGATCTGGCGGTTGGTGACGTCACCACGTCCGGCGTCGTCGCGCATGACGTGGACGTAGACCGGGACCGTGACCGCGGACGCGGGGCCGCTCACACTCGTCGCACCCTTGGCCGCGAGGCGGCTGTGGGTACGCCGCGCGATCGCCCGCTGCTCGGCGGCCGAGATGTCCCTGTGGTCGAGACCCGTGGCTCCGCCACGGGCACCCGCGGCCTCGGCGTTCGGTGTGGGGGTGAGGCAGTCGGCGCCGGGGTCGGCGACCCGGGCCTGGGCGGGAGCGGCCAGGCCGACGATGGTCAGCGCAGTTGCTCCGAGAGCTGTGGCTGCGGCCAGGCGCAGGTTGTGCGAGAAACGCATGTGGGGGTCCTTCCCTCGACGACCCGAAGAGTGAGCAATCAGGCGGACCGTACCCGCTGCGAGGCCTCGCTAACCCTGACCACGCCGGGGCTAGCGCCCGACGGCGTACCCCTGGGCGCCGCGAGCGTTGGCGGCCGCCCGGAGCCAGCCGCCGTCGCGGGCCACGGCCGACAACCGGCCGAGAGACCAGCCATCGACGGTCCGCAGGTCATGCCCCAGGCGCGTCAGCTCGTCGCGAACGCGGCCCGGGACGCGCTCCTCGATCACCACCCGCCCCGGCGAGGACGAACGCGGGTGGAACGACGAAGCGGCGTGCTCGTGGTGGAACATGGGCGCGTCGATGGCTGCCTGCAGGCCGGTCCACGGCCGGGCACCACGGGCGGCCTCGGCCGCGTGCACGAGCCGGAGAAGAAGGACCAGGCTCCACTGGTCCTGGCTGTCGCCGCCGGGGGTGCCGAACGCCAACCACGGCTCACCGCCCCGCAGGGCCAGGGACGGCGAGAGCGTGGTGCGCGGCCGGGTGCCCGGTCGCAGTGCCGACGCCAGCCCGTCCTGCAGCCAGAACATCTGGGACCGCGTCCCGAGCGGGAACCCGAGTCCCGGGACCACCGGGGAGGACTGCAGCCAGCCGCCGCTCGGGGTCGCGGAGACCAGATTGCCCCAGCGATCGGCCACGTCCACGTGGCACGTGTCGCCGGTGCGCACGGTGGGCTCGCCGACCGCAGCACCCTCCGGTGAGGCCACGGGCTCGGGCGGCACGGGCATCCGCGGACGCCGACCGCCGGGTGACCCGGGCCTCAGCTCGCGGCTCGCGCGGCTCGGGTCGACGAGCCGTCGTCGCTCCGCGGCGTACTCGGGCGACAGCAGCGTCCGGAGTGGTACGTCGACGTGGTCCGGGTCGCCGTACCACGCCTCCCGGTCGGCGAACGCCAGCTTGCTCGCCTCGAGGGTCAGGTGCTGCCACTGAGGGTCGTCGTCGGCGAGCTCACCGCCGAGGTCGAGCCCGTCGAGGATCGTGAGCGCCTGCAGCAGCACTGGCCCCTGGCCCCACGGGCCGGTCTTGAGGACCTCGACTCCGCGGTAGGTGGCGCTGACCGGTTCCTCGACCCCCGGCTGCCAGCGAGCGAGGTCGTCCCCGTCGAGCAGTCCGCGGTGCCGGCCTCCCGAGGAGTCCAGCCAGGCGCTCCCCCGGCAGAACGTGTCGATGGTTTCGGCGACGAACCCGCGGTACCAGCTGTCCCGGGCGGCCTCGAGCTGGCGCTCCCGGTCCGGTGAGACCGCCTCCGACTCGGCGAGCAGGCGCTCGTAGGTCGACGCCAGCGTGGGCAGCCGCAGCCTCGACCACTCGGCGGGGACCGAGCCCCCCGGGAGGTACTCGGCCGCCGAGGTGGTCCACTCGTTGCGGAACATGCCGGCCACCGCGGAGATCGTCGCGGCCAGCCCCGGGATGACCGGGATGCCGTCGTGGGCGTAGCCGATCGCGGGCTCGAGGACGTCGCGCAGCCGCATGGTTCCCCAGCGCTGCAGCATCAAGGTCCAGGCGCCGAAGGCGCCGGGGACGACCGCAGCCACCGGACCCGTGCCCGGCACCGCGTCGAGCCCGAGGTCGGCGAAAGCGGCGGGCGTCGCCGCCCGGGGCGCCGGCCCCTGGCCGCAGACGACGTGGGCCCGGCCGTCACGCTGGCTCCACAGCACGACGGGCAGGTCGCCGCCGGGACCGTTGAGGTGAGGCTCGGCGACCTGCAGCACGAAGCCGGCCGCGACCGCGGCGTCGAAGGCGTTGCCGCCGCGCTCCAGCACCCCCATGCCGGTCTGGGAGGCCAGCCAGTGCGTGGAGGCCACCATGCCGAATGATCCGGCGAGCTCGGGTCGGGTGGTGGGCAGCGGCATCCTGACGCAGTCTGCCACCGCCGCCGAACCCGACCAATCAGAACGACGTCAGGCTGAACGGCACGCCCGGGAGGTCCGCCATGGCCGCCCACGTCCGCACGGACTCGTCCGAGCCCGCGAGCCGACCGGCCGCGGCCAGCGTCCCCACGGCCACCCCGCCGAGGTAGAGCGAGCCGAGGGTCTCCGCGTCGACCCGGACCTCGGGTTCGTCCGCACAGGGCTCGACGGATGCCTCGCCCTCCTTGACCGTCACCCGGAAGCTGCCGTCGGCGTGACCGAGGGGGTCACTCACCCCCAGCACGACCGAACCGTCAGTCGCCCACGGACGGCCCTCGAGCGCGGTCACCACGTCGAGCACGCGAACCCAGATGTGGTCGTCGAGCTTGGCGACCTTGCGGCAGGCCGTGTCGGTCAGTGCCCACACCAGCGGGTCGTCGGCCGAGGAGTTGCTCCACTCGACCCGGGCGCACAAGTCGATGTCGGCGAGGAACCGCCAGAGCGCGAGGTACACAGCGGGGTCGGCGGCCACCAGGTCCTGCACCTTGACCTTGCCGCCGGGGACGTCGTCGTAGCCGAGGTGCTGGTACACAACGTGCCCGTCCGGCTCACCGGTGGCATCGAGGTGGACGGCCGCCCGAAGCTTGGTGTTCGGCCCCTGCTCCTGGAAGTCGAAGGTGCCGGTGAGCCAGGGTCGGTAGAACGACGGCCGCGACACCGACCCGCGCGAGCGCTCGTGGAACGCGTCGAAGTTGCGCTTCATCACCGGCCAGATCTCGGTCGGCTCCGCGAGCTCCATCCGGCCGGGGTCTGCGAAGTCACGGAGTCCGAACCGGCTGGTGGTGTCGACCTCGATCCGCTGCCGCCACGTGGCGAGCCCGAAGCCGAACCGGCCGTAGATGGTGGTCTCCGAGACCGTCAGCGCGGCCAGCGGCACCCCGCGCTGTGCGGCGTCTGCCAGGTCGTCGCTGATCAGGCGGCGAAGCAGCCCCTGGCGCCGGTGCGCGGGACTGACCGTGACGTCGGTGATCATGTCCAGGGGAAGCTCGCGACGGCCGGTGTTGAGCGTTCCGGTCAGGCTGGAGTAGGTCGCCACGGGGACCGGGCCGGCCCCGAACGCGCCCTCGGGCAGCCAGACGCCGCGGACCAACGCACCATCCTCCCGCATGCACGTGAGGAAGATGTCCCAGGACTCCGGCTTGGGTCGCGCGTCGTGGAAACCGCGCAGCAGCCCCTCCAGCCAGCCCTTGAGCAGGCGGATGTTGTCCGGGGTGTCGTCACGCGGATCGAGGGTCCTGAAGGTCAGCTCCACGTCAGCAAACGTAGTCCGCCCGGGCATCGGCTGCACTCGGTTATCGAGGCCGTCCGGGTTGTCGCCGCGCCGTACGCTGGCCCCATGACATTCCTGGTCATCGTGGCCATCGTCGTCGTCGGCTTCCTGGTCTGGAAGTTCCGCGTCCAGCTGCTGGCCAAGGTGCTCGGGCAGGACGAGGGCCGGGTCCGCCGGCAGCTCAACCGCCGCCGCGACTAGCTCGCGCTCGAGGGCTCGACCCACTCGCCGGTGTCGGCGAACTTCTCCAGCGTCGCGGTGTACGGCGCGATGTCGAGGCCCTGCTCGGCCAGCCACCCGTCGTCGTAGTAGGTGCGGGCGTAGCGCTCGCCGCCGTCGCAGAGCAGCGTCACCACCGACCCGGTCTCGCCGTTCGAGCGCATCTCCGAGATCAGGCGCAGTGCGCCCCAGATCTCGGTGCCGGTCGAGCCGCCGACCAGGCGGCCGGTGACCGACGAGCACCAGCGGGCGGCCGCGATCGAGGCGCCGTCGGGCACCGAGATCATGCAGTCGACCACCTTCGGCAGGAACGACGGCTCGACCCGAGGCCGGCCGATCCCCTCGATCCGGGAGCCCGACCCGGTGGCGGACGGGTCGTCGTCGCTCCAGCCCCGGAAGAACGCGGAGTTCTCCGGGTCGACCACGCAGAGCCGGGTGTCGTGACGGCGGTAGCGGATGAACCGGCCGATCGTCGCCGACGTACCGCCCGTGCCCGCGCCGACCACCACCCAGGTCGGCACCGGGTGCCGCTCGTGGGCGAGCTGGCTGAAGATCGACTCGGCGATGTTGTTGTTGCCGCGCCAGTCGGTGGCACGCTCCGCGTAGGTGAACTGGTCGAGGAAGTGGCCGCCGGTCTCCCGCGCGAGGCGACGTGACTCGTCGTAGATCGACGACGGGTCGTCCACGAGATGGCACCGACCGCCCTGGAACTCGATGAGCTCGATCTTCTCCTGCGACGTCGACCGCGGCATGACCGCGACGAACGGCAGGTCGAGCAGCCGCGCGAAGAAGGCCTCGGACACGGCGGTGGAACCTGACGAGGCCTCGACCAGGGTCGTGCCCTCGCGGATCCACCCGTTGCAGAGGGCGTGCAGGAACAGGGACCGGGCCAGCCGGTGCTTCAGGGAGCCGGTCGGGTGGACCGACTCGTCCTTGAGGTAGAGGTCGATCCCCCACCCGGTGGGGAGCGGGAAGACGTGGAGGTGGGTGTCGGCGGACCGGTTCGCGTCGGCCTCGACCCGACGGATCGCCTCGTTCAGCCAGGCCCGTCCGGCCGGGTCCGAGTGGTCGCCGACCGTGCAGCAACCGCCGTCGCCGGCCATGTCAGTCGACGTCCTCCTTGGACTTCATCTCCTCGAACCGCTCCTGCATCCGCTCGGCTCGACGCTCCACGCGGCGGGCGAACGCCTCGCGCTGCCGGTTCAGCAGGAAGTACGACGCAAGGCCGGACACCACGAAGGAGATCACGATCGGCCACAGGATCGGCACCGTGTCGGCGAGGAGCATCCAGACACCGACGACGATCGCCAGGCTCGCCACGAACAGCCCGATCCGCAGGGCGGTGTAGATGACGAATTCCTTCACCTGACCAGCCTAGGTGACCGGGTCAGCGGGTCCCAACGGACTCCGGGCGGCACGGCGCCTAGCCTCGCTTGGTGTCCTACTCACTGAAGTACGCGGTCGTGGAGCGTGAGCGCCGGTTCCTGTTGGCGAGCCTCCCCGACGGGGCCATTGTCGGTACCAGGGAGATCGTTGACCGGTACGTCACGGGCACACGCCTGCGACTGCGGGAGGTGCGGGACGCCGACGGCGGAGTGGTTCGCAAGTTGGGCCACAAGGTCCGCATCAGCGAGGGGCCTGGTGAAGTCGCCTGTACCAACTTCTACCTGAACGACCAGGAATGGGCGCTGCTGGCTGCTCTGCCCGCACAGGTGCTTCGCAAGAAGCGGCACATGGCGCATCGAGACGGGTTGACGGTTGCGGTCGATGAGCATGAGGACGGCACCCTCATCGCAGAGATCGATGACCGCGATCGACCCTCGCAGTTCGTTCCGGAATGGCTCGACATCGTCGAAGACGTGAGCGATGACGAACGCTGGACGGGGGCCTCGCTCGCACACTGAGTGGACAGGTGCCGTCTGACCAGTTGGGACCTACGCTGTAGAAGTGTTCAAGTTCCTGCTGCTCGTCATCCTGCTGGCGGCCGCGATCTACTTCACCACGAGGGTGATCCAGCGCCGCGGAATCCTCCCGGCGCGCCACCCCGAGCAGCGCCCCTTCGGCCCTGACGACGACCCCGACTTCCTCCGCGACCTCGACCGGAAGCGCCGGCGGCGCAAGCCCGAGGACCCGGACCCCAGCAGCTCCTGACGTCAGCCCCTGGTCTCGATCTGGGCGGCTCCGCTGGCGTAGGAGTGCTGGCTGGTCGAGGAGAAGAAGTTGATGCCGATGAAGTTGAACCACAGCGTCGCCAGCGCCACCAGGGCGACGATCGCGGCGTTCCGACCCTTCCACCCGGCCGTCGAGCGGGCGTGCAGGTAGGCGGCGTAGACCACCCAGGTGATGAACGCCCACACCTCCT
>DASSJR010000278.1:0-14661 GCA_035691135.1 Nocardioides sp. | reverse complement strand
GCCAGCCCACACCTGGCGCGCAGCGCCTGGGAGACCAGTCGGGAGGCCGTGGTGTTCTCCAGCTTCAGCAAGTACTTCTCCATGACCGGCTGGCGCATCGGCTGGATGCTCGTGCCCGAGCGACTCCGGCGACCGGTCGACGTACTCACCGGCAACTTCACGATCTGCCCTCCGGTGCTGGCCCAGTTCGCGGCGTGCGCGGCCTTCGACGACGCGTCGTACGCCGAGCTCGACGGACATGTCGCGAGGTACGCCGGCAACCGCGCGCTGCTCCTCGAGGGACTGCCCGCGCTCGGGATCACCGGGCTGGCGCCTGCCGACGGTGCCTTCTACGTATACGCCGACGTCGGCCACCTGACCGACGACTCGATGGGCTTCGCCCATGACCTGCTGGGCAAGACCGGCGTCGCGGTTGCCCCCGGCATCGACTTCGACACCGAGGTCGGCCACCGCTACATCCGGCTCAGCTTCGCCGGCCCTCGCGATGACGTCGTGACCGGGCTCGAGCGTCTGGCCGACTTCCTCACCCGCAGCTGAGTGAGGGCTGTCAGCCCTGCGGCAACCCGTCGATCAGCGACTGCTCGACGAAGGCGTTGCGGACCCGCTGCGGGTGGTCACCGACGTTCGCGGTGTCGACGATCCGGCCGGTGCGGTAGGAGATCTTCGAGATCTGGTCGGTGCCGCTCCAGGAGATGTAGCAGTAGTCGCCGTCCCAGCTCTGTGTCACCCAGTAGGGCTTGCCACCCTTCTTGTTCAGCAGCTTGCCGCGCTTGTAGGTCTTTCGGTCCACCACTGTGGCGTAGTCGTCCATCGTGCCCGCGACGCAGATCTTCGTGCCCTCCGGGTTCATCGCGATGCCGTGGTGCGCGGAGTCGAGGAGGTACTGCTCGCGGGGCATGTCCGGGACCAGGTTGGGCAGCCGCTTGACCCGCTCGATCTTGCCGGAGGAGCGGTCCATCTCGAGGAAGCCGTGGAAGAACGACACCTGGAAGTAGATCTTCTGCTCGTTCGGCGACAGCGTCATCGGGCGGACGGCGGTGCTGAAGTTCTCGAGCCCGCGCTCGTCGAGCGCCTTGCGCAGGTTGTAGCGGCGAATCACCTTGTAGGTGTCGGCGTCCACGATCTGCAGCACGCGCTCGCCCTTCGCGGGATCCATCTGGGGCTGGTCGAGGGGCGTGTAGACCGTGCCGATGCTCGCGTGGATGATCTTCTCGCCGCCGTCGATGAAGACGTTCTCGTGCGGCGAGCCACCGGAGGGGAACTGTCCGAGCTCCTTGCCGTCGGAGACCCGCAGCACGTGCACCACGTCGGCGGTCGAGGCGCTGACGACGACCTTCTTGCCGTCCGGCGAGATGGCCATGTGGTCGGAGCGCTGGCCCGCGACCGGGAAGCGCCAGACGATGTCGCCGGTCTCGAGGCTGATCCCGACGACGTCGGCGAACGACGGGCGGGAGACCACCATCAGCCGGCCGTCGTTGGAGGAGTACATGTCGTCGACGTACTGGTCGTGACCCTCGCCGATCGCCTCGCGGATCGCGAGGAAGTACGCCATCCGTTCGGGGTTGGTGGCGATCTCCTGCATCCGCTCGTCCTTGTCCGGGATGATGTTGATCGTGCCGAGCTTCTCGAAGGAGCCGGGCGCGAGGATGTCGGCGGTACCGGCCCAGTTGTTGCCGACGAACACCACGCGCTTCACGTCGCCGACCGGGGTCTGACCCTCGGTGGCGGCGGCCTGGCCGGCGGGGCCCATCGCCGACACCGCACCGGCGATCACGCCGATGGCGATGCTCCGGGCTCGTCGTCCGACCGGCATGGGTTCCTCCTGGTTTCGGGTTCTTGCTCCTGCTGCCTGGTCAACGAGCGCCCCGCGACGACGGTTACGGCGGGTGTCCGTGTGCTGGACCACCTGTCAGGGTGGCCGGGTGAGGAAGATCGGTCTGCTGGGCGGGATGAGCTGGGAGAGCACCGCCCTCTACTACTCCCTGCTCAACGAGCTGGTCCGCGAACGCCTCGGCGGCTACCACTCCGCGCGGTGCCTCGTCGCCTCCGTCGACTTCGCGCCTATCGAGGAGATGCAGCGGGCCGGCGACTGGTCGTCCGCGGGTAGCCTGCTTGTCGCGGAGGCGCGGTCGCTCGAGGACGCCGGCGCCGAGCTGCTGCTGCTCTGCACGAACACGATGCACAAGGTCGCGGACCGGATCGAGGAAGCGACCTCGGTCCCCTTCGTCCATCTCGCTGACGTGACCGCGCGGGCGGTCGTCGCGGCCGGGCTGGAGTCGGTGGCCTTTCTCGGCACCGGCTTCAGCATGCGCGAGACCTTCCACACCGACCGGATCGCCGGACACGGACTGTCGGTGATGGTGCCCGAGCCCGACGAGCAACAGGTGGTGCACGACGTCATCTACGACGAACTGGTGCACGGCATCGTCCGCGACGACTCGCGGGCGTCGTACCGCCGGATCATCGACGCGCTCGTGGACCGCGGCGCCCAGGGTGTGATCCTCGGGTGCACCGAGATCGAGCTCCTGATCGGGCCGGACGACTGTCCCGTCCCGGCGTTCCCCACCACCCGGCTGCACGTCGAGGCGGCCGTGGACCTCGCACTGGCCGATCGGTAGGTGTGTCGCCTTCGGGGTGGCACCCACCGATCGAGGCTCGCAGGATGTCGCATGAGCGCGCGCGCACCTCCGGGGCCTCGGGTCGGGCCTGCGAACGACCGAGCGAAGGCGGCAGATGCGGACGCACGGCTTGTGCGAGGCGTAAGGATGGGGGACGTGGATCGAGCGCGCAGTCGACTTGAGGCCGAGCGTGCGGAGACACGCGAACGGTTGGCGCACCTCATCGAGGACTACGACGCAATGGTGGCGGCCTCGCGTGGCAGCAATGCCGATGACGAGCATGATCCGGAAGGGGCAACGATTGCGTTCGAGCGATCGCAAGTCGGCGCCCTCGTCCGACAGGCGCGGCTGCACGCGGTCGAGATTGATGCCGCTGTAGGTCGTTTGGAATCCGGTGGGTACGGAACCTGCGAGAGATGCGGCGGGGCAATCGGCGCAGGCAGACTCGCGGTCAGGCCGGTGGCGCGCACGTGTATCCAGTGCGCCACGGCGACCTCAGGGTGACAGGGGTGCAGCTGCTTCAAGGCACGCACATTGCGGCATGTGCGGTCACGTCGGCTTATCCAGGACGAGGCGCTGACCGCCATCAACGAGCTCTCGACAGATGTCCAGATGCCCGGCATGGGTCGCCGTCTCGACAATGACGTGCAGGATCACCTGGCGCAGCGACGAGTGCGGAGGGTCTCCGGCGCCCTCGAACCACCACGCCGGCTCGGCGTCCAGGCTCAACGGTTCGATGGCCGCTGATGCCCGTCGGCACTCCTGTGCGTACTGCTCAAGCAGGTCTTCGTCGCTCTCGTGCTGTGGCGCGGTCCAGCCCTCGTACCCCTGCGACAGATGCACCTGTTCGCCGGCCATGACGGCGCGAAACCAGACCCGTTCGACATCGAGAGTCAGGTGCCTGACGACGCCCCGCGCCGTCCAGCCTGAGGGGACCTGAGAGGAACGACGTGCCGCAGCAGGCATCGCCTCCACCTGTTCGGCGACATGCCTACGCTGCGCGTCCAGCCAACCTAGGAGGTCGCGCTTCAAGGCATGGTCGGAGTCTGTGTCCACGACGACAGTCAACCCTGACCACGGCCGCCATGTCGCGCCCGCTGTGTTCTGCCCCGCCGCGAGATCTGAACGACGGATAGCCCGACCAGCGGCATGAGCGGACGGTCGTGGTCTAGCGTGCACGCCATGTCCGAGGCTCGTCCAGTTACGCCCGGGTGGCGCGCTGTCGGCATGTGCTGGGATGGCGAGGAGTTTGATCTAGAGGGCCTGAACCCGTGGGAGCACGTGTGGGAGCACTCCCAACCGGAGCGGATCGTAGTGGCTCAGCTGACGTACCCCTCGCAGCGGCACGACGTCGAAGTCTGGGTGATCCGGGCGCCCGATCGAGTTGTCCGGTTCGCCGCCGGGGAGATGTCGAACAACGCCTGGCCTTCTTCTTGCCCGTGTAGTGGTAGGTCCCGTCTGCGCACATCCGCGTGACCGCTTCGCGGCATGACCGGTCACGCTATGCCGTACTCAACGCGGCATCCGTGCACCCGGTGCTGCAGCACGCGAGGGTGGGATCAGGCATGTGAGTCGACGATCTCGGCCACGGGCCAGGCGCCGCCGATCGTCGTCGAGATGACCGTGGCCGTCGTGCCGCGCTCGGGGTAATGGCTCGACCAGAACGAGACCCCTGCGTCGGCACCCGACATGGTGATCTGGGGAGAGTCGGCGTCCAGCCAGAGGCCGAGACCGTAGCACCGGGATTCGCCGGAGTCGGGCTCGCTGCGCGCCCTGAGCATGTCGGCCAGGGTCTCCACGCGGACGATCCGCCATGAGGTCAGGGCCTTCCAGAAGCGCTCCATGTCGGCGGTGGTCGTGTACATTCCGCCGTCTCCCGTGGCGACCACCGGCAGGTTGAAGACGTTGGTTCGCCATTGGCCTTCGACCTCGACGTAGCCCAGTGCCGCCCTGCCGGGAAGAGCGTCGGAGCGCAGGAACTCGGTGTCGGCCATGCCTGCGGGGGAACAGACCAACTCGCGCACCAGATCGTGGTAAGACCGGCCAGAGACACGCTCCGCGATCAGGGCGAGCACGACAAACCCGCCGTTGCAGTAGGAGAACCGGTCACCGGCCCGGAACTTCATCGGGTAGCCGTCGAGGATCGGGAGGAAGTCCTCAGTTCTCACCAGCCGGTGCGCCGAGACAGGCAACACGTAGCTCTCGCTGTCGACCTCGTCCTCGTCGAGATAGTCGCCGATGCCAGACCGGTGGGAAAGCAGGTGCTCGATCGTGACGTCGTCCGCGATGAGCGGCAGATCAGGGCCCAGTATCTGACGTGCCGTGGTCGAGAGAGTAAGCAGCCCTTCCTCCACGAGGCGCAGCACCACCAACGCGGTGAATGTCTTGGAGCCGCTCGCCATGCCCAGCTGGTTGTCGGTGGTCATCGCGATGCCGTGCCTTCGGTCGGCCAGGCCGTACGCCGCATCGAGGGCGACAGCGCCAGCCCGCTCGAGCCGGACGACGCCCGCGAAACCTGTCCGCGCTGCCATTTCGTCGACGCGATGGCTCAACTCGCTCATCGCGTCACGGTACCGGCGGCACCGGACCGGTGCGCCAGCCCTTTTCCATCGAGCCCTGGAGACTGTTCGCGGGTTCGGTTGTGGGGGTCGTTGCCTTGCAGACGGGACCGACCGCTCTCGGACCCGGAGAAGAAGGTTGGTGCACTGCTAGGTTGCCGACATGCCAGATCTCGGTCAGGTGACGCCCTTTATTTTTGTCGCCGTTCTCGTCGCACTCCTACTCGGCGGTCGCCAGCAGATTGCGCACGGGGCCGATGACCAGGTCGCGAACGGCGCCCTGCTCCTGTCCATTGGGACGATCTTTGGCGTCCTGCTCCTGTTTCTCTTCTCAGGCGCGATTGACCTCTAGAAACGCTGCGCCCACGCAGTGCGGCAGATCCGCACGGTCGCAGCGCACGCTATCTGCGGTGTGAGCGGTCACGCTCTGCCGTAGTGACAGCGGCACGAGCGTGCGCCGGGGAGGCGCCGGGCCACCTTCAGTCTTCGAGCGCCACGAGGTCAACCGGACAGGAAGTGGCTGCCCGCGGCATGAGGTGCGCTGTCTCGCGCAGCCCGAGGCGGGGGACGGTGACTACTGCCCCATCCAGCTGCCAGGGTTGGGTTTGAACTCGTGCTCGTCCCCGCGGTGGGACTGGGCGTCGTAGAGGTCGTCGTCGTTGCCGAAGGCGAACCGCCACGCTGAGCGGAACCAGCGGCCCACGGTACGCAGCAAGGTCATCACAGCTCCCTTCGAGGAAATTGTCGGAACGCCCAAGGTGTGGGGCGTCAGTTCGGATCCTGTGGTCCTTTGTTCCTGCCTCAGCGGATTGAATGTCTACGACCATGCCTCCGCGGTAGTTGAAAAGGAAATGGCCAGGGCGGGTGGTCTTCAGGCACACCGCGACCACGGACCGCCCTCTCATCGACAGATGAGGCCTCCCGTGGGAAGCGAACACACCCCGCGCACATCCCCTCACACGAGGTCGTGCACGAACTCCCCGAGCTGGGTCAGGTTGCGGCACTCGACCATCGGCACTACCTCGCCGTAGGGGCCCGCGGCCGAGTCGCCGGTGTCCCAGTGCCGCGGGTGCTCCGGGTTCAGCCAGTACGCGTGCCGGCACCGGTCGACCAGGTCCGCCAGCACCGGGACGTTGAGGTCGCTGTAGTTGGACCGGGCGTCGCCGAGGATCAGCAACGACGTCTTCGGACCGAGCGCGTCGTCGTACTTCTCGGCGAACTTCGCAAACGCCCGGCCATAGTTGGTGCGACCCCACAGCGCTGCATGGGAGGTGCTCGCCGCGAGATCGGCCATCACCTCCGCGACGTCGGCGCCCGGCTTGAAGTGATGCGTCACCTCGTGGACGTGGTCGACGAACGTGAACGCCCGCACCTTGTGGAACTGGTCGCGCAGCGCGAACACCAGCAGCAGCGTGAACTGAGCGAAGTTGGCCACCGAGCCACTCACGTCGCACAGCACCACCAGCTCGGTGCGGTGCGGGCGCCGGGGCCGGTGGCGGGTGGTCAGCGGCACCCCACCGGTCGAGATCGAGGCACGGACGGTACGCCGGAAGTCCAGCGGCCCGCGCCTCCTCGCGTGTCGCTCCTTGGTCAACCGGGTCGCCAGCCGACGGGCGAGGGGGTAGATCTCGCGACGCATCTCCTCGAGGTCGGCCTTGCGGGCCGCGGTGAAGTCGAGACGGTCGATGGTCGGACGGACCGCGACGTCGGCGACGTGGTCGGGGCCCTTCTCCTCGGCGATCCGGCGCCGGGCATCGCCTTCGACCACCCGTGTGAAAGCTCCGATCCTGCGGCCGGCGACCCGGCGGGCCTCCTCGTCGACCCGACCCTCGGCGACCAGCGCGGCCACCAGCTGCTCGACCAGGTCGTCGGGCGCGATCCGCTGCAGCGCGGTGTAGGCCGACCAGGAGCTCAGCCCCGGCCCTCGCCCCGGCATCGCCCCGAAGCGGCCGACCGCCTCGACGGCCAGCCGTTGCAGCTCGGCGTCGTCGCCTTCGCCGAGGGCCGCGAGTAGGTCCTCCCGGAAACCCCGCAGTGCGTCTGCGCTGTCACGGACGGTCTCCTCGCCGGTGTCGTCCGCAGCGGAAGTCCCCGAGCCGACGAGAGCGGGAAAGTAGAGGTCGAAGAGCGCGTCGAACGTCGGCCGCTGCGACTGTCGCTTGACCAGCGTGGCGGCGTACGCGTCGCGGACCGTCGACCGCGCGCCCCAGTGCAGCGACTGCAGTGCGGCGATGGCGTCGAGGTTCTCGGCGAGCGATACCGGAAGGCCGGCGGACCGCAGTGCCTCGAGGAACGCGATGTGGCGGTCGAGCAGGCCTGAGGTCATCAGCGCAGCCGCAGCTCGCGGACGGCCCGGTCGTGGTCGGAGGCGTGCTTCAGGACCACCCCGAGGGTGTCGGCCACGGCCTTGTCGTCGAGGTCGCCGATCTCGAGGGCGATCAGGGTGCGGGCCCAGTCGACGGACTCCGCGATCGAGGGCGCCTTCTTCAGCTCCAGCTCCCGCAGCCGGGCGACCGACGCGACCAGCTGGCGGGCGACCTTGTCCTCGAGCTCGGGCACCTGGGAGGTGACGATCGCGCGCTCGCGATCGGCATCCGGGTAGTCCAGGTGCAGGTAGAGGCACCGGCGCTTGAGGGCCTCGGAGAGCTCGCGGGTCGCGTTGGAGGTGAGTACGACAAACGGTCGGCGGCGGGCGGCCAGGGTGCCGAGCTCGGGGATCGTGACCTGGAAGTCGGAGAGAATCTCCAGCAGCAAGCCCTCGACCTCGACGTCGGTCTTGTCGACCTCGTCGACCAGAAGCACCGTCTGTTCCTCGCGACGGATTGCCGTCAGCAGCGGCCGGGTCAGCAGGAACTCGTCGGTGAAGATGTCGTCGTGGGTCTCGTCCCAGGACGCATCGCCGCCGCTGGCCTGGATCCGCAGCAGCTGCTTCTTGTAGTTCCACTCATACAGCGCCCGCGCCTCGTCGAGCCCCTCGTAGCACTGGAGCCGCACCAGCTCGGCACCCGTGGCCCGCGAAACCGCCTTGGCCAGCTCGGTCTTGCCGACCCCGGCCGGGCCCTCCACCAGCAGCGGCTTCTCCAGGGCGCCGGCGAGGTACGTCGTCGTGGCGGTGGCCGCGTCGGCCAGGTAGCCGGCGTCGTGGAGTCGCGTGACGGCGTCATCGGGCGAGGAGAACCAAGTGGTCACGGCGCCGAGCATATGGGTCGTGACCGAGCCGCGGTCTCGTCGTTGGACCGGGTGGACAGGTACTCGGGAGGCCATCGCGGCCAGATGGAAGGCAGATCATGCGACTCCCCCGGCGCCCCCATGGACGTCACGCCGGACCCCGCGAGAAGGGCCGCGCGACGCGCCGCGCTGCGCAGGTCCTCCTGCCCCAGGAGCGTCGGATGCGGCCGATGCGCGGCTACCTCGGTCTCGCCGGCGTCCGCGTCCTGGCGCGGACCCTGGTGGCCGCCGCGATCCTGATCGGCCTGGCCAACCTGACCACGCAGGCCGACGTCCCCGCCGTTCCCTCGGCGACGCCGCCCCCGAGCCCGGCGCAGCTGCACCTGATGAGGCGCTACGACTGCTCACAGGACGGCTTCGGCGACGGAAGCCAGCCGCGCTCGGCCCTCATTCGCGACGACGGCGACCTCAGGGTGGTCAGCTTCGACCGCGGGTGGCAGGTCTACACGGGCTCCCGGCCCCACGCGCTGGTCGCGGTTTGCCACGCCCCGCCACGCTGAGGCGGTGAGGATTCACACGATCGGTTTCACCAGGACGCCGGCGCGGACCTTCTTCGAGCTGCTTCGCGAGTCCGGAGCCAGGCGACTGGTCGACATCCGCCTCCACAACGTCACCCAGCTCGCCGGCTTCACCAAGCGTGACGATCTCGAGTTCTTCCTCGCCGAGCTCTGCGGCATGGACTACACGCATGAGCTCAGGCTGGCGCCGACGAAGCCGATGCTCGACGCCTACCAGAAGGGGACCGTCACGTGGGAGCAGTACGAGCGTTCCTTCGTCGACCTGATGGCGGAGCGGAGGATCGAAGAGACTGTGCCGCGAGCGCTGCTCGACAACTCCGTGTTGCTCTGCAGCGAGGCCACGGCGCGTCACTGCCACCGCCGTCTGGTCGCGGAGTACCTGGCCGACGACTGGAACGACGTGCAGATCGCTCACCTCTGAACTCAGTCGGCCGCGTCCGCCCCGTGGCGGCCCGCGCCGGCAGCGAACCTCGCCGCCCCTTCCAACGCTTCGGTGAGCGAGTCCGCGCCGTACTGGAGCTCACTGGCCATCGCGCCCTCCTCGGACCTTCCCTCCTGGTCCAGGACCGAGAGCCGGTCGTTGCGCAGGCAGCGTTGTGGCAGCTCGGCCAGTTGGTTTGCCAGCAGTTCCGCGCGGTCCCGCGTCGTGCCGGGCGGCACCACCCGGTTCACCAGTCCGATCGCCGCGGCCTCCCCCGCCTCGACCGCGCGGCCGGTGAGGATGAGGTCCATCGCCCGGCTGGTGCCGATCAGCCGCGGCAGGCGGACCGTGCCGCCGTCGATCAGCGGGACACCCCATCGGCGGCAGAAGACCCCGAGCACGGCGTCGCTCGCCGCCACCCTCAGGTCGCACCACAGCGCCAGCTCCAGGCCGCCGGCCACCGCGTGCCCCTCGATCGCAGCAATGACGGGCTTGCCGAGCCGCATCCGGGTCGGCCCCATCGGCCCACCACCGTCGGGCTCGACCCGGTTGTCCATCGCCTTGAGATCGGCACCCGCGCAGAAGGTGCCACCGGCGCCCCACAGCACCGCCGCCGACTGGCTCTCGTCCGCGTCGAACTGCCGGAACGCGTCGACCACCGCCTCCGCGGTCTCCCGGTCCACGGCGTTGCGGGCTTCCGGCCGGTCCAGGACCACGGTGGTCACCGGGCCCTCGGTCTCGACGTGGACGCTCACGCGTCGAACTCGCTGACGCCTGCGCGGTGCCGCTGGGCCAGCTCGGCGTAGTACGACGGGTTGGTCTCGACCCAGAACGCCGCGGGCGTCCCCTCGATCGGCCCCCGGACCTTGGCCGGTGCACCCGCGGCGAGTACCCCGTCGGGGATCTCGGTCTGCGGGGTGACCAGCGCACCGGCGGCCACCATGGACCCGGCCCCGATCGTGGCACCGTCGAGCACGGTGCTGCCGTTGCCGACCAGGGCCCGCTCCCCGATCACGGCCCCGTGCACGACGCAGGTGTGGGCGACGGTTGCCCCCGGCCCGACGTCGAGGATCTGGTCGGGACCCGCATGCAGCACCGAGTTGTCCTGGACGTTGGCGTCTTCACGGATCACGATCGTGCAGATGTCGGCGCGCAGTACCGCGCCGTACCAGACGCTGGCTCCCTTCTCGACGGTCACGTCGCCGATCAGGGTGGCGGTCGGGGCCACGAACGCTTCCGGGTGGACGGTGGGCCGCTTGCCTTCGAACTCGTAGAGGTGCATGGGGCTCATTCCACCGGAAACGACCGGCCGCGTCAGTCCCCGGCGCGCCAGACACCCCCGGGCATCAGCTCGACCAGCTGGCAGTCCGGCGCCTCGCGGCGCAACAGCTCGACGAACTGGCGGTACGGACGGTCCATCCAGTCCGCGCCGAACAGGGTGGGCATCGGGGGATGCAATGTTCCCCAGTGGACCGGCAGCGCCCACCGCGCCCCGGACATCACGCAGGCCTTCACCGCCTCGGCCGGCCCCAGGTGGCCCGGGGACAGCCGCGGCCCCCACCCGGCGATCGGGACCGCGATCAGGTCGAGGCGACGTCCCAGCAGGTCGGGGATCTCGGTCATCTCGGGATAGAGGCTCGTGTCCCCCACCAGCCAGACACTCATCTCGGAGCCGCGGACCAGGTGGCCGTTGGCTTCGTTGGGCCGATGCGGCATCGGCCGGTGCCGGTGGATCGCCTTGGTGAGCCGCACCTCGACCGACCCGTCGCCGACCCCTTCCCAGCCGTCGGCGAGGGCGGTGCCGGACACTCCCTTGTCCCGCAGCCATGCGGCGTTCTCTTCCGCCGTCAGGACCGGCACCCGTGGAAGCATCTTGAGGGATGCAACCTCGGCGTGGTCGTGGTGGAGATGAGAGATGAGGACGGCGTCGGGGTCGCGCCAGAGGTCAGGGTCCGGCTTCGGGAAGCGGCGCCGGAGCAGCCAGGCATGGCGACGCAGGAGCGGATCGGTCAAGAGACGTACGCCGTCGATCTCGAGCATGACGGTGGAGTGGCCGAGCCAGGTGATGCTGAGCTGCTGGGTCACGGATTCCCCCTCGCCTCATCGTCCTCCCCGGCCGGCGAACCGGTCCAGCCCAGCAATATTTACGGCCTCGTACCCGAGCCCTACCATCGAATCAGGCGCAGCGTGCGTCTGCGCAGAGGATGGTCGTCATGACCCACGATTGGCTCAATCTCTCCTGGAAAATGTTGATGGTTCGCGGCGCGCTCGCGATCGTCTTCGGACTCGTGGCCATGGCGTGGCCGCTCGAGACCGCTATTGCCCTGGCCATTGTCTTCGGATTCTGGGCCCTCGTGGACGGCGTCGGATCGTTCGCGCAGGCCTTCGAAAAGGGCACCCCCACCTCAGCGCGGGTCCTGCTGATCGTGATGGGCGTGGCCGCCCTCATCGCAGCGTTCTTCGCGATCTTCAGCCCGGCCGTCGCCGCGGTGACCCTGACGTGGATCCTCGGCATCTGGCTGATCGTCCGCGGTGCTTTCGAGGTGTTCGCAGCCTTCAGTGCGACCCGCGACGCTCCGAGGTGGCTGCTGCTCGTGACCGCAGGAGTCGACGTCATCCTGGGCATCCTGTTCGTGGCCAACCCCGGATCGTCCGCCCTGGCCATCGCCTGGGTGCTCGGACTCGTCGCCATCGTCTGGGGCATCGCCTTCCTGGCCACCGGGTTCGTGGTCCGGAGGGGCGAGCACGGAGCCGAAGCGGCTCCCCCGGTCGCCGGGGCAACGGCCTAGCAACCACAGCAGTGGGGTCGCCCGGGCGGGCGGGTGGCCCCCGTCATCCGCGTTGTCCCGAGACGCCGACGGTCGGTGTCTCGGGACATCGGCTGTCCGGTGGGTCGTTCCACGACACACTGGCCCTGTGACCGTGAGTCCAGGCTCGAGCCGTCGCCTGTGGTCGCGACGCGGTTTCGTGGCGGCCGGTGGTGCGACCGTCCTCGGGATGGCGGGGTATGCCATGGACCATGACGTGCTGCCGGGGCGGTCCTTCGTCTATCGGCAGCTCGGTCTGGACGGTCCGGACGGGGTCGTCCCGAACGTCGCGCCCGGCAGGACGACCAGCGGCAGCTTCGTCTCGCGGGCTCGGGACAGGCGTCGTACGGGCTGGACGATCGCATGGCCGCCGGGTGCGAGAGCGGGTGCCGCCCTGCCGGTCGCGGTCGTGCTACACGGTCGCGGGAACAGTCACGTCTCCGCGTTCAGCTCGGCCTACCTGGGGCTCGACCGGTTCCTGGCGGTCGCGGTCGAGCGCGGCTCGACCCCGTTCGCGATGGCAAGCGTCGACGGGGGCGAGTCCTACTGGCATCCGCGCGCCAACGGTGACGACGCCGGCGCCATGGTGCTCGACGAGTTCCTGCCCCTGCTCAGCGACCACGGTCTCGACGTCGGGCGCGTCGCCTTGTTCGGGTGGTCCATGGGCGGGTACGGCGCGCTGCGCCTGGCCGGCCTTCTCGGTCGCGACCGGGTTGCAGCCGCATCAGCCCTGAGCCCCGCCCTGTGGCACAGCTTCGCGGACTCCTCCCCCGGTGCCTTCGACAGCCCGAGCGACTTCGACCGATTCACCCTGTTCGGTCGACAGCGAGACCTCGACGGGATACCGGTGCGGATCGACTGCGGCGAGGAGGACCCCTTCTACGGGGCCACCCAGGACTACGTCGAGGGCTTCCCCGAGCCGCCGGAGGGTGGGTTCCAGCCCGGTAGTCACGACGTGGGGTACTGGCGGCGCATGGCGCCCGCCCACGTGCGGTTCATCGCGGAGGCGTTCGGCACGCGCTGACGCTTTGCACACGTCGCTCCATCGGGGGCGGCTGCGTTGCCAACGTCACAGTTTCCACTCGACCGAGCGAGGGGATCTTCCAGTCAGTCGCGAGGGGCAGTCGCGGTTCATTCGATCAAGGCGCAGGTCTGCGCCCTGAACTGGGAGGGAACCCACTACTCATGCGCTTCAAGTCATCTCTCGCGCTGGCCGCGGCCGGCCTCGTCATCGCCGCCGTCCCGGCAGCCGCAGCGGGCAACAAGATCTCGCTCGGCGACGACTACTACAACCCCGGCCTCAAGACGGTCAGCAAGGGGACGCGGGTCGTCTGGGTCAACAACGGCCGCTCAGCCCACACTGTCACGACCGCCGGCTGGTCCAGGACCCTCCAGCCCGGGCAGCAGTACGCCCGCGTGGTGAAGTCGGGCTTCCGCTACCACTGCAAGTTCCACAGCGGGATGACCGGCCGCGTCGCCATCCGCTGAGCTTGGGCCTCGCCGCGCTTTGGTGTCGTGGTCGGGGGTGGTGGGACCGGTGGAGGCGCACTCACACCGGCCCACTCCCCCTCGCCGAGAAGACGCCGCTGGCGGCGCCCCCATGCTTCCCGGCTACCGGGCGCGTACCCGCCCACGGTTCGGTGTACGCATGTGCACCGAGTAAAGACTCGAATCGGTAGGCGATCCGACGGCGACCGGTGCGGCCCTGAGCCAGGCCATGTCCTTCGCTGGCATCAGTAGTAGCGAGCCGGGCCAACGGGCTCTCGGGTGCCTGTCAGCCCGGCTCGCGGAACAGGTACCCCCGGGCACACCCTGCACGCACCCCCTTTCGGGTGGTTTGCAAAGTGCTCGAGATGGGTAGTTCTTCGGCCGAACCGGGGTCCTTGCGGACACGACCCCGTGGGCTCCGGTTCGCCCAAATCCTCTCGAGGCACTGCCCACGGCTCGACGCGCCGAAGCGGCCACGAACACTTCGTGGTGGACAGTGGGGTCATGGACGGGGAGCGGGCGGAGCAGTCGACGCTCGCCCGCGTGCGGGACGACGTGATCGGGGCGCTATCCGGGCGGGTCGAGGTCGAGTCCGTTCAGGAGCAACCCCACAGCATCGTGCTCATCTCCGTTCGACTGCCCGAGGGCATCACGGAGCAGGTGCGGCTGGCGACGCAGGAGTGGGTGCAACTACAACTGATCGCCCTGCAGAGTCTCCAACCGCACGACGGACTCGTGTACGTGCCGCACTACGTCGGACTCACCGACGTCGACCCAGACGGCACCTGACCGAAGCGCCGCCACCCGGCCCGTTTCCCGGCCGAAGCGGCGGCGCTTCGAGCACCTTGTCGCCGGATCCTCACCTGAGTCTCCGGCCCTTGGTTGGCGGTGGCGGAGGGATTTGAACCCTCGGTGGGCTTGCACCCACAAACGCTTTCGAGGCGTTCTCCTTAGGCCGCTCGGACACGCCACCGCCGGGAAGGCTACCGGAGCCGGGCGGGCGGTCCGAAATCGCTCAGGGGG
>DASSJR010000277.1:0-4301 GCA_035691135.1 Nocardioides sp. | reverse complement strand
CCGCTCAGGTTCGAGCGGCTGAAGTCGCCGTACGCCCGCTTGATCGTAGGAGTGCCGTACTTCGCCAGCTCGTCGAGCAGCGCCTCGGCGTACTTCGGAGACGTGTTGTCCGCGTCGATCAGTACAGCGATCCGTGCCGAGCCCGCGAGGTCCATGTCCACGCCGGGACTCTAGCCGCCCGACTCACCATGGGAGGGTGGGAAGCGTGAAGCGGGTGGTCGTGGTGGGCGGCGGGATCGCCGGGCTGACCGCGGCCTACCTCCTCGGCGAGGACCCGGACCGGGACGTCGTGGTCCTGGAGGGTTCGCCGCAGCTCGGCGGCAAGCTCCGGCTCGCCACGGTGGCCGGGGTGACCGTCGACGTGGGCGCAGAGGCCATGCTCAACCGCCGGCCCGAGGGCGCCGCCCTTGCCCGGGAGCTCGACCTGCCAGTCGTGCATCCCGTTGCCACACGCTCGCAGCTGTGGACCCGCGACGCGCTGCGTCCGCTGCCCCGCTCGTTGATGGGGGTACCGCTCGACGTCGAGGAGCTGGCGGCCTCCGGCGTGCTGTCCGCCGCCGGCCTGCGAAGGGTGCGGGCGGAGCCGTCGCTGCCACCGACCGAGCTCGACGGCGACGACATCTCCGTCGGTGACCTCGTGGCCAACCGGCTCGGCGACGAGGTCGTCGACCGCCTGGTCGAGCCTCTCCTCGGCGGTGTCTACGCCGGTCATGCGCGCCTGCTCTCGGCCCGTGCCGCCACCCCGCAGCTGGTCGCGATGCTCGACAGGGGATCGCTGCTGGAGGCTGCGGCCGCCGCGGTGCCGGTGAGCACGACCCCCGTGTTCGCGGGCGTACCCGGTGGACTCGGAGAGCTGCCGCGAGCCCTGCTGGCGTCGGACCGGTTCGCGGCGCGAACCGACGCCACCGTGCGGGAGCTGCGGAAAGCCGGGGAAGGCTACGAGCTCGTGGTCGGCTCCGCCCACAGGCCCGAGCTGGTCAAGGCCGACGAGGTCGTCCTGGCAGTACCAGCCACTCCCGCCGGGCGTCTGCTGGCCGACGTGTCGCCGCTCGCTGCCGCAGAGCTGGCCACGATCGAGTACGCCTCCACAGCCGTGATCACGCTCGCCTTCCGGGCGCAGGGTTTCCCGATCGCCGAGGGGAGCTCCGGCTTCCTGGTCCCGCCCCTCGAGGGTCGGCGAATCAAGGCCTCGACGTTCTCGTTCGCGAAGTGGTCGTGGATTCGCACGGCGGGTCGGGGCGCGCTCGACGGCGACCACGTGCTCCTCCTGCGGACGTCGCTGGGCCGACACCGGGAGGAGGCGTCCCTCCAGGCCACCGACGAGGAGCTGGTGGCGGCCTCGCTCGCCGACCTCGCCGAGGCGATCGGGCTCACGAGCCCTTCCGTCGACGTCCACGTCCA
Source organism: Nocardioides sp. (assembly GCA_035691135.1). Classification (GTDB taxonomy): domain Bacteria; phylum Actinomycetota; class Actinomycetes; order Propionibacteriales; family Nocardioidaceae; genus Nocardioides. The sequence continues at coordinate 2,900 of DASSJR010000277.1, read as the reverse complement.
GCGCTGGGGTGGCGGCCTCCCGCAGTACGCCGTCGGGCACCTCGACCGGGTCGCCAGGATCCGGGGGGAGGTCGCCCGACTGCCGGGACTGGCGGTCTGTGGCGCCGCCTACGACGGGGTCGGCATCCCCGCGGTCATCGCCTCCGCCCGGCGTGCCGCCGACGAGGTCCGGGCGGCAGAATGAGCCCCATGAACAGCCCCACGCCCGGCAAGAGCAAGGCCGCGAGGTCCCGCGAGCTCAACGAGGCCATCCGCTACACGATGTGGTCGGTCTTCCGGCTGGCCGACGTGCTCGGCGAGGCGGACCGGGCCAGCGAGGCAGCCGAGGTCGAGAAGCTCGTCGAGGAGCTGGCCGGCGAGGACGTCGTGGTGCGGGGCTTCTACGACGTGACCGGCCTGCGCGCCGATGCCGACCTGATGGTGTGGTGGCACGCCGAGCGGTCCGAGCAGCTGCAGGACGCCTACAACCGGCTGCGTCGTACGGCGTTCGGTCGCCGCCTCGAACCGGTCTGGTCACAGATGGCGCTGCACCGTCCGGCGGAGTTCAACAAGAGCCACATCCCGGCGTTCCTCGCCGACGAGGAGCCCAGGGCCCACGTCTGCGTCTACCCGTTCGTCCGCTCCTACGAGTGGTACCTCCTGGAGGACTCCGAGCGCCGCCGGATGCTGGCCGAGCACGGCAAGATGGCGCGGGACTACGCGGACGTCCGGGCCAACACGGTCGCCAGCTTCGCGCTGGGCGACTACGAGTGGTTGCTGGCCTTCGAGGCCGACGAGCTGCACCGGATCGTCGACCTGATGCGCCACCTGCGCGCCTCCGACGCTCGCCGGCACGTGCGCGAGGAGGTGCCGTTCTACACCGGCGCCCGCGCGGAGATCGCGGACCTCATCGACCGCTTGCCGTGATCGAACCGCCGAGATGGGTGCGCTGCTCAGTCCTTCGGCTCGAGGGTGAGGCTCACTGAGTTGATGCAGTAGCGGTCGCCGGTGGGGGTGCCGTACCCGTCGGGGAACACGTGGCCGAGGTGGGAGCCGCAGTTGGCACAGCGGACCTCGGTACGCCGCATCCCGTGGGTGTTGTCCTCGATGTACTCGACCGTGTCCGTGATCGGCTGGTAGAAGCTCGGCCAGCCACACCCGGAGTGGAACTTCGTGTCCGACTCGAAGAGCTTCGCCTGGCACGCCTTGCAGCGGTAGATGCCGACGGTCTCGGTGTCGGTGTACTCACCCGTGAACGCGCGTTCGGTCCCGGCTTTGCGCAGGACGTCGTACTCCTCGCGCGAGAGCTGCTGCTGCCACTCCTCGTCGGACTTCTCCACCTGGTAGGCCATGAGGACAAATGTAGGGGCGTGTGCCAAGGCGCCAGGGGGGTACCGGCCGAGCGTGGTCCCCATCACCCGACCTACCCGTTGACGGTTTCGGAGAACACATGTTCACTGAACTTCTGGGCAGGGCTCGAACAAGCGGGCTCGGCTGAGGGACCACCGACGGGAGAGGCATGGCAGTCACCACCATTCCGTGGAAGCGGCTCCGGACCGCGGCCAACAAGCTGACCACCCCGCTCCATCCCGACGACTACCTGCGCCTGCTCAACCCGTTGTGGAGCGAACGCGAGCTGCGCGGACGGGTCGAGGAGGTCATCCCCGAGACCGACGACGCCGCCACGCTCGTGATCCGGCCGGGATGGGGGTGGCACTACAACCACCGCCCCGGGCAGTACGTCGGCATCGCCGTCCAGGTGGACGGCAAGTTCCAGTGGCGGTCCTACTCCGTCAGCTCGCCGCCGAAGCGCAAGGGACGCACCATCTCCATCACGGTGAAGGCGATGCCGGAGGGGCTGCTCTCGGGACACCTGGTGAAGGGCCTCGCCCCGGGCACGATCGTGCGTCTGGCGCTGCCCAAGGGAGACTTCGTGCTCCCCGACCCGCCACCGGAGCGGATGCTCTTCCTGGTCGGCGGCAGCGGGATCACTCCGGTGATGGCGATGCTGCGCACGCTCGACCGCCGCAACACGATGCCCGACGTCGTCATGCACTACTCCTCCCCGACCGAGGAGACGATGATCTTCCGCGACGAGCTGAAGAAGCTCAACGAGCGTCACCCGTCGCTGAAGCTGACGACCCTGGCCACCGACGTGGACGGGATGCTCGACCTCGAGAAGGATCTCGACGACCTGTGCAAGGACTGGAAGGAGCGCGAGACGTGGGCCTGCGGGCCAGGCCCCATGCTCGACGCGATCTCCGAGCACTGGGAGAGGGCCGGGCTCGAGGACCAGCTGCACCTCGAGCGGTTCTCGCTGGAGCTCGGCGGCGAGGGCGGCGAGGGCGGCACCATCACGTTCCGCAACTCCAACAAGACCGTCGAGGCAGACGGCGCCACCACGGTGCTCGAGGCCGGCGAAGAGGCCGGGATCGGCATGCCCTACGGCTGCCGGATGGGCATCTGCCACACCTGCACCATCACGCTCGTCGACGGCAAGATCCGCGACCTGCGCAACGGCACCGAGTACGACCAACCGAACGAGCAAGTCCAGACCTGCGTCACCGCTGCTGTCGGTGACTGCACGTTCGACATCTGAGCGGAAAGGAAACCGCAATGGCTATCAGTGACGTCAAGGAGTACGCCCACCTCAGCGAGGAGGAGGTGGAGCAGCTCGGACGCGAGCTCGACGCGATCCGGGCCGAGATCGAGGAGTCGCGCGGCGATGCCGACGCGGCCTACATCAACCGTCTGATCAAGATCCAGCGCGGGCTGGCGGCGGCGGGACGCGCCGTACTGTTCGCGAGCAACAAGAAGCCGGCGTGGGCCGCGGGCGCGGCTCTTCTCGGCCTGGCCAAGATCCTCGAGAACATGGAGATCGGCCACAACGTCATGCACGGCCAGTGGGACTGGATGAACGA
>DASSJR010000276.1:0-2311 GCA_035691135.1 Nocardioides sp. | reverse complement strand
GCCCGGTCGCGAATCGCCGCCCAGACCGGTTCGCCGTCGATCCACCCGTAGTTGACGGGGTAGGTGACCTCGTCGAGCACCACCAGGTCGTAGCGCCCGGACGCGAGTGCCTCGGAGGCTGCCTTCCAGGCCTCTCGCGCGATTACGGCGGAGCGGTCGAGGTCGTCCGACTCCCAGGTGAAGCCGTCGCCGATGGTCCACCAGTCCACCCCCAGCCGGCGCGCGACGGTCTCCTCGCCGACGCGCCACTTCCCCGACTTCATGAACTGCACCACCGCCACGTTCCAGTCGCGGGCCACCGCCCGCATCAGGGTTCCGAAGGCCGCGGTCGACTTGCCCTTCCCGTCCCCGGTGTTGACCAGCACGACCGAGGCGACGTTCCGGCGTTCCGGTCGGGGTCGGTCGCCCCGGGGCAGCGGTTCGGTGCTGGTCATCGCGATGCTCCTCGGTGTCGACGGGCGAGGCCCTCGCTCGCCGCGGCGACGGCCACGGCGACCAGGGCGGTACGGCGGCCCGCGCGGACCGCCTCGGTGACGTCACCGGGTCCTGGTGGGGCTCCGACGGGGTTCAGGGCGTAGTGGCCGCGCTTGGTGAGCCGCAGCCCCAATCGCAGTGCCATGGCCGCCATCGGCCAGCCGGCGTTGGGCGAGGAGGTCTTGCCTGCCTCACGGCGCAGCTCGGGCCACCCCGAGCCGCCGTGCAGGAGCAGTGCGGTGAGCCGGGCGGGCAGGAGGTTCAGTGCGTCGTCGGCGCGGGCGGCGACCCGGCCGGCGTACTCCCAGCGCCCAGAGCGGTAGCCCCAGCAGGCGTCCGCGGTGTTCGCGAACCGGTAGAGCGCGGCGCCGGGGATCCCGGCCAGCAGGTACCAGAACAAGGGGGCGACCAGCGAGTCCGAGAGGTTCTCCGACAGCGACTCGATCGCCGCAGCCCGCACCTCCTCGGGACGGAGCTGCCCGGTGTCTCGGCTGACGATGCGGGCCAGCGCCGACCGTCCGGCCTCCGTGCCCTGCCCGAGTGAGGACTCGACGGCCTGCACCTCGGCGAGGAGCAGGCGGGCCGAGAGCAGGGGCCACAGGGCAACACCGCGCACGAGGCTCCCCCACAGCCGACCTCGGCGGTCCGCGGCCCGCTCGACCAGTCGGCCGACCGCGACAACGGCTAGCGCCCCGCCCACCCAGGCGGCGGCTCCGGTGGTCATCGCCGAGAACGCTGGCCGGGCGGGAACCAGTCGCTCGGCGGCGGACAGGTAGCGCCCGATGGCCACGACCGGATGGAGACGTGCCGGAGGCTCACCGAGGGTCAGGTCGAGTGCGCCGGCGACGACGACACTCACGTCAGGTCCCGCGGGTCGGCGCTCGCGTGGCTGGGCACCGGGACCACCGCAGGGCCGCCGGCCCGGTGCAGGACCTCGACCCGGGCGCCGTAGACCTCGGACAGCCGGGTCGGCTCCAGTACGGCGGCGGGTGCGCCGTCGGCCACCAGCCGTCCCTGGTGGATCAGCACCACCCGGCGCCCGTACTGACCGGCCAGGGTCAGGTCATGCATGGCCGCCACGACCGTGAGCCCGTCCTGCCGGCGGAGGCTGCTGACCAGGTCCAGCACGCTCTGCTGGTGACCGATGTCGAGCGCGCTCGTCGGTTCGTCGAGCAGCAGGACGCGGGGCTCCTGGGCGAGGGCGCGAGCGAGGACGACGCGTTGCAGCTCGCCGCCGGAGAGGCCGAGCGCCGGTCGCTCCGCGAACTCGGTGAGCTCGAGCCGGCGCAGGGTGCGCTCCACGGCGTTCCGGTCGGCGGCGGTCTCGGTCCCGAAGCGCCGCAGGTGGGGGGTACGTCCGAGCGCCACCAGCTCCCGCACCGTGGTGCCTTCCGGGACGATCGGGCGCTGCGGCATCAGGGCGACCACGCGGGCGACCTGGCGACGTGGGGCGCGCCCCGGATCCAGACCGCTGACCCGCAGCTCCCCGGTCGCGGGGATCAAGCCCGCGACCGCGTGCAGCAGGGAGGTCTTGCCGGCACCGTTCGGCCCCACGATGGCCACCCAGTCGCCCTCCTCGACCACGAGGTCGACCTCGGTCACCACCCGTCGGCCGCCGCGTTCCACGGACACTCCGCGGCATTCCATCGCCGCGCTCCGGGCGGCGAAGAGCGGCCGGGCGCTGCTGCGCACTCTGTCGGGTTTCACAGGTCCCCCTTGTTCCGCCGCAGGACGACGAGGAAGAAGGGCGCCCCGACCAGGGCCGTCACCACGCCGATCGGCACCTCGGCGGGCGACAGCGCGGTCCGGGCGACGACGTCGGCGAGCACCAGGAACG
>DASSJR010000275.1:0-3087 GCA_035691135.1 Nocardioides sp. | reverse complement strand
GGCATGACCCGGTGGCGGATCCGGCTGCGGGTGAACCGCGGGTCGGCATTGTGGGGGTCGTCCCAGTACTCGATCCCCTCGGCCCGGCAGGCGGCCTCGGTCTGCTCCCGGGTGAGCCCGAGCAGGGGGCGGTGGAAATGGTCGAACACCGGGCGCATGCCCGCGATCGACCGACCGCCCGATCCCCGGGTGAGCCCGAGAAGCACGGTCTCTGCCTGGTCGTCCAGCGTGTGACCGAGCAGCACCGCGCGTGCGTCCATCCGGGAGGCCACTTCTTCGAGGACGGCGTACCGAGCCTCCCGGGCTGCTGCCTCGATCCCACGGCCCCCGCCCTCGACAGTCACGCGGACGGCGGCGGTCTCGTCGGCGCCCATCAGCGCCATCTGCGCCACGACCCGGTCCGCGTGCTCCGCAGATCCCTCCTGGAGGCCGTGGTCGACGGTCACGCCCACCACGCGTCCCGGCCCGCTTCGCGCCTCGAAGACGGCGGCCGCCAGCAGCGCGAGGGAGTCGGCGCCTCCGCTGCAGGCGACCAGCACCACCGGGTCGCCGGTGAGCGACACGAGCGTGCGACGTACGGCGAGGCGCACGGACGCGACGGCCGGGTGCGGGCCCATCGGGCTAGAGAACCCGGCCGACCCACGCGGAGGGATCGGCGATCTCGGCCTTGGTCGGGAGGTTGTCGGGTGAAGCCCAGACCGCGTTGAACTCGTGCATGCCGACCTTGTCGACCACTCCCCGCACGAAGCGGGCCCCGTCACGGTACTGCGCCATCTTCGCGTCCAGCCCAAGCAGGCGGCGCAACAGCCGGTCGAGCGTTCCCACACCCTTGCGGCGCCTGTCGAACTTCCGGCGGATCTCGGCGACCGTGGGGATCACGGAGGGGCCGACCCCGTCCATGACCACGTCCGCGTGTCCCTCGAGCAGGGACATGACGCCGGTGACCCGGTCCAGGATCTCCTTCTGCTCGGGGGATCCGATGACGTCGAGCAGGCTGCCGTCGCCGCGGATCACCTCGGAAACCCGGCCGAGGGCGTCGTCGAGCAGCTTGCCCGGCTCCATGGTGTCGGCGATCGCGTTGATCTCGGAGAAAAGGTGGTCGCGCATCCACGGAACCGCGGTGAACTGCACCCGGTGCGTCTCCTCGTGCAGGCAGACCCACAGCCGGAAGTCCGTCGGGTCGCAGCCGAGCTCCCGCTCGACGTGGACGATGTTGGGGGCTACGAGCAACAGCCGCCCGGCGGGTGCGAAGAACGGGTCGAACTGCCCGAGCACCTTGCTGGCGAGGAACCCGAGGAGCAGGCCGACCTCGGCACCGGTGATCCGCGACCCCACGGCGAGGGACAGTCCGGTCGGCGCTCCCTTCTTCTCGGAGAGCTTGTCGACGAGCGGGGCCAGGACGGTGGCGAAGCCGTCGGCGTTGGCCCGGATCCAGCCCGGGCGATCCACCGCCAGGACGGGCGCGGTGCGCTCCTCGGCGACCAGGCCGGTGAACTCGCGGACCAGCCCGGTGGACCGGTTGGCGTCGTCCCGGAGCTCTGCGACCACCTGGTCGGCGGTCTCGCGGGTGACCTGGGGCCCCTCCCCGGCGACCCGGGTCCCGATCGTGACCGCCAGGTCCCAGTCCACCATCTCCACGCTCATGCTGTGACCCTACGTGGCCGCTGCACGTGGATCTGGTGAGCGTCCGTGCTCACCGTTTGGTACCAAACGGTGAAATCCGCACCGCCCCGGCTGCCGTTTCTGCGCAATGGTGGGCTCTGCGGGACCGGCAGCACGGACGTTGGAACGGTCACGGAATCTCAGGCGGCGCAGTGGCAGGAGCCGAGGGCCGCCGCGAGATCGTCCAGGGCATCCCGGGCGTCGAGGGTGTCGCGGAGCTTGACCCGGTCCGCGATCAGCGCGAACACCAGGGGTACGCCGTCCAGGTCGGTGGCCACGCCGGCGAGCGCACTGACCCCCGTCAGGGTGCCGGTCTTGGCTCGAACATGCCCGCGCCCGGGGACCGGGGCGTCATCGAAGCGGAGGGCCAGCGAGCCGGTGAAGCCCGCGACCGGCAGCCCGGTGAGGACCGGGCGCAGGTCGGGATGGTTCCGGGACGAGGCGACCCGCAGGACGTCCACGAGGGTGTCCGGGTCGATCCGGTCCTTGCGCGACAGCCCGCTGCCGTCGTAGACCGTGGCGCCGTCGGTGTGGACGCTGAGCCGGCGCAGGGTGCTGAGGACCGCATCGGCCCCTGCCGCCGACGAACCCTTCCCCGACACCGCCAGCCCGACGTGCCGGGCCAGCACTTCGGCGCCCTCGTTGTCGCTGACCGAGAGCACCTGCTCCACGATCTCGGCCAGGGGTGCGCTGGTGACCCGGGCGAGGACCGGGGCACCGCGTCCGGCCCGCTCGGGCGCCGGCTTGCCCAGGACCCGGATGCCGGACCGCTCGAGGGCCCGGACGAACTCGGCGGCGGCATCTGCGGACGGGTCCGCGACCCGGCCGAACCCGGAAGCATCCACTCCCTCGTCCACCCACAGGGCCGTGATCGGCGAGACGACGCCGTCCGGGACGTAGCTCCTGGGCCACTCCGTGTTCACGGCCGGCCCGGTGAACAACGAGTCGTCGTAGCCGACCCGCACTTTGCCGCGGCCACGCTGGTGGAGGGTGGCGGCGGTTCTGCGGGCCAGGCTCGTGACGTCGGCGCCGTGCGGCCAGCCGGACGACTCGGGACGGCGGGCGAGGAACGGGTCTCCGCCGCCCACGAGCACGATCCTGTCCGCGCCGCCGCCGACCACGGTGGTCTCGAAGGTGTGGTCGGGCCCGAGCGTGTCGAGTGCCGCTGTGGTCGTGAGCAGCTTGGTGGTGGAGGCGGGCATGCCGGGGTCGGCGCCGAACGAGAGGGCGGGCGGGCCGCCGTCCATCCCGGACACGACGGCGTGCACCGACTTCCCGAGGTCGCGGTCCCGGAGGAAGCGGTCCACGGCACGGCGCACCTTCTCCGGGGAGAGGGTGCCGGACCCGGGCAGCGGGTCCGCCACCGGGGCCGGGCGGGTCAGGGCCGGCATCTCCAGCCCTTCCGGCGGCTCTACGGCGGCCGGC
>DASSJR010000274.1:0-4925 GCA_035691135.1 Nocardioides sp. | reverse complement strand
GCGGTTCCCTGCTCGCTCCGATGCCCGGCACGGTCGTCAGCGTCGCCGTCGAGGTCGGCGCCGAGGTCGCCGCGCGCCAGCCGGTGCTGGTCCTGGAGGCGATGAAGATGCAGCACACCGTGACCGCGCCGCAGGCCGGGGTGATCACCGAGATCGACGTACGACCGGGCGCGCAGGTCGCCGCCGGCGAGGTCCTGGCCGTCGTCGAAGAGACAGGAGCAGAGCGATGACCCAGTTCAGCGAGACCGAGGAGCGCCAGGCGCTCCGGCGCGAGGTGTCCAAGCTCGCGAGCGGCTACGGGCGCGAGTACTTCACCACACAGGCCCGCTCCGGCGGCAAGACCACCGACCTGTGGATGGCGATCGCCAAGAACGGCTACCTCGGCATCAACATTCCCGAGGAGTACGGCGGCGGCGGTGGCGGGATCGGTGACGTGGCCGCGGTCTGTGAGGAGCTGGCCGCCCAGGGCTGCCCGCTGCTGATGATGGTGGTCAGCCCGGCGATCTGCGGGACCGTGATCAGCCGCTACGGCACCGACGAGCAGAAGCGGCGCTGGCTGCCCGGCATCTGCGACGGCACCGGCACGATGGCCTTCGCAATCACCGAGCCCGACGCCGGCACCAACTCCCACAACATCACCACCACCGCCCGGCGGGATGGCGACGAGTGGCTGCTGACCGGTCGCAAGATCTACATCTCCGGCATCGACGAGGCCGACAACGTCCTCGTCGTGGCCCGCACCGAGGACGCGAAGACCGGCAAGCTCAAGCCCTGCCTGTTCGTGGTCCCGACCGACGCCGAGGGCCTGGAGGCGAAGCCGATCCCGATGGAGATCGTCTCGCCGGAGCAGCAGTTCGCTGTCTTCATCGACGACGTCCGGCTGCCCTCCGACGCCCTGGTTGGTGACGAGGACGCGGGTCTGGTGCAGCTCTTCGCCGGGCTCAACCCGGAGCGGATCATGGCGGCCTCGTTCTCCACCGGGCTGGCGCGGTTCGCGCTCAACCGCGCGGCGGCGTACGCCAAGGAGCGCACCGTCTTCCAGACGCCGATCGGCGCCCACCAGGCGATCGCCCACCCGCTGGCGCAGTCCCACATCGAGACGGAGCTGGCCCGGCTGATGACCCAGAAGGCCGCCGCGCTCTACGACGCCGGTGACGACATGGGCGCCGGCGAGGCCGCCAACATGGCGAAGTACGCCGCCGCCGAGGCCGCCTGCAACGCCGCCGACCGCGCGGTCCAGGCCCATGGCGGCAACGGGATCACCCAGGAGTACGGCATGGCCGGGCTCCTGGTCGCGACCCGGGCCGGCCGGATCGCGCCGGTCAGCCGGGAGATGATCCTGAACTTCGTGGCCATGCACTCGCTCGGGTTGCCGAAGTCCTACTGATCCCTGCAGTTTTCCCGCGTCTGCGGGCGACCGGGTCGTAGCCTCGAAGCGTGGGCACGGTGTCCGAGGGACTCGACCGGTTCCAGCGACGTACGTCGTTGCTCGGACTGCCGATCGGGGTCGTCTACAAGTACTTCGACGACCAGGGCAGCTATCTCGCCGCGATCATCACCTACTACGCGTTCGTCGCGATCTTCCCGCTGCTGCTGCTCGGCACGACCCTGCTCGGCGTGGTCCTTCAGGGTGACCCGGAGCTCGAGCAGCAGGTGCTCGACTCGGCACTCGCCCAGTTCCCGGTGATCGGGACGGAGCTGGGGATCCCCGGCGGACTGAGCGGTTCGATCACCGCGATCGTGCTCGGATCGCTCGCCGCGCTGTACGGCGCGCTCGGGCTGGGGCAGGCGATCCAGAACGCGACCAACGTGGCGTGGTCGGTGCCGCGCAACAGCCGGCCGAACCCGATCCTGCTCCGCGTCAAGAGCCTGGCCCTGCTGATGGTGGGCGGCCTGGCGGTGCTGGCGGTGATCGTGCTCTCGATCCTTGCCAGCGAGACCGAGGTGCTCGGCGAGACGCTGGCGTCGTACCAGTGGCCGATCGCACTGGCCAGCGTCATCGTCAACACCGCCGTGCTGACGCTGTTCTTCCGGCTGGCGGCGGCGCGCCATCACAGCATGCGCAGCGCCCTGCCCGGTGCGGCGCTGGTGGCGGTGACGTGGCTGCTCATCCAGAGGCTCGGGACGTTCTACGTCTCGCAGGTGCTGGAGAGCACGAGCGAGATGAACCAGACCTTCGGCCTGGTGCTGGGGTTGCTCGGTGTGATCTTCATCGCCGCCGTCTCCGGCGTGCTCGGCATGGAGCTCAACGTGGTCCTCGAACGGCACCTGTGGCCGCGCGCTCTTCTCACGCCGTTCACCGACGCCGTCGAGCTGACCGAGGCGGACCGACGGGCCTATGCCGGCTACGCACGGGCCCAACGGCACAAGGGCTTCGAGACGGTGGAGGTCACCTTCGACGGGATCCCTGCGGTGCGGCCGTCGCGCCGCGGCGACGGCGAGGACCGAGGGACCCGCACGCCCGGAGGTTGAGGTGCGAAGCCGCACCACCGGAGGTTGAGGTGCGAAGGCGCTCTGGCGCCTGAGCCTCGAAACCCCGGAACCGTGGGCAGCGCCGTGGCTGAGGTTTGCTCTCGGCTCACCGGGTTTCGACCCGGCCGTCGCGCTCGCGAGCTCGGGCGCGGGCTCGCGCAACCTTCACGAGCTACGGTTCGCGCTCGTTCCTCGCACGAACCTGCGCGCTCTCACCGAAGCGGCACGAACCGGTAACCACCGTGCCGGGTCACCGTGACCTCCCCACCCTCCCGGACCACCAGCAGCATCGTGCCGTAGACGGGGATCACCATCCGGCCGCCGTCGGCCAGCTGGTCGACCAGCTGCTCGGGCAGGGTGCGCGGCTCGGCGGAAACGAGGATCCGGTCGTACGGCGCCTTGTCCGGCAGTCCGAGGCAGCCGGGCTCGGACGGATGGATCGATGCCCACGGCTGATGGGTGGCGGCCAGGTTGTCGCTGCCGAACCGCACCAGGTCGGCCTCGATCTCCACCCCCAGCACCTCGCCGGACTCGCCGGTGAGGTACGCGAGCAGCGCGGTGGTCCAGCCCGACCCGGATCCGACGTCGAGCACCCGCTGGCCGGGCTCTACCTGGAGCAGGCGCAGCATCGCGTCGACGGTCCGTGGCTGGGAGTTGGTCTGCCCGTGGCCGATCGACAGCGGTCCGTCGAACGACGCCATCCGACGCTGCCTCCGTGGCAGGAAACCGGTGCGGGGGAAGGCTTCGAACGCTGCGGTGACCGCGTCCATGCCATGAGTCAACCACGGGCCGATCGCCCAGGTCAGCGACGAGGCGGGAGGGGGAAGAACATCGACGTCCGGGCGGCGTACTCGGGATAACCGGGACGCTTCATCATCGTCTTCTCCAGCGGCCGGGCACCGGTGGCGTAGGCCAGGAAGTAGCTCATCGCCACCGGCGCGGGCAGGGTCAGCAGCGCCGGCAACCAGCCGGTAGACGCGGCCCCGGCCAGCCAGAGCCCCCACCACACGCTCGCATCGCCGAAGTAGTTGGGGTGGCGGGTCCAGGCCCACAGACCGGTGTCCAGCACCGGTCCGCGGTCGGGGTTCCTCTTGTACGCCGCGAGCTGGGCATCACCGACGGTCTCGAAGACGAAGCCGACCGCCCAGAGCACGACGCCGATCCACACCAGCGCCACCATCTCGACCGCCCCGACGGCCGCGGCCTGGAGCGGCCAGGCCACGAACCACAGCGCCACCCCCTGGATCACGAACACCTTGCGCACGGCGGCGGCGAACCAGGCGGAGCGGTCGGCGTCGGGGGAGTGGGGGGCGAGCATCTCGGCATAGCGCGGGTCCTCGCCGTGACCGCGAGATCGCTTCCAGATGTGCCACGAGAGCCGAAGGCCCCAGACGGCGACGAGCAGCACCATCAGCCACGGCAACCAACCGCTGTCTGAAGTACCCAGCACGGCACACACCACGGAGATGACCGTGAGTCCCACACCCCAGGTCACGTCGACGACCGAGACCCGATCGACCCGGCGCGCCACCAGGGCCGTGATCACCATGGCCACCACGGCGACACCGAAGGACGCACCAGAGACGGTCAGCAGCTCGCTCACGCGCTCAACCTTTTCACCACGTGCGCTCAGGTGGCACCGAGTGCTCACCTCCGGGCCGGATCGCGAGGATCTGGTCGACCCCCATCCGGCCGTCCCGGAACGCCAGCTGCCCGCCGACGAGGTAGAGCCGCCACACCCGGACCACCTCCTCGCCGACCATGGCGGTCAGCTGCTCGAGGTTGGCCTCGAACCGGTCGAGCCATCCCTGCACCGTCCGCACGTAGTGCTCGCGGAGTCCGTGCACGTCGCGTACCTCGAGGCCCCCCGCCTCGAGGTACGCGACGGTCTCCCCGACCGGGCGCATGTGCATGTCGGGCGCGATGAAGGACTCGATGAACGGCCCGCCCCCCGGATACGGGCCGGTGCGACTCATCTGCTGCACCATCACCCGGCCACCGGGACGCACCGTGCGACGCAGCACCTCGACGTACGTCGGGTAGTTGGCCTCGCCGACGTGCTCGCCCATCTCGATCGAGCCGACCGCGTCGTAGTGTCCCTCCTCCGGGACCTCGCGGTAGTCCTGCAACCGGATCTCCACCCGATCGCCCAGGCCGCGCTCGCGGATCCGCTCGTCAATGAAGGCCTTCTGCTCAGCGGCGATCGTGACCCCGGTGACCCGGGCGCCGAAGTGCTCGGCCGCGTGGAGCGACAACGACCCCCAGCCGCAGCCGACGTCCAGCAGGGACATCCCGGGCTCGAGGCCGAGCTTGCGGCAGACCAGGTCGAGCTTGTCGCGCTGGGCGTCCGCGAGCGTGTACGCCGGGTCCGTCGAGGTCCAGTAGCCGCAGGAGTAGGCCATCGACGGGTCCAGCAGGAGTGAGTAGAACTCGTTGGACAGGTCGTAGTGGTG
>DASSJR010000273.1:0-2551 GCA_035691135.1 Nocardioides sp. | reverse complement strand
CTCGCCCTGGTGCATTGCCAGGAACACGTGGTCGCCGCGCCAGGAGGTGTTCCACTGCTCGGCGGTGATCTCCAGCGGAGCATGGAGGGCGAAGTCGGCGAGCACCTCGGTGCCGAACCGTTCGAAGCAGGCGGCCCACAGCTCCGGGCGCTCGTCCAGGGTCACGACCTCGACCCCGCCCGGCAGCGCGGACGGCGGCGGCTCCTCGCCGACCGAGCGGACCTGCTCGAGCTCCCGGTCCACCTCGGCGAACCCGAAGCGCTCGGCGAACGCCAGGGACCCGGCGTCGTCGACGCGGCTACGCAGTGATGGCACATCGAGACCGGCGCAGTGGTCGGCCAGCGCTCGCAGGAGCCTGGTGCCCACGCCCGCTCGGCGATGCCCGGACGGGACCCGCGGCAGGACGAACCCGCCGCCGGCCGTCTCGGAGCGGTCGGCCAACCCGGAGCCGACGACGGTGCCGTCGGTGCGGGCCAGCAGCATCAGCCGGGCCGGTGAGTCCTGGGCGCGCAGCTCGGCCACGGTGGCGGTCCGCTCCCCCGGCTCGACCTCGATCCGGACCGCACGCCACGCCTCGTAGTCCTCGTCGGTGACGCAGGCGGAGAGCTGCACGGATCAGTCGGTCCCGTTGCGCTTCACGAAGTCGACGATGGCCTCCGCAAGCTCGGGCCGGCACACGATCAGGTCGGGCAGCGAGACGTCGTCCTGGTTGTAGGCCAGCTCGGAGCCGTCGACGCGCGAGCAGAACAACCCCGCCGCACGGGCCACGGCGACCGGCGCGGCGTTGTCCCACTCGTACTGGCCACCGGCGTGGACGTAGGCGTCGGCGACGTCGCGCACCACCGACATCACCTTGACACCGGCCGAGCCCATCGCGACCAGCTCGGCGTCGATCTCGGCCGCGAGCGCCTCGACGAAGGCGGGCGGCCGGGTGCGGGAGACCGCGATCCGGGGGCGGTCCGACGTGCGCGACGGGACCGTGGGTGGGCGGCCGGTGCTGAACGTCTCGCCCAGCGCCGGCTGTGCGACGGCCCCGGCCACCAGGTCACCGTCCTGCCAGAGGGCGACGTGAACGGCCCAGTCGTCGCGCGGGGGCTCGGAGAACTCGCGGGTGCCATCGAGCGGGTCGATGATCCAGACCCGCTTCGCCGACAGTCGGGCCTTGTCGTCGGCCGCCTCCTCGGACAGGACCGCGTCGTCGGGCCGGTACTCGGCGAGGACCCGTGCCAGCAGCTCTTGGGCGGCACGATCGCCGGCGTCCTTGAGCTCGCGGCCCTCCAACCCCTCGGCCCGCACCTCGAGCAGGCGAGCGCCGGCCTGTTCGGCTGCCCATACGGCGAAGGCGTGGTCGTCGAGGGTGCTGGGGTCAACGGCGGTGTCGGTCACGGCGCCACCCTAACCAGCACTCTCACGAGTTGAACCGCTGCTGGGTCTCCGCGAGACCATCGGTGACCAGCGACTCCACGGCATCCGCGGCCCGGTCCACCTCGAAGGGCAGCTCCTTGCGCTCGGTCGTGGACCAGTTGGACAGCACGAAGTCGGCGACCTCCTGTCGCCCCGGTGGCCGGCCGACCCCGGCCCGGACCCGGTAGAAGTCCCCGGTGCCCAGCGCCGAGCGGACCGACCGCAGCCCGTTGTGGCCGTTGTCGCCGCCGCCGAGCTTGACCCTGAGCGTGCCGAAGGGGATGTCGATCTCGTCGTGGACCACAATGATCTGCTCCGGCTCGAGCTTGTAGAACGTCGCCAGCGCCTTGACGGGGCCGCCCGACTCGTTCATGTAGCAGCGCGGGCGCGCGAGTACGACGCGTGGCCCGGGCACCCCCGGCATCCCGAGCCGGCCCTCCACGACGTCGGCCCGGCCGGTCTTGTGCGACCGCAGCGCCGAACCCATCCGGCTCGCGAGCTCCTCGACCACCAGGTAGCCCGCGTTGTGGCGATGGCCGGCATAGGCGGGACCGGGATTGCCCAGCCCCACCACGAGCCACACGGCCTACTCCTCGTCGGAGCCCTCGGACCCAGACCCGGAGCCGGCCTCGCCCTCGGTGCCCTCGGCCTTGGCCTCCTCGGCGGCGGCCTCCTCGGCCTCCTCGCGCTCGGCGATCTCCGCGTCGGACTCCTCGCGCTCGATGCCGACCTCGGCCTCGGCCTCCTCCAGCTCGGCCTCCAGCTCCTCCTCCGACATCTGCTGGGTGACGTTGACGATCAACGTCTCGTCGTCGGTGAGCAGGAGCGAGCCCTCGGGGAGCACGAGCTGCGAGGCGAGGACCTGGGTGCCGACCTCGGCACCCTCGATGTCGACCTCGATGAACTCGGGGATGTGCGTGGCCTCCGCCTCGAGCGAGACGACGGAGTTCTCGGTGACGACCAGGGTCTCCGGAGCGGCCTCGCCGATCAGGTGGATCGGCACGTTGACCGTCACCTTCTCGCCCTTCTTGACCGCGACGAAGTCGACGTGCTCGAGGAAGCGGGTGATCGGGTCGATCTGGATCTGCTTGGTCAGCCCGAGGTGGGTCGTGCCGTCGACCTCGATCTCGAGCAGCGCGTTGGCGCC
>DASSJR010000272.1:0-2095 GCA_035691135.1 Nocardioides sp. | reverse complement strand
GAGAGCCACGCGGAGGCCGGCGACAAGGCCAACGACACGATCCGCATCGACGGCCGCGAGCTGCGGGCCAAGTGCGTCGGCGAGGGCGGCAACCTCGGCCTCACCCAGCTCGGTCGGATCGAGTACGCCGAGAGCGGCGGCCGGATCAACACCGACTTCATCGACAACTCCGCCGGCGTCGACACCTCCGACCACGAGGTCAACATCAAGATCCTGCTCGACAAGGTGGTGGCTGACGGCGACCTCACCGAGAAGCAGCGCAACCACCTGCTCTCGGAGATGACCGATGAGGTGGCCCAGCTCGTCCTGCGCGACAACTACGAGCAGAACCTGTCGCTGGCCAACGCCGCCGCCCACGCTCCGGGGCTGCTCCACGTCCACGAGGACTGGATGAAGCGTCTGGAGCGCACCGGCGTGCTCAACCGCGAGGTCGAGGGGCTGCCCAGCTCGCGGCAGGTACGCCGCCGGCTCGACCGCGGCGGGGCGCTGACCAGTCCCGAGCTGGCGGTCCTGCTCGCCTGGACCAAGATCGTGCTGGCCGACGAGCTGCTCGCCTCCGACCTCCCCGACGACCCCTATCTGCACATCGACCTGATGGGCTACTTCCCGACCAAGATGAAGGAAGGTTTCGAGTCCCAGATCGCCGCGCACCCGCTGCGTCGCGAGATCATCGTCACCCAGGTGGTCAACGACCTGGTCAACGGCGCCGGGATGACCTTCTGGCCGCGCCTGGCGGGGGAGACCGGCGCCTCCGCGGCCGAGCTGACCCGGGCCAACTTCGTGGCCCGCGAGATCTTCGCCTCCCTCGAGCTGCGCGAGGAGCTGAAGACCTACGACAACAAGCTCGACGCCGAGGTGCAGACCCGGATGCGGATCGAGATGCGCACCCTCGTCGAGCGGGCGTCGCGGTGGTTGGTCAACAACCGGCGGCCCCCGCTGGACAGCCAGGCCACGGTCGACTACTTCAGCGAGACCGTGCAGCTGGTGCTGGTGCAGCTGCCGGAGCTCATGACCGGCCGCGAGCTGACGGCGTTCGAGGAACGTCGCGACCGGCTGATGGGCCAGGGCGTGCCGGAGTACCTCGCCTCCCGCGTCGCGGTGCTCAACGCCGCGTACATGTTGCTGGGACTGGTCGAGATCGCCAACCGCGAGAAGCTCGACCCGGCCGAGGTCGCCCGGCTCCACTTCGCCCTCGGTGAGCGACTCGGGCTTCCGCTGCTCATGCAGCAGATCCTGGCGCTGCCCCGTGAGGACCGGTGGCAGACCATGGCCCGGGGCGCAGTCCGCGACGACCTCACCGCGGTGCACACGCGCCTCACCGGGCAGGTCCTGCTGTCGACTTCAGCCGAGGACTCGGTCCCCGCCCGGATCGCCGCCTGGGAGGACGACGACCAGGTCGTGGTCAGCCGTGCGGTCCAGACCCTGGAGGAGATCTGCGCCGACGACTCCGGCGACCTGGCCCGGATGTCGGTGGGACTGCGCGTCGTCCGCGGGCTGCTCAAGTAGGACCGAGGTTCAGGCCCGACGGACGGGGTCGGCGAAGACGATGATGTTGCTCTCGTAGTCCTCGCCGTTCCAGTCGGTGCAGGTCACCAGCACGAGTCGGCCGTGACCGCGGTTCTGGCCGAACAGCTTGCGGGCCTGCTCGGCCACCTCCGCCTTGGAGTACACCGCCACGGCGGTGGTCCGGTACAGCGCAGTCCTGCCGCCCCGGCGCAGACGGACCTGGTCACCGGACTCGACCTCGCCCATCGCGTCCATCGAGCCGTCCCCGTCGTGGACCGTGTGCCCGGTGACGAGGACCTGACCCCTCCGCGCGCCGGGCTCGGCGCTGCGTTGCCACCAGCCCGCCGTGTCGACGTCGGCGGGCGGGGTGAGTACGCCGTCGGTGCTGGTCTCGATCGGCACGACCGGCGCGTCGATCCCCACCGACGGCACCACCAGGCGGTCGGGCGCGCCGATGGCGGCGAGTGCCACGGCGGCTCGCCCAGCGTGCTTGCCGGGTCCGGCCGCCTGGCCGGAGGGCAGGACGAGCCCGACCGCAACCAGAACGGCGGCGAGCACGATCAGCGGCAGCGCGATCCCGCTCGCGCCG
>DASSJR010000271.1:0-3336 GCA_035691135.1 Nocardioides sp. | reverse complement strand
GGTACGACGCGGGCCCGCTCGGCGTCATCGGCCCGCTCCCGGATCGTGGGCAGCAGGTCGCGGACGCCGTCGAGAACAGCCTGGGACATGCGGGGTCTCCTGTCGTGGTCGGTCACCCGCAATACTAGAACACGTTCTCGTTTTGGTCGAGGACTCGCCGCCCTCACCTGAAGGCGGCGGCGGCCGCCTCGACCTTCGCGACGTGGGCCTCCCAGTCGTAGCCGTCCCCGGGAAGGTTGGAGGCGGTGGTCAGCAAGCCGGCGGCCCCGTCGACCATCTCGCGCAGGATGTCGGCATGACCGGCGTGGCGGTGGGTCTCGGTCGCGACGTGGACCAGGATCTGGTGGAGGGTGACTGCGTCGCCGCCCCAGTGGGCCACGTGCCCGACCGTGTCGAGCTCGCGGGCCGCGAAGGTCTCCGCGGCGTGCGCCCAGGCCCGGTGGTAGAGGTCGACCACCCACTCACGGGACTGATCAGGCGTGACCCACATGTCCGCGTTGAGGTCGGCGTCCTCGGAGTACCAGGGCAGGCCGATGCCGCTCGGGCGGTCGAAGGTGTCGCCGAAGTAGCCGAGCTCCACGCTGGCGAGGTGCTTGACCAGGCCGAGCAGGTTGGTGCCGGTCGGGGTGAGCGGGCGGCGGGCGTCGTACTCCGAGAGCCCCTCGAGCTTCCAGAGCACCGCCTCGCGCGCCCCCTGGAGGTAGCGGACCAGGGTCTCCTTGGGATCGGCCATGCGCCCACCCTGCCAGCCTTTCAGTGGGACCATCGTTGAGCCAGACCATCACGGAGAGCTCATGGAACCGACACACGCGATTAGTGACCGCCTCGCCGCCACCGTTGCGGTCGTTGCCATCGTCTGGCTTGCTGCGATCGCCATCTGGGGCCTGGCGCTACCCAACAGCGTGGTGCCCGACACGCTGTTCGCCGTCGCGCCACTGATCGCCTGCAGCGTCCTGTCCCCGCGGGTCACCGCCTACTTCGCCATGGCCGCCGTCCTCCTGGTCGTGGGGTCTGGCTTGTGGAATGACAGCCTGGACAGTGCGCAGCAGTGGATCCGGGTGCTCGACGTCGTCCTGGTCAGCGCCGCCGCGGTCGTGGTCGCCATCGTCCGCGTCCGTCGCGAGAAGCGACTGACCCGGCTCACGGCGATCGCGGAGACCGCGCAGCGTGTCATCCTCCCGAAGGTCCCGGCCGTGACCGAAGGGCTCCACATCTCCTCGCGGTACCTGTCGGCGGCGCAGGATGCGGTCGTGGGCGGGGACCTCTACGACTGCAGCGTCACCGAGGGGTACACCCGGTTCATCGTCGGTGACGTGCGCGGCAAGGGGCTCGCCGCTGTCGAACAGGCCGCACGCGTGATCCGTGCGTTCCGGCAGGCCGCCGCAGCCCGGGCCACGTTGACTGAGGCGGCCCACGACATGAACTCCTACCTGATGCCGTTCCTGGGCGACGAGGAGTTCGCGACCGCCCTCCTGCTGGACCTGACCGAACCGGACACGATCACCTTGACCAGCTGCGGTCATCCGCCGGCGGTGCTGGTGCGGTCCAACGGGTTCGCGGAGTTCCTCGAGGTTCCGGCCGGGATCCCGCTCGGCGTGGGCGAGAGCACCGAGGCTACGAGCTTCGCGTGGCGGCCCGGAGACCGGGTCCTGCTCTACACCGACGGCCTGAGCGAAGCCCGCGACGCCCGCGGCCAGTTCTTCTCGATCCTGGATGCGGGTCCGCTGCTGGCCGAGGGCAGCGTGGAGGAGGCCCTCGACGCGCTGCTGGCCCGCGTCCGCGCCCACCTCCCCGGCGGCCAGCTCAGCGATGACCTCGCCGTGCTCCTGCTGGAGAACGCCCCGGGCCAGAAGCGGCCGCAGCACTCACCGCTCGTGGCATCTGAGCCCACGACGCGGGCTTGAGCTCGTGACCCCGAGGTCGTGAGGAATCCTCGAGCCAGGATGTCAAAGGCCGGGCCCCCCGCCCGTCACCTCGGTGTCAGCTGTGCCCGAGAGGAAGCGTCGTCAGGCCACGTTCGACACCGACCACGAGTTCGTCCGACCGCGCGCGGCTCGTGGCGGCGCCGTGACTGGTGGCGCCGGACTGGCTCACAGCGGCGGGGCACGGACGATCAAGCGCGGCCCGGACTCGCGCGCGCTGATCACCGAGCGTCCTTTCGCGGAGACGGTCGAGGAGTCCTGACGCCGCGACAATGGCTCAGAGATACCCAGGACGCGGCAGCGCCCCGAGTGGATGTGGGGGGAACCCCGGGACGCCACCGCTCCGCCAGCCCCTCTGCTGGAGCACGAGGGTCGACGTACGCGGGGTCCGGGGGTCGCCAACCTAGCCCCGGAAACGCTACGCCTTGGGGGCGACGTTTGCCTAGCGAGGTAGCGCCGCGGACATCGATTACCCGCCCGCCACCGATGCCGCTGCCGACGACCCCGCCCGGATCCCGACATGGGCGGACGACCACGCCATCACGCTGCCACCGTAACCCGCATCAGGCAGCGGCTCCCCTTGGGCCGCAGACGACCCGTTGCTCGCCAGCTGTCGGATCGGGCGCATACGCGTTGAGGGCGGCTGCGCTCGCCTGGGCCGGTGAGTCCAGTTCGTGACTGGTCTGAGGGACCAGCGTTCGGTCGTTCCATGGAGGCATGATGGGTGGGTGCCGGTCAGCCCCACGGTTCTCGCGAAGCTCCTTCCTGGCGGTTCTGAAGGTTGGGACGCCGTCGCAGGAGGAGAGTCCGGGGCGTCGGTTGTCTATGACCGTGGCACCCAACGCTACGCAAAGGTCGTCTCGTCCGAGCGGGTCGCAGAACTGGCAGCCGAACGCGACCGCAGTGTCTGGCTCAGCCAGACAGCAGTCCCGAGCGTTCCGGTGCTCGACTGGCGCCAGACCGAGGTCGGCGCCTGCCTTGTCACCCAAGCCGTGCTGGGTGTGCCCGCCAGTGACCTCAATGCTCAAGCCCTGCTGAAGGTGTGGCCGTCTGTCGCCGGTGCGGTCCGCGCCCTGCACGACTTGGCCGCCGACCGATGTCCCTATGACCGAAGCCTGGCGTGGATGATGCCCCTCGCGCGCGCCAGCGTTGCCGAGGGCCGCGTCGTCGTCGAATTCCTCCCAGCATCACTACAGGGCACCCCGCCGGCTCAGATCTTGGAACAGATCGAGCACGAGCTGCCGGTCCGCGTGGTCCAAGAGTGCGCCGACCTGGTGGTGTGCCATGGCGACCTCTGCCTTCCCAACATTCTTGTCGACCCGGCCACGGGGCTGGTGAAGGCAATCATCGACGTCGGTCGCCTCGGCACGGCCGACCCGTATGCCGACATCGCATTGCTGCTCGCCACCGCGCG
>DASSJR010000270.1:0-2723 GCA_035691135.1 Nocardioides sp. | reverse complement strand
CATCCCGACCGAGATGCGGGCCCAGCTGCAGCGGTCGTTGGTGCGTTCGCACGCCGCGGGCTCGGGCCCGGAGGTCGAGCGCGAAGTGGTCCGCGGGTTGATGCTGCTCCGCCTCTCGACCCTGGCGACCGGCCACACCGGTATCCGCCCCGAGACCGCGCAGCTGCTGGCATCGCTGCTCACGCACGGCATCACGCCGGTGGTGCGGGAGTACGGCTCGCTGGGTTGCTCCGGCGACCTCGCGCCACTCGCCCACTGCGCGCTCGCGCTGATGGGGGAGGGCCCGGTGAGGGACGCCTCGGGGGCGCTCGTCGATGCCGCCGACGCCCTGGCTGCGGCCGGGCTCAAGCCGGCGGAGCTCGCTGCAAAGGAAGGGCTCGCGCTGATCAACGGCACCGACGGGATGCTCGGGATGCTGGTGCTGGCGATCCACGACCTGCGCCGTCTGCTGCAGGCGGCCGACGTCGCCGCCGCCATGTCGGTGGAGGCCCAGCTCGCCACCGACCGGGTGTTCGCGCCCGAGCTGCAGGCGATCCGGCCGCACCCCGGGCAGGCGCTCTCGGCGGCAAACCTCACCGCGATCCTCACGGACTCCGGCGTGGTCGCCTCGCACCGCGGCCCGGACTGCAACCGGGTCCAGGACGCCTACTCGCTGCGCTGCTCCCCGCAGGTGCACGGCGCCGCGCGCGACACGGTGGAGCACGCGGCGACCGTGGCCGGGCGCGAGCTGGCGTCGGCCGTGGACAACCCGGTGGTGCTGGCCGACGCGGGGCGGGTCGAGTCGAACGGCAACTTCCACGGAGCGCCGGTCGCCTATGTCCTGGACTTCCTGGCCATCGTTGCCGCCGACGTCGCGTCGATCTCCGAACGGCGCACCGACCGGTTCCTCGACAAGGCCCGCAACCACGGCCTCCCGCCGTTCCTCGCCGACGACCCGGGTGTCGACAGCGGGCACATGATCGCCCAGTACACCCAGGCCGCGATCGTCTCCGAGCTCAAGCGGCTCGCCGTGCCCGCGTCGGTCGACTCGATCCCGTCCAGTGCGATGCAGGAGGACCACGTCTCGATGGGCTGGTCGGCGGCCCGCAAGCTGCGCCGCTCGGTGGACGGGCTGACCCGGGTGGTGGCCATCGAGATCCTCACCGCCGCCCGCGCACTCGACCTGCGCGCACCGCTCGAGCCCGCGCCGGCCTCGCGGGCCGTCGTACGACTGCTGCGGTCGTCCGGGATCGAGGGGCCCGGGCCCGACCGTCACCTTTCACCCGAGATCGAGACCGCGTGCGCGCTGGTCTCCTCGGGTGCCGTCCTCGCCGCCGTCGAAGAAACGATCGGAGAACTCGCATGAGCCACCCCAACCCCCGTCTGCCGATCCACGCGGCCACCGGCACCGAGCTGTCCGCCAAGTCGTGGCAGACCGAGGCGCCCCTGCGGATGCTGATGAACAACCTCGACCCCGAGAACGCCGAACGCCCGGAGGACCTCGTGGTCTACGGCGGCACCGGCAAGGCCGCCCGCAGCTGGGAGGCGTACGACGCCCTGGTCGCGACCCTCCGCACCCTGGAGGACGACGAGACCATGCTCGTCCAGTCGGGGAAGCCGGTCGGGGTGATGAAGACCCACGAGTGGGCGCCGAGGGTGCTGATCGCCAACTCCAACCTGGTCGG
Organism: Nocardioides sp.; assembly: GCA_035691135.1. Lineage (GTDB taxonomy): Bacteria > Actinomycetota > Actinomycetes > Propionibacteriales > Nocardioidaceae > Nocardioides. The sequence goes on along the minus strand of DASSJR010000270.1, from coordinate 1,059 downwards.
CGACTGGGCGAACTGGGAGGAGTTCCGTCGGCTCGAGGAGCTGGGGCTGACCATGTACGGCCAGATGACGGCCGGGTCGTGGATCTACATCGGGACCCAGGGGATCCTGCAGGGCACGTTCGAGACCTTCGCCGCGGTGGCCGACAAGCTGACCGGGGGCGAGAAGGGAGCGGGCACGCTGGCGGGCACCATCACCGTCACCGCCGGCCTGGGCGGGATGGGCGGGGCCCAGCCGCTCGCGGTCACCATGAACGACGGCGTCGTCATCTGCATCGAGTGCGACCAGGCGCGCATCCAGCGCCGGATCGACCACCGTTACCTCGACCAGCGGGCGTCCTCGCTCGAGGAAGCCGTGGAGCTGGCGGTGGCCGCCCGCGACGAGCGGCGGCCGCTCTCGATCGGGGTGCTCGGCAACGCCGCCGAGCTGCTGCCTGCGCTGCTGGAGATGGACGCGCCGATCGACATCGTCACCGACCAGACCTCGGCGCACGACCCTCTGTTCTACCTGCCCGTCGACACCGCCTTCGAGGACTGGGAGCGCGAGCGCACCGACGACCCGGTCGGCTTCACCAAGCGTGCCCAGCAGTCGATGGCCGCCCACGTGCGGGCCATGGTCGAGTTCCAGGACCGGGGGGCCGAGGTGTTCGACTACGGCAACTCGATCCGTGACGAGGCCCGGAAGGGCGGCTACGACCGGGCCTTCGAGTTCCCGGGCTTCGTGCCGGCCTACATCCGGCCGCTGTTCTGTGAGGGCAAGGGCCCGTTCCGGTGGGCGGCCCTTTCCGGTGACCCGGCCGACATCGCCGCGACGGACCGCGCCATTCTCGAGCTCTTCCCCGACAACGAGCGGCTGCGGAAGTGGATCACCATGGCCGGCGAGCGGGTGCACTTCCAGGGCCTGCCGGCGCGGATCTGCTGGCTGGGGTACGGCGAGCGCCACCTCGCCGGACTCAAGTTCAACGAGATGGTGGCCTCGGGCGAGCTGACGGCACCCGTCGTGATCGGCCGCGACCACCTCGACTGCGGCTCGGTCGCCTCGCCCTACCGCGAGACCGAGGG
>DASSJR010000269.1:0-3698 GCA_035691135.1 Nocardioides sp. | reverse complement strand
GTCGGCTGGGGCGTCGGCGGCATCGAGGCGGAGGCCGCGATGCTCGGCCAGCCGGTGTCGATGCTGATCCCGCGGGTGGTCGGCTTCAAGCTCTCCGGCGAGCTGCCCGAGGGCTCCACCGCCACCGACCTGGTCCTCACGATCACAGAACAGCTCCGCAAGCACGGCGTGGTCGGCAAGTTCGTCGAGTTCTACGGCGATGGGGTCGGCGCGCTACCGCTGGCCAACCGGGCCACGATCGGCAACATGAGCCCGGAGTTCGGCTCCACCATCGCGGTCTTCCCGATCGACCAGCAGACCATCGACTACCTCAAGCTCACTGGCCGCAGCGAGGAGCAGCTGGCCCTGGTCGAGGCGTACTCGAAGGAGCAGGGCCTCTGGCACGACCCGACCGCCGAGGGTTACGTCGAGCCGCGCTACTCCGAGAAGCTCGAGCTCGACCTCGGCGAGGTCGTGCCGTCGCTCGCCGGTCCCAAGCGGCCGCAGGACCGGGTCGAGGTCACCGAGGCGAAGGCGGCCTTCAGGTCCGCCCTGGCCGACTACGTCGACGAGGGGGACTCCCACGACAGCGTGGTCTCCTCGGCTGACGAGGCTTCGGCTGAGTCGTTCCCGGCCAGCGATGCGCCGGCGTACTCCGCGGACACCAACGGCGGCGGTGAGCCGACCGACTGGCACCTCAACCGGGACAGCGCGAAGGGCCGGCCGTCGAGCCCGACCCAGGTCGAGCTCGCCGACGGCACGAAGTTCGAGATCGACCACGGGGCGGTGACGATCGCGGCGATCACTTCATGCACCAACACCTCCAACCCGTCGGTCATGATCGGGGCCGCCCTGCTCGCGAAGAACGCGGTGGAGAAGGGGCTTCAGCGCAAGCCGTGGGTCAAGACCACACTGGCCCCAGGCTCCAAGGTGGTCAGCGACTACTACGAGAAGTCCGGCCTGACGCCCTACCTCGACAAGCTGGGCTTCAACCTCGTCGGCTACGGCTGCACGACCTGCATCGGCAACTCCGGTCCGCTGATCCCGGAGGTGTCCGAGGCAGTTCAGGAGAACGACCTCGCCGTCGTCTCGGTGCTCTCGGGCAACCGCAACTTCGAGGGCCGGATCAACCCCGACGTGAAGATGAACTACCTCGCGTCACCACCGCTGGTGGTGGCCTACGCCCTGGCCGGCTCGATGGACGTCGACCTTTTCGAGGACCCCCTGGGCGAGGACTCCGACGGCAACGAGGTCTACCTCAAGGACATCTGGCCCTCGCCGTCCGAGGTCGAGCGGATCATCGGTGAGTCGATCAGCGCGGACATGTTCGGGTCGTCGTACGAGGACGTGTTCGCCGGAGACGAGCGGTGGCGCAACCTGTCGACGCCCGAGGGCGACATCTTCGAGTGGGACGAGGACTCCACCTACGTCCGCCGGGCGCCGTACTTCGACGGCATGCCGGAGGAGCCCGAGGACGTCACCGACATCGAGGGCGCACGGGTCCTGCTGAAGCTCGGTGACTCGGTCACCACCGACCACATCAGCCCGGCCGGTGCGATCAAGAAGGAATCGCCCGCGGGCAAGTACCTCGCCGACCACGGCGTCGAGCAGCGCGACTTCAACTCCTACGGCTCACGGCGTGGCAACCACGAGGTGATGATCCGCGGCACGTTCGCCAACATCCGGCTCCGCAACCAGCTTGCACCGGGCACCGAGGGCGGCGTCACCCGCGACTTCACCGCGGACGGCAACGAGACGACGGTGTTCGAGGCCTCGGAGAACTACCTCGAGGAAGGCGTCCCGCTGGTGGTGCTCGCCGGCAAGGAGTACGGCTCCGGCTCCTCCCGCGACTGGGCGGCGAAGGGTACGGCGCTGCTCGGCGTCAAGGCCGTGATCGCCGAGTCCTACGAGCGGATCCACCGCTCCAACCTGATCGGGATGGGCGTGCTCCCGCTGCAGTTCCCTGAGGGCGAGAGCGCCGAGTCGCTGGGGCTCTCCGGCGAGGAGACGTTCACGATCACCGGAGTCACCGAGCTCAACGACGGAAAGACGCCGAAGACGGTGAAGGTGAAGGCCGACGACGCCGAGTTCGACGCCGTCGTACGCATCGACACCCCGGGCGAGGCCAGCTACTTCCGCAACGGCGGGATCATGCCCTACGTGCTGCGCAACCTGCGCAAGAGCTGAGCCCGGCCTGCACCTTCTCGGACTGGGGATCCCGACGCTGCTGACGGTGGCTCTGGCCCTCCTGCTCGGGGCCACCGTCCAGTCGCTGGTGGGGCTCGGCCTGGGCCTGGTCGCCGCGCCGGTGATCGCGATCGTGCAGCCGGACCTGATGCCCGAGTTGATGCTCTGGCTGGCGTGCACCTACCCGTTGGTCACGCTGGCCGCCGAGCGCGCCGACATCCACTGGGCGGGGCTCGGCTGGTCACTGCCGCCACGCTTGCTGGGTACCGCGATCGGTGTGGCCGCCGTCGCGACCGTCTCCACCCGGGTCCTCGGGCTCATGGTGGCGGTGATCGTCCTCGTCGCCGTGCTCGTCACCTGGCTGGCCGTTCAGCCGCCGATCACCCGGGGATCGCTGATGACGGCGGGGCTGGTCTCGGGCTTCTCGGGCACCGCGACCTCGATCGGCGGTCCGCCGATGGCGATCCTCTACCAGGACCGCCCGCCCCGGCAGATCCGCACCACCCTGGCGGTGTACTTCATGGTCGGTGCGGGACTGTCGCTGGCCGGGCTGGCGCTGGCAGGCCAGCTGGAACCCCGCAAGGCGCTCCTGGCCGCGTGCCTGGCGCCGGTGCTGCCGTTCGGGGCCGCCCTCGGGCGCGCCCTGCGCAGGCGCCTGCCCGAGCGCCACGTTCGGGGCGCGGTGCTGGTGGTGTGCGCCGCGAGTGCGGTGGTCCTGCTGGTCAGGTCACTCGGGTAGACCCGGCCACCCTCCCCGCCCCCGCATCGAAGGCGGGATCGTGGCTCGAGACCTTGCGGACCGCCGCCAGATGGCCCCCGAGGTAGGCACCGACTCCGGACACGCCGGCTCCGGCCAGCGCCAGCATCGCGCCCTTGCCGTGCCGTCCCTTGCGGCGGGCCGACCACGACGCGGCATAGACACCGATCGCGGTGGCATTGGTCATCGCGTGGACCAGGCCCACCCGCTTCTCGCGCGCGCCGGCCGCCGACCACTCGGCCCAACCGGACCAGGCCGTCGGACCGACCGCGAGAAGACCGGCGCCGACCAGTCGCTGAGCTGCTCCGGACGACTCCCGGCCCCCGAAGAGGTCCAGCAGACTGGCGGATGTCCAGGTGCCGAGCACCACGTCGGTGAGCAGCGGGTGCAGGGCGTGGCCGAGCCACTCCCCACGCAGCACGGCGCCACGCGTCCCCGTGGCGAAGACCTCCTGCACCAGAGGTTCGATCGCGTGAACCGGCCGGTCGAGCGCGGTCGTCTCCTCGAGCCGCAGGATCCAGCGCACGATGCCGGGCGGGCTGGTGATGGCGTCCATTGGTCTCTCCTCGGGCCGAACTGCCTAGCCCTGCTGACCGGCGATGTTGACCATCCACGTGACGCCGAACCGGTCGGCGCACATGCCGAACTCGTCGCCCCACATCTGCTTCTCCAGCTTGACCATGACGTTGCCGCCGTCGGAGAGCTTCTGCCAGTTGTCGCGGAGCATCTCGTCGTCGTCGCCGCTGAGGCTGATGGCGTGGTTGTTGCCGGGGGT